>NZ_CP139304.1:1690000-1937096 GCF_034092415.1 Prochlorococcus sp. MIT 1341 | reverse complement strand
AAAAAGATGAATACAGCGAAATCAAAACCCTTCTTGCCGAGCTGCAACGAAGAGTTACCTAAAAGCATTTTTAAGGGGAGTCCATGACACAAGGTCCGGTGCTCATTGTCATGGCAAAGTGGCCTGCCGCCGGCAGGTGCAAGAGCCGTCTTTCAAAGAGTGTTGGCAAAAAACGTGCTGCCAAAATTCAGGAAAGACTCCTTAATCACACTTTGGTCGTGACCAAACACCTCGCTGCAAAAGGCTTGATTGAACTTCAGCTATCGATCTCAGGCTTAGGTCCAAAAGCTGCCAAGCGTTGGGGAATCGACAAAGGCCTCTCTAAAGTCACTCTTCAAGGGCAAGGCTCTCTAGGAACCCGAATGAGGAAACAAATAATCCATGCTCAAAAGAAACATCTAGGCCCAAACACAAAAGGTAGACCAATAATTGTTATTGGTTCCGACTTGCCAAATCTTTGCCATTTTGATTTATTAAAGGCTCTAGAAAATTTAACCCAAAATGACATCGTAATTGGGCCTTCCAAAGACGGTGGATACTGGCTATTAGGTCTTTCAGAAGGATTATCTAACCCTGTACCAACGTGGCCCTTCTCGGGAATTTCTTGGGGAACGAATGCGGTCCTAAAACAAACACTTTCAAAAGCTCATAAAGCAAACAAACAAACCTTTTTGCTTGGATCAAAGAATGATTTGGACACTTTTCAGGACCTGCTTCCATGGAGAGGATAGACAAATACAAAGGGCTAAGTATCATTATCCCCACAAAGAATGAGGCCCAAACACTTCCCTTACTTCTTGCAGATCTAAAAATATGGCCTCTTCCTATTGAAATAGTTGTAGTAGATAGTGGAAGCTCAGATTCAACCTGTCTAATTGCAAAACTTTCAGGAGCAAAAGTCCTGAAAACAGATAGACCTTGCCGTGGACTTCAACTAAATCTCGGAGCTAGCGTATCGTCCGGAAATTCACTTCTTTTTCTACATGCTGATAGCAGGCTCTCAACAAAATGGCCAGATGTAGTCAAAAATGCCATGAATGGTTTACACAAAAACCCCGAAGCTTGGTTCTTCGAGTTTCGAGTTAACAAACATGGACTTGATATGCGATTGATGGAAATTATGGTTTCCATACGAAGCAATCTTTTTAAGCAACCATACGGGGATCAAGGTTTATTAATCAGCAAGTCTCTTTATAACTTTTCTGGTGGTTACAAGCCAATGGAGTTAATGGAGGATCTTGAATTTATTGAGCGCCTTGCAGGCAAGGTAAAGCTCAAAAGTCTAAATTTACCGCTATATACCAACGGACGACGCTGGGAAAGAAATCATGCGATTTTGGTGGCACTAAAAAACTTTTCACTTCGACAAAGATGGAGAAAAGGTGAGTCCTCAGCAAGTATTTTCAGAGAATACTATAATCAAAAAAGATAAAAATATAAATATAATTTTCACCTACCAAATATCTCACCATAAATTATTAATTGGCATACCAAAACGCACATCTTCTGCCTTTCGGCTCTAAAGTCCAGCCCTGACGCAAGTAAAAATCTACGACACCTGGGTCTGCAAATAGTGTGACCCTTTGAACACGCATTGTACGTAAAAGCTCTAGCACATATTTCATTAGTTCTTTTCCAAGCCCGGAGCCTTGCCAAACAGGATGGACAACTACATCCCAAACTGTTGCTTCTAGAACACCATCGCCTGTACAACGAGCAAAGCCTACTAATCGAGGAATGCTTGGATCATGACTCCAAAGACCAATAGTTAGAAGACTATTCTCGAGAGCTCTTTTTACAAGCCTCTGGGGGCGCCTACTCCAACCAACAGACGCAAGCAATTGTTCAAGCTCAATCAAGTCTAACGGTCGTGATTGACTGAAAACAAAGGTAGCTTCCCCATGCGAGGAAGGGCAAAGTCGAGCATCCTTTCCATAAAGCTCCTCCATAAGTGGAGTACTTAATAACCAGGGACTAATCCCCATAGCCGTTTTGATGCGATTTGAACATGACTGACCAAAAGAAAACAAGAAATTTCTAAGGGCTCAAAGTTTCGCAAGTCCCTTCTCTTGAAGCTCCGCTAATTGAGCATAAAGCCCGCCTTGCTCCAACAACTCTTGATGACTTCCCTCCTCAACAAGTTGGCCTCTGCTTAAAACAAAAATCCTGTCAGCCGCTTCAACAGTTGCCAAACGATGAGCAATCACAAGTGCGGTTCTTCGTTCTAGAAGACGCTCTAGATCACGTTGAAGAGTAGCTTCGGTAGAAGGATCCATAAATGCGGTGGCTTCATCCATGACCAACACCTTTGGATTCCGAATCGCAACCCTTGCTACAGAAAACAATTGTCTTTCACCCGAAGAAAGATTTCCACCTCGCTCTCTCAATTCAGTATCCAATCCTTTTGGCAGCTTCTTTAAAAGGGAATCCAACCCAAGTTCATTACAAATCCGAGTTAATTCTTTATTATTTATATTTGAATCAAGCCTTAAATTATCTGCAACATTCCCACTAAATAAAAAGGTATCCTGAAGAACTACACCCAACTTAGCCCGTAAATCTTTTAAAGGTATTGACCTTATATCTTTACCATCCAAAAATATTCGTCCTGATTGAGGTTCATACAATCTACAAAGCAACCTGATTATTGTTGTCTTTCCAGAACCCGTTGGCCCAACCAAGGCAACATGCTGGCCAGGTAAAATATGAAAACTAAGGTTTTTAATAATCAACTCATCTGGTCTATAGAAAAAGCTAACATCTTCAAAAATAATCTCTCCCTGTTTTCGAGAGTTATTAGAGACTTCATACTTCTCATTTACCAGATTCTGGCTACTACAATCTTCAATTTCAAGAGGTTTTTCCAATAGTTCTCCAATTCTCTCTACTGCTGTTAACCCTCCTTGGATTTGTGTAAAGCGTTCTGCCAATTGACGCAATGGTTCAAAAAGTCGTTGTGCGTAAAGTATAAAAGTAGCAAGAGTACCTAACCCCATAGCCCCAGAAGAAGCCAAGAGGCCTCCAATATATAAAACCATTGCTACAGCAGCTAAAGCTACCCATTCAATAAAGGCTGATATACTACTGTCATAAAAAATAGTTCCATTAACTGCATTTCTATAAGCATTCCCTGTATGTAAAAACTGCTTACCATTTACTACTTCTCTTCGGAACATTTGAACAACCTCTAAGCCCTGAAGATTCTCCTGAAAATTTGCATTTAACTGAGACAATTCTTCCCTAACCCGATAATTAGCTTTTCTATAACGCCTCTGAAGCCAAATAATCATCCACACAACAGGAACTTGCGTAAATAACAATAAAGAACCAAGTCTCCAATCAATTAAGATCATTGTCACTGCAATAACAATCAGACTGACCAAATCAGCAAGAACACCTACTGCTCCACTGCCAAAGACCTCTGCCAACGCATCTACATCACTTGTCAGTCTTGTAAGCAACTTTCCCACAGGCATTCGCTCATGAAAGCGTAAAGACAATGCCATGGAATGAGAGAATAATTCATCTCGAATTCGAGCCGTAAGTCTCTGGCCTACCGACTGAATATGAAACGTCTGATAACCCTGTAGGAGCAATCTCAGAACAACCGAAATAAACAAAGAAAATATCAAAAGCCTTATAGCTGATGACATCTCAAGGCCCTCAATCCATGGTGCAGTTTGTTCTCCTCGAAGCGTACTAATAGCTTGGCCTACTAGCAAAGGCTGTATCGCACCAGCTATCGCAACCGGAAATAAAACCACCAAAATAATAAGAATTCTTTTGCGATCTTTTCGCAAATATCTTCCTAAGCGTTTAATTCGCTGAATATCAGAAAAAACCATCTGGTTAGGGACAGTGCTTTGAGAGCTAAGTTCGCATTAAATCCACAACTTCCTGAAGCGGTCCTCTATCCAAACGCAAGGAAAGAGGATGGCCCACTAAGCGAGCTGTGGAATGGAACAGATCTTCAATTGAAACTAAGCCATTATCACGAAGTGTTCTCCCTGTCGCGACAAGATCAACTATCGCCTCAGCAATCCCTGTTATTGGGCCAAGTTCCACAGACCCTGTCAAGTGGACCAATTCAACGGGTAAATCAAGTGAATCAAAGAATTCTCTTGCACAATTTGTGAATTTACTTGCAACCCTGCAATGGGGAGGTAAATCAGCGGCTTGCTTATAAGCACTATTTTCCTTTACTGCCACCGACATTCTGCACCCTCCAAAGCCAAGATCAACTAAATGAGCAATAGGCATCTGATGTTCCCTAAGCACGTCGTAACCCACTACACCCAACTGAGCTTGGCCATATGCGACATAGACTGGCACATCACCATTTCGAACCAATAGAGCTCGCGCTTTCCCGCACTTTGAGCGGACCATCAGCTGACGATTGTCTGGTTCAAGGACATCAGAAAAATCAAGCCCAGCCTTGGAGAATCTCTCTACCGAGTCCTTCAACAAAGCTCCCTTAGCAAGTGCAACTGTGATCATGTACTAATTTGAAAGACGTTTAGTTGAAAATGTCAAACCCAACTTTGGACATTCTTACCGAAGAAGGCCCTTCTTCGGTCAATCCCATTCCAGTTCTAAATGACAACATCATTTGGGTATGGACAGTAGGTAAAAAAGCCGTAGTAATTGACCCTGCAATAGCAAATCCCGTAGAGGACTGGCTGGAACAAAGGAACTATGTACTAACAGCAATTTTGCAAACCCATCACCACTCAGATCATATCGGTGGAACCAAGGACTTGATGAACCAATGGCCTGAAGCCGAAGTAATAGCCTCAGCAGCAGATATTAGCCGAATCCCCTTCCAAACGATTTCTGTAAATGATGGAGATCAAATATCACTTCTTAATAACGATGTAAAAGTAATAGAAGTTTCAGGCCACACTAGAGCTCATTTGGCATATTTTCTTCCCGCTAAAGCTTCTTCCAACTTACCTCCAGTGCTCTTTTGCGGAGACACTCTCTTTGGTGCAGGTTGTGGTCGACTCTTTGAAGGTTCTGCTAAAGAAATGTTTTTAGCTTTGAAGCGTCTAGGGTCTCTTCCTGAAGAAACAGAGGTCTATTGCGCGCACGAATATACAGAAGAGAACCTTCGATGGGCTACATCTCTATATCCCAACGACGAACCCATAAAGAAAAGATTAGAGCTAGTAAAAAAACTTCGAAAGAACGGAAATTTAAGCCTACCCAGCAAGATCTCATTAGAAAAAGAAACAAACTTGTTCTTGCGTGCCCAAAATATTGAAGAATTTACACAACTAAGGCTCCATAAGGACACTTGGAAGGACTAGGGATATAAATCAATAATAACTTTAAAAACAAATTAATTTTGAGGAGATTGCATCTACAAGCGATGATGCTCTTTTAATAAAAAATCAACCTATGTCAAATAAACTTGTCAAGGCTATCTCTACTGATTCAGCTCCTCCGCCAGTTGGACCATACAACCAAGCTGTTATAGCGGGAGACTGGCTCTTTTGTTCAGGACAAATTGCCCTTAACCCCATATCGGGTGAGATGGTAGGCAATGGAGAAATCGAAGCTGAAACCCGCCAAGTCCTAAAGAATCTTTTGGCTGTACTAAAAGAAGCAGGGGCTGAAACTTCACAAGTTATAAAAGCAACTATCTATCTAGCTGATCTAAGCGATTTTACTCAGGTCAATTCTCTTTATGGAGAGGTGTTTGGAGAGGGCATTAGCCCTGCAAGAGCATGCGTAGAGGTTTCAGCCTTGCCCAAAAATGCCCGTGTTGAAATTGAGTGCATAGCGTTTCTAGGAGCAAAATCACAATAAAAAAGACCATTAATCACCTTGAAACCTCAAAAAAATAACTGCCTGATCACAAAAAAGAAACTTTTTAATAAAACAAATTCTCCAAGAAGACCCCATGATTGTCTAAATTAAGTCTTGAACTGCGACGGATCATGGGCGTAGCCAAGCTAACCATCGGAGAACTTGAGGCTGGCTATCCCCTCTACTGCAAGGCCCTGAGAAGACTTCTTCAAGAAGGAAGGAGCAGTAAAGAGATTCAACGTACGGTGTGTTGGGGCCATCTAGAAACCCTCAACAGATGTCTTCCTGGCAGATATAAGGCACCCTCATACCTAATGGTCCTTATAAAAAGAGATCTAGAAGAAGAAGAAGAGGCTAAAAAAGCAAATCAAACCAATTAAACCTAAGAATCTTTTTGACCCATTAAGACTCTTCAAGCTGAGGCAAGCGGACATCACGTTCTATTTCTCCTTTAAAAACCCTGCTGGCCAATACGTCAGCCGATTCAATAGTCATCAAATCTTCTTTGGTTAAAAGCTCCCCCATACGAGAAAAAAGTCGATTCGCCTGTCTCAACCTTGCTCGATCAAGCGCATTACGAATTGAGCGGGCATTTGCAAAAAAGGGTAGTTCTCTGCGCCTTTCTATATATTCCTCAAAAGAAGAATGTGCCTCATCACTAAAGAAATAATTTTGCTGGTCTAAAAGAAGAAGAGCAATTCTCATCAACTCATCATTACTATAATCAGGGAAATCAATATGATGAGACACCCTTGACGAGAGACCAGGGTTGCATTTATAGAAATCATTCATTTGTTCACGGTAACCAGCAAAGATCACTACAAACTCAATAGATTTAAGTTCCATACTTTGGAGCAGAATCTCAATAGATTCCGCTCCAAAATCCCTCTCATTACCAGGCTTATAAAGATAATAAGCTTCATCAATAAATAAAACACCGCCCTTCGCTCTCTTGATCATTTCCCTTGTCTTTGGGGCTGTATGACCAACATATTGGCCCACTAAATCATCCCTTGTAGCGGTAACGATATGCCCCCTACTCAAATAACCCAATCGATGTAGGACCTGAGAAATCCTTCTAGCAACAGTTGTCTTACCTGTACCAGGATGACCAGTAAAAGACATATGCAAGCCAGGAGTTGTACTTGAAAGACTTAATTTTTTTCTTGCTTGGTCAACCAACAACAAAGCAGCAATTTCTTTTATCTTGGTTTTAACTGGACTTAAGCCAACTAAATCTTCATCCAAACTGGCAAGAGCATGTTCAATGCCTGAATCCGCAAAAGATGCAGAAAGATCAATTGAAGAGTCCATCAATATCTGAAGCGAATTTGTAGTCTTTGCTAGTTAAATCAGCTCCTTCTTCTTCACTCTCGGGACGCAAAGTGATGTTTACATATGTTTTCCCAAAACTAATATCAGGAAAGATGCCAGAAGCTTCACTCAGCTCTCCTAATTGATCTAAAAAGTCTCTCGTCAAGCCATAGCTATCAAAATCAAAACGCCTCTCAAGACGATTTGGTCGGTTGCGGTGCTGCCAATTATCCATACAGACATCCTGGAATAAAATCCAACCTAAATCAAATTCAGAAAAGATACCAAAATTCTAAGCCCAAAAATATAGAAATCAGAGCCTTCAAAGACGACGTTCAGATCCTGATCCCTTTAATGCAGGTTCTACTTCCTCATCAGGGCGAGCAATAATATGCGCTGCCACAAGTCCGTCTCCTACACGTTCACAAGCATCAGCACCTGCTCGAACCGATGCATTCACTGCTCCCGTTTCGCCACGAACCATCACTGAAACATAACCTCCTCCAACAAATTCTTTTGAAATAAGAACAACCTCTGCAGCTTTCGTCATTGCATCAGCTGCTTCAATAGCAGGAACCATTCCTCTGGTTTCAATCATGCCAAGAGCAATACCTCTATTAAAAGAATTAGAAGATGTTGACATTTCCCCTCCTCCAAGTAAGGCATCTCCACCTTTGCTAGCCCCACTCAAAGGCTTTTGTGAATCAGAAGAACCTCTTTTAGAGGTTCTTTTGGTTTTGCTTTCTTTATTAGCTACTTGTGTTGTTTCACCACTAGAGCCGCTTGCTAACGGCACAGGAGATACGTCAACCGTTTGACTTGAAGCCTTCTCAAAAGAGGAAGATGATGAATTAGTCATGAAATGAGATCTATGAAAATCAAGGGGTATGGAATGCAAAACAACATCTATCCATCCGGACTCCAATGATCAATAATTCCCTCAATAGTTAAATCCGTTTGAGTAGAGGAATCAGGACAAGCAAAACGTGCGGCAGTACCAGTAGCTGTAAAAACCCAATTACCCTCTCTTGCACCTACAGGGTCAACTGCCACTAAAAGCTTTCCCTTGTTATTTCGAATTATCCTAAGATGCATATGATTAATTCCTGGTACACGTTGTGTACATACCAACCGACCGATAACTTGCATTATTTCCATCGATTAAGCACCACCATTTGAGGAAGTAGCATTGGGTGAATCAGGGTCCCAATAATCAATAATTCCAATGATTGTTAGATCACTTGGATAAGACTTACTTCCAGCAGCTTCTCGAGCAGCTGAACTTCCAACACAAATAACCCAGTCATCGGGCTTACAACCTACTGCGTCAACAGCAACCTTTTGAGAACTACCATCAAGGACTACTTGAAGGTGCTTATGCTCAAGACCAGGAATCCTATTTGTAGAGACAAGTGGCTTGAGAACTTTACAAATCAACATTTCAATGAGCCTCCTTAAGTGAAGGATCGAGTGATGACCCTACAGGTTCTGCAGGAGACTTTTCATCTCGATCACGAATAGTAAGAAAAGTGTGAAGTAATCCTTCGTCTACCAGGTCTCGATAACGAGCTGAGATCGCCTCATCTACCCTACGACAATCTGCCATTGCACGGTCACGAGCCCCTGGAACTGTTCCTGAATAATCAAATCGGATAACTACAGGGATTGGGAGATCGCGAGAGACATTTAAACCTTTGAAGATTTTAATGCCAACATCTAGGTCAGGAGAGCCTTCCTCAACCGTATCAAGGTGGGAGAAGTAAGTAAGGTTTCGAAGATGAACCTCCTTAAAACCAATCCCTACTCCAATAAACTTTTCTGCATGACCCGCGTCAGGATAATGTCCACCATGATTTTGACGAACATAGTCAATCTGAGAAATATTATTTGCAATTAACCGGGCAATAAAAGCAACCATTCCTTCATCAGGTCGAGTCTTCGCACTCTCCTGTACTCGTCTTGTAATTTCATCCAAGGCAAGGTCCGCAGACATGGATTGCGTTTCTCTGTAGATCTCGGAAGTACAAATCCAATTATCCAGATCGATAGTCGTGTCAAAAGACGGTACATGCACCCGAATTGCATCGGTATCAGTATCAAGTCCTATCAAAAGAAGATCTACGGAAGCACCGCAACAAAAACTATTCTCTATAGCCTTGCGAAAACCCAATAAGCGATTAAGCCCTTCGGCTGCCGCCACAGAATCATTACTTCCGTGTGCTGCACAACCCTGATGGAGGGGATCTAGAGAACTAAAATGATAGGTAACAACCTTTAAATACCTAGTAGGTGCCGTAGCAGGGGTAGGAAGATTTTCTCTGTAGCGTTGATGTTCTGTCTTTACCCACCTATTAACAGTTTGCTCTATATCAAAAAGCGCGCCAGCGTGAGACCGACGGCGAACCGCGCTAAATGGGATACGTAAAACATAAGCCACTGAATGGGCTAAACGCCCATCAGAGCAAGGGGTTATATCCAGAAGATGAAAGCCACAGTCATTCAAAAAAGACTGAAAAGCCTTTGCCTCATTGCTTTTTTCTGCTCCATGCAAAGGGTCTGAGTTGAAAAAACTATTGCTCGTCTCTTGATGAGTCTGAAAAACGCACCAAGCAAAAAGAGCTCTCATGTTCAAAGGAGAAACCCAAGCTTTTTCAAGGACATGAGTTGGCAATTCAAAGCCCAGTTCAGAAGCAGTTAATTTTTGGGCCCGAGAAACAAAATCCTCCTCATGCTGTAGTGAAGATATCTTCATAAGCAAAGGGACAATCCTTTCGAATCTCCCTTTTACCTGAGATTCATATGCCTGAAGATGTTTGTTGGCTTTCTCATCAGTTAAGGGGTGCTGGCCACTAGAATTATCCCTTAGAAAGCCATCGAAAGATACCTCACTCTCTTGAATAGAAAGATACCTCTTCCTCGGAGCAGTGGGTCCTTTGACACCCTCAGCACTGTTGGCCAAGTTGCGGCGGTAGGCCATCAGTTAATTAACCTCTCGCTCCGCCAGAGAAAGTAACAAGTTGTCCATCGCGTGTGTTTCCACTAGAACCAGTGATCAAAAAATCTGGCTGAGAGATCTCTTCATTCCTCTTAATCTGAGCAGCAGGCATTGCACTTGTTGCTCCAGGTCTTGTTGGGTTACGACGACGAGCAGAGGCACCTTCGGTACCTGTAACTCTTTCGCCACGAGCCCAATCGTCTCCGGTGATATTTAAGCCAGCAGATTGTCCTTCTCCTGTAATCCTAGAGGTTGGCCTAGCACCATCTTTCTCAATTAAATCACCTTCAACAGGCACAGATTTAAATTGGCGTTTAGTCCCGTCAAAACGGAACTGTTCAGTACCAGTGACTTTTTCAGGAGCCATCGCAAATGGACCTGTAATAGTAGAGCTGTTTTCATAGCTGGTTCCTGTAACACCAGAAACCATCTCACGCTGAACCTGGGCAGCTTTAGCCGGTGATTGCACACTGAATTTAGTTCCAAAATCACTCACCTCTGAAATACTCTGGTGCTCTGCAGTCCCAGAAGGAGAGTTTTGACCACAAGCTTGTATTAGCTGATCTACTCCCACATAAGGTGTGCCTGTCAAAGATTCACAAGCACCTTTATGGGCTCCTGTCATTACACCGCCAACCCCAGGCTGTTGACCAGTCATACGAGCACCAGGGGTACCCAATCTTTTAGGCGTACGCTGTTGAACTTCCTGAACAGCGTGAGTATCACACCTTTGAGAAACTTGTTCTATCCCTGCGTAAGGAGTACCTGTAATAGCCTTACAAGTTCCAGGCTCATCACCTGTAACAAGATCAGATCGGCCTGTAAGAGTACCACTAACAAACTGAGACTTATTAGTAAGGCTTAATCCAACTTTCGCGGCCTCACGGTCAGGTTTCCCTCCACAGAAGGATTCGTACTGCTGCAATCCTACGTATTCATCTCCAGTTACTCGCTTACAACTACCAGGTTCATTCCCTGTAACAGATTCTGATCTTGCGACATTAGTCCCTGTCACTCCCGCACCGCCAAGTGTGTTGAAAGAACCAACTTTTTCAGCAGGTCTACCATCAGGCAGTGGATCAGCTCCTAAATATTGGTCACCAGTAAGTCCCTTGTTTGACCCAGCCTCATCACCTGTAACCTTTTCAGAGCGGCCAACCATCACTCCGCTCACCTTCCTTCCATCAAGGGTAAGGCTATGGCCTACTTTTCGAGGGGAGGCCTGTACTCCTCCACAAAATCTTTGCGATTGATTTGCTGAAATATATTCGGTGCCCGTAAGACTCTTGCATGTGCCAGGTTCATCCCCAGTAACTTTTTCAGAACGACCTACTTCATTTCCAGTGACCCTATTGCCATGAGTAGTATTAGTAACTCCAACCTTTGAAGGTTGACTAGGAAAAGGACCCGATTGACAGAACGTATCGAAAACTTCTGACCCTAAGTATTGAGTACCAGTAACTGATCTACAAGTACTGGCCTCATTACCAGTAGTTTTTGGAGAACGGTTGGCTTGAGTGCCAGTTACCAATTGACCGGAGGTGGTTTCACTTAACCCAACTTTCCAATGAGCATCTGCAGAAGCAGCTTGTTTTGACCCATTCTTATTAGGTCCACAAGGACGACAAACCCCAGAACGTTGTTTACCAGTGGCACCACTCTTACTACGTAATTCACGTACTCTTTGTGAAAGCTCACGGCTAGTAAGATCAGGATCACCTTGACGGGCAACTGACGCTGCAGAAGTAGGCTGTTTCCCTGCTTTTTTTCCGTGCTTAGACTGAGCTTCACGACGTGCTAATACAAGTGCTCGACTAGTATTCTGAATTGCTCTACGCTTTGGACTAGTCCTACGTTCAGCACTTATTTTGTTCAACTTTGGTGCTCTAGCAGAGTCACTCATAGAGGGTGCAAACCCTGAGGGTTTTCTATCAGTTAAGTCAGAAGCATCTTTCTTTAAATCATTACTAGCAGTCGTTTTACTATGAGAAGTAGACATTGCCCTCTCAACATCTACACGTGTACGATCTTTACTTTTATCTGCGGATTTTCCTCTTTGAGAGAGTGCTTGACGGCGTGCTAAAACTAAATCTCTACTTGGGCGACTTATAGTCTTGGGCTTTCTAGTAACCGCCCTTGACGGATAAGAGGATGAAGTTATGGAGTAAGCCTCATCGGCGGATTTCGTATTCGAAGATTTGACAAAGGACGTATTAGTTCTTGTAGTACGTGCATCGGCAGATGTTCGAATTCGATTGGCTCCAGAACCACTCGTAGATGAGGATTTCTTCCCTGTCTCACTAAGAGCCTTGCGGCGCTCAAGTGCCAATTCACGACTTGATTGTTTTGCCATGTCCGCCCAAAAGAAACGTCTTAATTAAAGAAGGAGGAAACTCCCTCCAAGGAAAATGAATAGCCTCATAATTTCGAGGCTATTCCTTAAATACGGAAGGCTCTTAACGACCTTCAAATACAACGAACGCTGTTCCCTGACTTTGGGTATAGGCGTCGTAACCGACCATACGAACATGGTGATCAGGGTATGCGCGATGGCAAGCTTCCAGCTCGCTAATAACCACATTCAGATCCTTCTCGCCAAAGAAGGGCAACTTCCAATAAGACCAGTAGGTCTGCATAGAACCACTTGGGTGAACGTGTTCAATGACAGGGCTCCATCCCTGAGCAATGATGTAAGCAATTTGATCGTAAATTTCATCCTGGGACATCGGCGGTAAGAAGCCGAATGTTTCCAGGGTGGCGACTGTTTGGTAGTCACCAACTGTGCTCTGGAAAGGCATGGTGAACCTGGGATTGTGAGTGTATAAAACCGATGTTTCAAATCGGCGCTGTGATTTAGTAAAGAAAATGGAGGAGACATTGTGACCCCTCCTTTTTCTCGACTACTACTGAACGTCTAGTTTGTCGACCGTGTCGAACTCAAACTTGATCTCCTTCCAAGTCTCAAGAGCAATAGCCAACTCAGGACTATGTTTGGCTGCTTCCATGAGGATGTCGCGACTTTCTTTTTCAATCTCACGACCTGCATTACGTGCCTTAACGCAAGCTTCAAGTGCTACGCGATTAGCAGCGGCTCCAGCAGCAGATCCCCATGGGTGTCCATGGGTACCACCACCAAACTGGAGGCAAGAGTCGTCGCCAAAGATTGCGAGCAATGCTGGCATGTGCCAAACATGAATACCACCAGAGGCAACAGCGAATACTCCAGGCATAGAACCCCAATCCTGGTCAAAGAAGTTTCCGCGAGTACGGTCTTCAGGAACAAAAGATTCACGTAGGTTGTCTATGAATCCAAGGGTGGTCTGACGATCACCTTCTAGTTTTCCGACAACTGTTCCAGTATGGAGCTGATCACCACCAGATAAACGCAAACATTTAGCAAGTACCCGGAAGTGAATGCCATGCTTTGGATGGCGGTCAATAACCGCATGCATTGCCCTATGTATGTGGAGCAGCATGCCATTCTTGCGGCACCAGTTAGCTAAACCTGTATTAGCCGTAAAGCCACCAGTGATGTAATCATGCATGATGATTGGCATATCGAGCTCTTTGGCAAACTCGGCGCGCTCATACATCTCCTCAGGAGTAGTTGCTGTGCAGTTAAGGTAATGACCTTTAACCTCACCTGTCTCCTGCTGAGCAAGCTTTACAGCCTCAGCAACAAATTCAAAACGCTCCCTCCATCGTTGGAAAGGCTGTGAGTTGATGTTTTCATCATCCTTAGTCAGGTCAAGACCACCACGGAGACATTCATAAACAACTCGGCCATAGTTTTTACCTGAAAGCCCAAGCTTTGGCTTAATAGTGCAACCAAGCAAAGGTCGCCCATACTTGTTTAAACGATCTCGCTCAACGACTATGCCGTTAGGAGGACCTCCACAGGTCTTAATGAAGGCCATTGGGAAGCGAATATCCTCAAGACGAAGATGACGCAAAGCTTTAAAACCAAAAACGTTGCCAACTAAAGAAGTCAGGACGTTTGTAATTGAACCTTCTTCAAAAAGGTCTAGTGGATATGCAACAAATGCATAAAAAGACTCACTGTCGCCAGGTACGTCTTCGATTCTGTAGCAACGACCCTTATAAAATTCAAGGTCGGTTAGGAGCTCAGACCAAACAGTGGACCAAGTTCCTGTTGAAGATTCGGCAGCTACAGCAGCAGCTACTTCTTCTCTTGGGACACCTTCTTGACCAGTGACCTTAAAACAGGCCAAAAGGTCGGTGTCTAGGGGGGCATAATCGGGAGTCCAGTAGGTGTCTCTGTACTCCTTAACGCCAGCATCATACTTTTTGCTCATTAGATAACTCCTTTAGATCGATGTAAGGATTGAAATAGAGCGGCCCTTCCTTTTAAGGGAACCGCATCAAGTCTCAGGCCTTTTGACCAAGGAAATTGCCATTACCCAGAGCTGGCTCAACTTCGCGATGAGGACGCGCGATGATGTGAGCAGCTACTAAACCGTCGCCAACGCGCTCACATGCATCAGCACCAGCACGTACAGCTGCGTTAACAGCACCAGTCTCGCCGCGAACTAATACTGTGACGTAACCGCCACCAACAAACTCACGACCAATAAGACGCACTTCGGCAGCCTTGGTCATGGCGTCAGCAGCTTCAATTGCTGGTACAAGGCCGCGTGTCTCGATCATGCCGAGAGCGATGCCCATTGTTTCGTTAGCCATTGCCTAACTCAGTAAGGGGTGGAATGTTCGCAATGAACAATGCTCTGAATGACACCAATGCGTCAAGTGATTTGAGCACATAAGTCGATTACCGTATTTAAGGCTTCTGATAAGCCTGTCTTATCACCCTTGGTAATACTGATGCGAAGAGCTGTTGGTTTTTGTGTGAGGGAGTCCAAATATTCCGTTGCATTAAGCAATTTTCATCTTATTTTCTCAATCGAGACAGGCCCAAGGCATTGCCAAGGGGTGGAATGTTCAACCAAACCTGTCTCAAGAAATTCAAAAACAAGCTCCATAACCTTCAAAGATTAAGAATGTTCCGGCAAATGATGATTTTGTTTTGACAAAGCCTCTGATCACTATTGCTAGCGGCAACGACAAGAAGGTTGCAGAAATAAAAGCAATGCTTGGTCCATTGCCTATAGATGTTCAAATACAACCCAGAAATATTGAGATCGAAGAAACTGGTTCAAGCTATTTAGAGAATGCCCTTTTAAAAGCTAAAGAAATAGCAAGCATTACAAATACCTGGACAATCGCTGATGATTCTGGCCTTGAAGTAGATGCACTAGATGGAAAACCAGGCATTTATTCAGCAAGATATGCACAATCTAATGATGAGAAAATTAAGAAGATTCTCCATGCTCTATCCAACACCCCATACAGAAGTGCTCGATTTCACAGCGTGATGGTTCTCTGCAATCCCAAAGGTAATACTATTAAGGACTCTGAAGGTATCTGCTGGGGAGAGATCCTTAGGGAGCCAGCATATCCGGGTGGCGAATTCGAATCAATTTTTTGGGTACGTGAAGCACAATGCACATATGGCGAGTTAAGTAATGAACAACTAACCCGACTAGGAAGTAGAGGCAAGGCCGCCCGAGTAATTGCTCCTTTTTTGCGAAATGAATTTCACATATAAGCCAGCAGGACAGCTATCCAATCTGGTCAATGGCTCTCATCGCTGCTGCTGCCGCCTCCTCAACATCTCCTTCTTTCCCTGCGAGAGTTAGTCGTCCAAAAGCACCAACTCCCTTAACGTCCACAACAGTGATATTCGAAGCTTTTTCAGCCTCATTAGCTGCATAAAGAACATATCCGGCAGGTTCTGTCTCCAAGATGAACATACTCATGCCTGACTGAATCATCGAGCCTCTCCGGTTCTGACGATTTATCAACACAGCATGATCAGGTGTAATTGCTCGAATCACCTCAGTCCAACTGACTTCAGGCTTAGTACGTCGATCAATCGAACTCCCTATCGCATCAAGTACGACATCACCAGAATGCAAAACAGTGCTCTGATCTCGATGATAGAGAGCTAAAGACCCAAAAGCCCTCTCAACAATCATTTGTCCAAGACGAACGTTGCTAGCCTTCAGCGCAATATCAGTAACCCTATGAACTGCCATCCCTGGAGACACCTCCATCCAGAGGCATGCATCACCAGGAATAGGGAGAAATCCTTGACTCACTGTCCCCATATAGGCAGCAAGCTGAGGTTGAAGAGAATCTAGAAAAACATACGTACGCAATTCAATTTGCTGAACATTGCTGTTCTGTCTAGCGACACGAGACGTTTCTGAATCTGTAGTAATTACACAGCTAGCCCCAGAGGAGTGAGCTTGAACATCACTTCCGGTAATCAGCGGACTACCTTGTGGTCGCCGCTCACGAATATCAAAGCTGGCGAAACTGTTCATGGCGCGGATAATACTGGACAGATTGTCAATCTCCAAAAAAAATTGAAATTGCTATAGGGCTTGCAACGTTTTAAAGAGCCGATAACTTCAAGTGAAATGGGGGGAAAATCAATGGCTCATTCCAAGGGTAATTCTTCAGGCTCAACAAGCCTTTCCAGCGAACTTAATGCCGAGCAAGCACTTGGTTTAATAGGACTGGGACTAATGCAAAAAATATCGAAAAACGATCTGAATCAATGGAGTTGGTCAGAAGCTGAAGAGGTAGGAAAAGCTGATTTATCTGTATTACGCCAAAGGCTAGAACTCACCGCATTAGCAATAGATACAGGAGCCCCATTAAGCACCGCAGAGGTTTCACAACTTCTAGGAGCCAAACCAGGTTCCTCGAAAACACAAAGAGGTGGCTTGATTGCAAAAAGAATCAGTCGAAATGTCTGGAAGCTTTTGCGTTCAGAGCAAGATAGCTCCCATTGGCGTAACTAAAAGAAGTGTTAGGACCTACTAAAGCCACTTAAACCAAATTAAGCAGAGAAAACACTGTTTTTATACATTAGGCAAGCTCACCACTTGAGCTGCCAGGAATCTCTAATAATTCGATTTCTTATTTAACTGCTCCACTAAACAGCCTTGAATTGTCAGTGAATTACCACATTTAGCAATAAATAAGGGCTCAATCCCAAAGAGTTTTGGTTGCTAAGGCTTATTTACTATTTATCCATGCAATTTAAATAAAAGATCAACGAATAATTATGAGCGGCACAACGCTGCTAAAAGAAAGTGGACCTCGAGAGGTTTTCTGTGGTCTCACATCAATTGTTTGGCTGCATAGGCGCATGCCAGATGCATTCTTTTTGGTCGTAGGTTCTCGAACCTGCGCACATCTAATCCAAAGCGCCGCAGGCGTAATGATCTTTGCTGAACCTCGTTTTGGCACCGCTATTCTTGAAGAAAAAGACCTTGCTGGACTAGCGGACGCACACGAAGAGCTCAATCGCGTTGTAAAAGATCTTCTTCAAAGGCGCCCGGAAGTTAAAACTTTGTTCCTAGTTGGCTCATGCCCAAGTGAGGTGATAAAGCTAGACCTATCACGAGTAGCTGAACAACTAAACAAGGCTTACGAAGGCCGAGTTCGTGTCTTGAATTACTCCGGTAGTGGTATAGAAACAACCTTCACACAAGGGGAAGATGGAGCCCTAAAAGCTTTAGTTCCATTAATGCCAACAAGCACAACAAAAGATGATCAACTACTAATAGTAGGAACTCTGGCAAATGCGGTTGAAGATCGGTTAATAACGCTTTTCAAGCGAATAGGCATTCCAAACATTGCAAGCCTTCCTCCTCGTAAATCAATTGATTTACCTTCTATTGGACCCGGGAGCAAGGTACTTTTAGCCCAACCATATTTAAGCAGTACAGCAAAAGCCCTCCAAGATAGGGGCGCAGAAATAATCCAAGCACCATTTCCTCTAGGCATAGAAGGTAGCCAACTTTGGATGCAAGCAGCAGCTAAAGCCTTCAACATCCCTGCGGGATTATTGGATTCAACCTTAGAACCCCTAATTGCAAGAGCACACAAAGCCTTAGAGCCTTATAAACAAAAGCTTGCAGGGAAAAGACTTTTTCTACTTCCTGAATCTCAACTTGAAATTCCCTTAGCGCGTTTTCTTCACCGCGAATGCGGAATGGAATTAATCGAGGTTGGGACCCCATATCTAAACAGAGAAATGATGCAAGCAGAATTAGATCTTCTGCCCCCAAATACTCGCCTTGTTGAAGGGCAACATGTAGAGAAGCAACTTGATCGCGTCAAGCAAGACAATCCAGACCTCGTCGTTTGTGGAATGGGTTTGGCTAATCCATTAGAAGCTCAAGGAGTTGCTACTAAATGGTCAATTGAACTCGTTTTCAGTCCCATCCATGGAATAGATCAAACAGCCGACTTGGCCGAACTATTCGCAAGACCTCTTTACCGCCAAGACCTACTAGACCACAAAGTCCTCGCTCACGCCTGAAATCATGGAACTAACTCTCTGGACATACGAAGGACCTCCGCATGTAGGAGCCATGCGAATCGCCTCCTCAATGGAAGGTGTTCACTATGTATTGCATGCCCCTCAGGGAGATACATATGCAGATTTATTGTTCACAATGATCGAAAGGCGAGGGAAAAGACCACCTGTCACCTATACAACCTTTCAAGCAAGAGACCTCGGTGGAGATACAGCTGAGCTAGTTAAAGGGCACATTCGCGAAGCCGTCGAAAGATTTAAACCTGAAGCACTTCTAGTAGGAGAAAGCTGCACTGCGGAACTAATCCAGGATCAACCTGGCTCACTTGCTTGTCGAATGGGGCTTGGACTCCCAATTATCAATTTAGAACTACCGGCCTATAGCAAAAAAGAAAATTGGGGTGCAGCTGAAACCTTTTATCAGCTAATTAGAGGGCTTCTTAAAGAACACACTCCAGAAAATAACTCTCATGACCCAACAAAATGGAAAAGAGAAGCAAGGAAACCAAAAGTTAATCTTTTAGGCCCATCTTTGCTTGGCTTTCGATGTAGGGATGACATTCTTGAAATTAAAAAATTATTACTCGAACATGACATAGATGTGAATGTAATTGCACCACTAGGAGCAAATACTGCTGATCTTCTAAGAATTCCAAAATCAGACATCAACGTATGTCTATATCCAGAAATCGCTGAATCAACCTGCGTTTGGCTAGAAAGAAACTTTGGGATGCCCTTTAGTCGCACAGTTCCAATAGGTGTTGGTGCTACAAAAGACTTTTTAAAAGAAATACAGACCTTGCTTGATATGCCTCATACAACTAACGAAGATAACAATGAATCAAGGCTGACTTGGTATTCACAATCAGTTGACTCAAACTATCTCACTGGGAAAAGAGTATTTATCTTCGGCGATGGAACGCATGCTATAGCTGCCGCAAGAATTGCTAAGCAAGAGCTGGGTTTTGAGGTTGTTGGCCTCGGAACATATAGCCGAGAAATGGCAAGACCAGTTCGCAAGGCAGCCGAAGCACTAGGACTAAAAGCCCTTATTAGCAATGACTATCTTGAAGTTGAAGCCGCTATGGCCGAAGCTGCCCCAGAGCTGGTTCTAGGGACACAAATGGAAAGACATAGCGCTAAACGACTAGGTATTCCATGTGCAGTAATAAGCACTCCTATGCATGTTCAGGATGTTCCTGCAAGATATAGCCCCCAAATGGGCTGGGAAGGAGCCAATGTCATTTTCGACGACTGGGTTCACCCCCTAATGATGGGTCTTGAAGAACATTTAATTGGGATGTTTAAGCATGATTTCGAATTCACTGATGGGCATCAAAGTCATTTAGGTCATCTAGGAGGGGCGAAACCCATAGAGGACATCTCAGTTGCAAAAGGACCTCAAGCTGAAGTCGATTTTGCTCTCTCAGAAGAGGTTAATTCTCCGGTTTGGACACCTGAAGGAAAAGAAGAACTAGCAAAAATTCCTTTCTTTGTTCGTGGAAAGGTTAGAAAAAATACAGAAAAATATGCTCGACAAGCTGGGTGCAGAAAGATTGATAGCGAAACACTCCTCGACGCAAAAGCCCATTTCAAGGCCTAAAAACAGGGATCCCATTTTATACACCAGACAAAGAGCGGTCCTGAGTAAATAGACCTATCTATTTAAAAACTGCGAAAAGTTTATGTCCAAAGGAACGCATAATGAAAAATATTATTTAGAAAAACAGTAACAATCTCCAACCACACTTTTAAGCTCTTAATTTGTATGTATCTGTAGATATGTCTAAGGTCTGTTAATGACAACAACCCTTAATCGTCCTTCTGATGGCCAAGGAAGCGTTCAGGTGCACCAGGACCCTTCAGTTCATATAGAAGAAGGAGCTCTTGTAATTGCTGTTTATGGAAAGGGGGGGATAGGAAAGTCAACTACATCCTCCAATCTTTCTGCTGCTTTTTCCAAGCTAGGGAAAAAGGTTCTCCAAATTGGTTGTGACCCTAAGCACGACAGTACATTCACCCTTACTCACAAGATGGTTCCTACGGTCATCGACATCCTTGAGGAAGTCGATTTCCACAGTGAGGAATTACGCCCTGAAGACTTCATGTTCCAAGGGTTCAACGGGGTGATGTGTGTAGAAAGTGGTGGTCCACCTGCAGGGACGGGTTGCGGAGGTTACGTTACGGGACAAACCGTCAAGTTACTAAAAGAACATCACTTGCTTGAAGATACTGATGTAGTCATATTTGATGTACTAGGTGATGTCGTTTGCGGTGGCTTCGCTGCTCCCTTACAACATGCAAATTATTGCCTCATAGTTACCGCCAATGACTTTGACTCAATTTTTGCGATGAATCGAATAGTTGCAGCAATCAATGCAAAGGCTAAAAACTACAAAGTTCGTCTTGGGGGAGTAATTGCAAACCGCTCTGCAGAATTAGATCAAATAGAAAAGTTTAATGAAAAGACAGGCCTAAAAACCATGGCCCATTTTCGTAATGTAGATGCAATTCGTCGTTCGAGACTTAAGAAGTGCACCATTTTCGAGATGGACTCGAACGAAGAAGGCGTCCGAGAAGTGCAGGAAGAATATCTATCTCTAGCCAAAAAACTTAGTGAGAGCGTAGAACCTCTAGATGCTGAGCCTTTAAAAGATAGAGAAATATTTGATTTACTTGGATTTGACTAAAAAATTTAAGTACAGGTCAGGCTAATCCAACCAACTTCATTGAAAAGTCCCATACCTTGCTTGCTGTAAGCGGATCAGTAACTCTATTAGACAATTCCTGAGAGAACTGTCTTCCGTTTTTTCTTTGACGATTCCCCCAACTCCAATGAACCCCTGAAAGAGCAAAATCTGGATCAGCTACCACCTGTGCAACTCTCTTTCCTGCTAAAGACTGACTAACAAAACCCCCAGTTATTAATTTCTGAAACCAAGGAAAAAGAATCTGAAAAATTCTTGGAGTATTTCTAAATAGTTTTGTATTAGCTACACAACCTGGGTAAAGAGAACTGAATAAAATCGGAGAATCTTTATACCGTCGATGCAACTCTTGTGTAGTAATCATATTGCAAAGCTTACTATCCTTATAAGCCTTTCCAGGCTTAAAGCGCTTACCACTTGCCATGCTGATTGGTGAACGAAACCCCTGCTGAAAGCCATCAAGACTTCCTAAATCAGCAGGGGCTGGTATAGGGATCTTGCCTCCCAGTTCTTTGTAGTTAGCTGTAACAGTTCCTAGGATTACGACTCTTGCCCCCTCCTCTCCCCAAGAAGCGCCTTTCCAAACAGGCCTTGCAGAATCCCTAAGATTATCAAGCAAAAGATGAATTAATAAAAAGTGTCCGAAATGATTTGTCGCCATGGAAATCTCATAACCCTGAGCCGATCGACGAGGGGCTCTCAATCTTGGCAAATAAACAGCAGCATTACAAACCAATGCATCCAAAGGCTTCTCAAGAGCATTTAAAAGTTTCTTTGTTCCTTCTCTAACGCTATCGAGATCACTTAAATCCATTTGCAAATGCTGAAGCTGACTTGGACGCCCGGAGGGAAGTCCTAGTTTGATCGCAGCCGCTTCGGCACGTAATGAATTCCTATTGGCCGTAATTACCCGCCAACCAAGATCAACCAGTGCCTTAGTCGCATACAATCCAACACCAGAAGTTGTGCCGGTGATAAGAACAGTGCCTGGTGCCGCTTGAGAAGAAGCCATTTAAAAACACTAGAAACAAAAGGCTGATAGTGATCTACAAATTTTGCTCACCGTTATGAATTTAAAAAGTTGTCTCATTTCCATAGAATCCTCAAACGATCCTGCTCAATCCATTGATCTTGATCATCCATAAATCTACGAGTACCCCCTATCGTGAATAAACGGTCAAAGCGCATCTGAAAGGTCTCTAGCCTTTGTGATTCATCATTCAAAATCGTTGAGATCTCACCATGACGGTCAAGACGTTGATGGTAAGCAAAACATAGCTTTACCAAACTCACAGAAAACAGAGCAAGTAGCCCAACCTTCATTGAGAGAGCTAAAAAGCTATAAATCAACTCTTTTCGCTGCTCCCTAAGCTGCAGCCTTGAGGCCAAAGTTGCAGCATCAACCCTCTTCAAACGCCTGTTTGAAGAGCTAGACATCTTGGTCTGAACTGGTGTTCGTCTTGGATGCCTAGTCCTGGGTCTAGCCAGGGAAGCAGTCAAAGTTATAAATCAATTAATCTGCTTTTATCGCAGACCAACTCATCTGCCAAGGCCCTTAGGCCCTTAGGCCCTTCTATCAGGTACGCGCCAGTGTTATTCCTAGACGCAAGGCAAGAATGCCGGCATGAGCAACAACAACAAGACAAAGGCCAGCTAAGTCAATACTTGAGTCCATTGGTAAAGGAAGCATTTACGTTTCACCTATTCTCCACTTAAACAGGCAAGAAAATCCACTATCTGCAAAAGCCTGTCACACCTTCTTCAAAAAAACACAACAAAAACAAAGCTATCCCCCCCCCAATCAAAAACTATTCAAAAAAAATTGAACCATTTTGAAGGTCCTAAAATCTTTTAAAAATACAAGCCAAATGAACTACTAAGCAGTCTCAACAATGCTTTTCAGCAATCGCTACACAACTAAAGATTTTCAAACTTGTGGGTTAATAAAGCCTATTTGCCTACCTGGGCCAGAACAAATGGCACTGGATGTCCTTTTTCTTGAAAAATCGTTAAAAGAGACGTTGCCTTTTCCCAAGTTACGCTTCTACTCCTGGAGCGATTCATGGCTCTCAATAGGACGAAACCAAAAGCAATTCCCAAGAAATTGGGCCAATCTTGTACGTGAAGGCAAGCTCAAAATAGTAAGGAGGCCAAGTGGGGGGGGAGCAGTGTTGCATTCCGGAGGCTTGACATATTCCTTGATATGGCCAGGAGC
Source organism: Prochlorococcus sp. MIT 1341 (assembly GCF_034092415.1). Taxonomy (NCBI): domain Bacteria; kingdom Bacillati; phylum Cyanobacteriota; class Cyanophyceae; order Synechococcales; family Prochlorococcaceae; genus Prochlorococcus; species Prochlorococcus sp. MIT 1341. The sequence continues at coordinate 1,913,637 of NZ_CP139304.1, read as the reverse complement.
ACCAAAGAAACGTAAATTGGCATACAAAATTGCATGCCAATGGTTAATAGAAGGGTTTAGCAAGCTTGGAATGTCTCTAAAACTCGGTGAAGAAATTGCCGTTCCAGAAAACACAAATTGCTTTTCAAGATCAACCATAGCCGATTTGATTGATGAGAAAGGTTATAAACGCGTTGGCAGTGCACAACTATGGAAATTCGGGAACCTTCTTCAGCATGGAGAAATAATTATTGACCCTCCATCTCAACTCTGGTGGGATGTTTTTGGTGAGCCACCCCCTGAAAAAGCCCCAAAAACAATCCCAAGGAATGGTTTAGGAGGAGTTCTTGAAAAAGTCTGGATATCAGGCTGGCCAAATGTGAAAACAGAGAAAATTATGATTTCTCAAAGTGAAAGAAATGAAGCCTTGAAGAAATCAAATGATTATGTAATTGAGATTAGCTAGTCAGGTTTTTCAATGCTCCCAGAAGAAAACATTGCTTCCACAATTTTATTTAAAGACATACCTAAAGGATATGTATTATGAGCTCTTGCTGCACTCAATAGTTTCCCTGGTAAATCAATACCTAGCTTTTTTAATACAGCTTGTCCAAGATCAACCCTATCTAAAGTGCCACAAGGGAGTCCAGCAGAACTAAAAACCAGAAGCCTTCCTTCATCAGACTTCTCTAAGTAGTTAACAGCTTGCCAAAGAGGTATTTTTTCACCTACTGAAGGGAGATCAGTAAGAGGGCTTTGATGATCGCCAAGAGTATACTTATCCCAATTCTGAACAGGGATATCCTTCAAAACGTTATCCGTAAGATAACCAACCCATCTACCAGATCTACAAAGCAAAATCCACTCCGGGGAGGAATCTTCTGAGTTTTTGGATAAACGTAATTCACTCAGCCGACGAAGGGGTTGATCTTCTTCTAGAACCCTGAAACGTCTACTACGAGCATCACTAACTGTTAACTCACAAAGAATCTCTTGTAAAACCAACATTTGACTCTGTGATCGCGATGCTGAAAGACCGAACCACCCCAACATGATCAACCAGAGTCCTCCTATCCCACGACCTTGTAAAGAAACCCAGAGTCCTAAAACAATTGCAAATATTGCTAGAAAACGCCCAGTATTTGTGGCCACTTGAATTCCTTTACGCTGACTCCCAGTCCACTTCCATACCAAAGCTTTAAGAATCAACCCCCCATCCAAGGGTAAACCAGGAAGAAGATTAAAAAGACCTAAAACAAGATTCAGGGAACCAATTTGACCTAATAAGTTTCCAAATAATGGGCTCCAATTAGAGACTGAGCTAACAGGAGTCAAAAGTGCAATGGCAAGTAAAAAACTTACTATTGGTCCTGCCGCGGCGACTCTCAGAGCCGCCATGGGAGTGGCACACTCTTTCTCAACTCTAGCCACACCACCCAACAGAAAAAGAGTAATGCTTTTAACTTTTATCCCCTCATTTATCGCTACAAAAGAATGCCCAAGCTCATGAAGTAATACTGACAAGAACAACAATAAAGCAGTAATCAGCCCTAATCCCCAGCTTGTCCATGGGGCAAGCTGGGTCTGAGACACTCGAACCACTTGTCCTTGGGAAGTCCAAGTAAAAAGGAACAAAATCACAAACCAACTAGGGTGGACCCTCAGTGGGATCCCCTTAAGCCGCATCAACTCCCAACCTTCTTTCACCAAGTCCTCCATCAGGCCTTTGAAAAAGCCCTTTACTATCAGATCCTAGAAAATCTGCTAATTACTCGCTTTAAATTATGGGAGCTCCTACATCGATCGCAGTAAAAGTCTGTGGCGTCACTAACCCAATTCAGGCTACTGAAATTGCACAGACAGGAGTTAATGCCATTGGTGTAATTGGGGTTTCAAGCTCGAAAAGATTTGTAATTGAAAAAGTAAGAAGAGAAATATTCTCTGCTGTCAAAAAAAACAATCCTCAAGTCCAAAGAGTATGGGTTATAGCAAATTTAGAAGACTCAAGCATTTGCAAAAGTCTCCAAGGAGAAGGAACTCCTTCAGTTATTCAACTTCATGGGGACGAGACCCCAAAAGAATGCAAGAGACTTCGCGAAAAGTTTCCTAAAGTTGAGTGGTGGAAAGCTCTTAAGATCAAATCCCAAAAAGACTTGGCTCTAGCCGAAACCTACTCCAAGAATGTTGATGCAGTTCTACTCGATGCTTGGGACCCTATCCAATTAGGAGGAACAGGAAAGCGCCTACCCCTTGAATGGCTAAAGCAAAATCAAATACCGCTCCCATGGTGGCTCGCTGGAGGGATATCTGCAGAGTTCATCCCTGAACTACTTGCCGAAGTCAGACCTTCTGGAATAGATGCATCAAGCCGCCTGGAGAGCTCCACAGGTAAGAAAGATTTAGGAAAAGTAAAAGATTTATTAGCAGCTGTGCGGGGCCTGGAAAAAGATCTGACATTTTAAAAAGCACCTGTAGAGGGCATCAAAGTTATGTCCTCTACAATTTGGGAAGAAGGCTGCTGAGCTAAATAATAAAGAGCCTCTGCAGCCTTCTCAACTGGAAGCATTGCATTCCTATCAAAGTCACTTTGTACAGTGTCTGTATCCCAAAGGGTTGTATTTACAGCGCCTAAGGTGAGAGTACAAGCCCTAATTGAATTCTGACTTTCCTCTACCGCTAAACACCGAGTAAAACTATCAAGAGCAGCCTTGCTAGTGCAGTAGGCCCCCCATTGCGGGAAAGCATTGCGAGATGCATGACTACTTACATTGATCACTAACCCGCCTCTCTCGCGCATGTAAGGGATCACTACCGCACATACCTGGAAAACACTTGTCAAATTCATCTGAAAAAGCCATTGCCAACTTTCAAGTGACATTTTCAGTAAATCTCCGGTCCATGCAACTCCCGCGTTATTAATAAGAACGGAAGGACAAAGGCCTTGCTGAAGAAGTAAATCCATACCTGAATAAATTTCATCAGGTTTAGAAAAATCAATTGCTTGATAGAAAACCTTATTACCAGAATTTGTTAATTCTTCAGATAAGGCCCTTAACGCAAGTTCATCTCTAGAAACTAATAACAAATCCCAGCCAGAGGCTGAAAACAGTTTTGCAGCTTCTTTACCAATGCCTCTTGAGGCTCCTGTAATTAGTGCAGTGGGCACTTTAAGGGTGCAAAGTTGAAACTCTAGGGAATCAGCCCACTTTCTGGAGCACTAGCTTCAAGAACCTTTCCCATTGCTCGAAACTTTCTATATCTAGCCTGGCGTAACTTCTCAGTCGACATCGCCAATAATTCATCAAGATGCTTCTCTATGGAGGTCCTTAGAGCCTCGCCAGCTTCAAGAGGCGCCCAATGATTACCTCCTGCCGGCTCAGAAATAACCTCATCAACAACCTCTAGCTTCCTTAAATCTTGAGCAGTGATCTTTAGAGCTAAAGCTGCTTCAGAAGCCTTGGCTGCATCTCTCCACAAAATAGAGGCACATGCTTCAGGGCTTGCGACTGTGTAAACACTGTGATCGAACATAATCAATCGATCTGCCACCCCTATTCCTAAGGCACCTCCAGACCCCCCCTCGCCAATCACAGTTGCAATAATTGGGACACGAAGTCTAAACATCTCCCTGAGGTTTACTGCAATAGCTTCACCTTGCCCCTGCTCCTCTGCTAAAAGCCCTGCATAGGCTCCTGGAGTATCAATAAAGCTAAGGATTGGAAGATTAAATCTATCCGCATGTTCCATCAAACGTAAAGCTTTTCGATAACCACCGGGTGTTGCCATTCCAAAATTCCTGGCAACATTTTCCTTAGTATCTCTACCTTTTTGATGGCCAATCAATAAGACAGCTCTTTCTCCAATCCTTCCTATCCCTCCGACAAGAGCTTTGTCATCACTACCTCTTCTATCTCCATGCAACTCCAACCAATCATCACAAAACATCTGTATAAAATCCAATGTGCTAGGCCGATGTGGATGTCTTGCCACCTGAATCTTCTGAGCAGGAGTTAAAGCCTGAAAAATCTCCTCTCTTCTTCGCGCAGCCAAAGTCTCTAACTGAAGAAGTTGTTGGCTGACATCTACCTCAGAATCACGTGCAAGCTGTCTAATTTGTTCAATCTGCTTCTCAAGTTCTACAAGAGGTTTCTCGAATTCAAGAAGGTGTCGACTAGCCATAACAGAAATAAAGGAGGTTTTTATCAGGCAATGGCTGCCTGGTAATGCTCTTTCAAATTGAGTGTAGAGAAGCCATGTTTAACAGAAGCTTCCCCTATGAAATCCATTTTTTCCAAAGTGATGTTATTTCTGCCCCAACTGAAGTTTGTGTAGCAATCCTCAAACTCCAAAAGCATTGCTTCTGCAAAACAAGCAAACATTTGCCTTTGAGGTTTATCCATCTCGGCCAATTCCATCATGCTCCACCCAATGTCCTTAAAAAATTCCACTATCCCCCCATTTAAAATATGTACCCCTGAACCAGAAAACTTGACTCCCAAATTCTTTGGGTAACCTCCATCAATCATCAAGCAAGGACTTTTGAGACTCTTAGAATCAATTTCAAGAGTTTTTGGCAAACTTGCTACCCAAACAACAGCATCAGCCTTTGGTAAAGCCTCTTCTAAAGATTCAATTTCACCACCATGAAGTTCAGATCGTAACTTCATCAAAGGTTCCTTCTGCCTAGCGACTAAGGAGAGTTCTTTCACTCCTGTTCGATTAGCAAGCCACCTGCAGACTGCGCTTCCGATATCTCCTGTAGCTCCAACAACAGCCACTCTTGCATTAGCGAGATCAATACCCAAAAGAGGTCCATTGATTTCTAGCTGCCTACATATCACCCATGCGGTATGTGTATTGCCAGTTGTAAATCTCTTCCAATCAAGCATTGTGCTCCGAACATGCTGATGTTGAAGCAAATTAAAATTCTCAAAAATAATCGAAGTAAATCCTCCTAAAGCTGAGATATCAATCCCTTTCTTTTGAGCTAATTCCATTGCGTTTAAGACTTTGCGACGTGCTGTCTTAAACCTGCTCAACATTTCAGGTACAAAACAAGAATCTATGTAAGCTCCCGTAATTTTCTTCCCAACTGCACTTTCAACCTCAACATGCTCTACAAGTTGTGGTGGTGCACTACACCAAACATCCAAGTCACCCTTAGCTATATGGTCATAGCCAAGGTCATGAGCCTTACGCCTCGCATCTTCAAAACTAGTTGAGTGTCCGATAAGACCAAACATTTATAAAAGAAAGGGTTCCTAAATCGGAGCCAATGATTTATTTGTCCAGACACGGAGATTAAGTCACGATGATCCTTCTAAGAAAATTATATGTTGAAAATTTGCCGAAAATCATTTTTCAACAACCTAAGAAAATTATGCTCTGGCTCAAAAAACCAAAGCTGCGGCTGCCATACGAGCCATCTCACGAGTGTTAAAGCCTATATGAGTTAAAGCCTCCTGATAAGCAATAAGAAAATCTTCAATCAAATCTTCTTTATCCATGTGGAGTACTGAAGCATCCTCAGCAACCTCATCAAGCATGGCCTTAACAATAGGAAGATTTACCTTGTTGGCCTGAATCAACTCTTCCTTTGATTCCTCGTAATGGGCTTTGAGCCACTCTTGACCATAATTCAGATGTAAATACTCGTCCTGGACTACCCCTTGAGTAATTTTTTTGGCGAAAGGATCAGAAACGGGAATATAAATGTGATATGCGGAGATAGCAAAGGCCTCAATAAGGATTGCCTGAATAAGAAGACAAGTCGCAACCTTTCCTTCCTTAAAAGCAGTTTGAAAGTTTTCATGTAACGGCTTAAAAAACTCTTTAGCGAAAGTCATATCAGCTTCAACTCCAAGATTCTTTCCACAAGCTGTGAAACCCTTCATATGGCGCAATTCCATCCTTGCGAGCTTAGTTAGATCTTCCTTCTGATCAGCTAAAAGCTCCCCAAGGTAAATGTAATTATCGTGAGCCTCCTGCTCGCCTTCAATGACGATCGCATTGATCCTGCTATAAGCATCCTTATAAGCATCTGAAGTGAAGTCAGGAATTAACCCTGAAGACTCTTCATTCGGGGCATCAATAACAGCTGAGGAAGGAGATGCAATTGTCTGCATGGATTTCTTTTGACACTCAATATGGGGGACTGTAACCATGTATGTGCAAAAAAGGTTGTTAATTGGTTGCAGAGTTTCAGATGTTCAACTTTTCAGGATCTGACCAGAGGCCAATCGCTACACATCAAACTTGTAAAAAGGTTGACCCAATGCTCAACCAAAGCCTTCTTAATTTCCTCCCCTAATCCTGTTCCTGCCTTGCGACTATCACCCAAGACACCAGAATCACTAAGCTCCCTTGTTAACCACGCTGATGGAGCAGGTCCCTCAAGACTCCAACCTGGCGGTGGCGGACAAATCTTCATTTTATTTTCAGACGAACAAATGCCATCAACTGGTCTCTGAGATCCAACAAGGCCAGGCGCAATTGAAAGCATCAGACTTGTTTCAGCGAGTCCAGCATGAAGCCCTCCTTCCTCTTCCTCTGGAGGTATTAAATCCGCTAAAGATTCAACCCCGTGCCAAAGGAAGCAAGGAAGGACAGCTAATGCTGGCGCTTGAACTCTCAACTGTCTTGCTACAGCTTGCAATAGACCAATCTGTCCCCCATGCGCATTAAATAAAACCAGTCGTTGAAAGCCCATTTCCGCCAATTGACTTCCAACTTCTAGGACAAGTTGGAAAAGCAAACCCCCACTTAAAGAAATTGTACCTGGAAAAGATTGATGTTCTGGAGAAAAACCTAGTGACTGTGTATTAAGTCTCCAAATCGGACAATCCTCAGGGAGCCTCTGTAGCACATCAGAAAGAATACTTTCGGCAAACACAGTGTCCGTTGACAAAGGTAATTGAGGCCCATGCTGCTCACAAGCCCCAAAGGGCCAAACCAATGTTGAACCCTGACGACCTGCCTCATCAGAAACAACGGTCCAGTGAAAATCTTCAAAGCGTCGAGAAATACTACTCACCAAATCAAACCTGTTTTTAGCACTTTGCCTGTCAGACTGGTTGCAAGATGAACAAAAGGCCCAATGACCGAATCAGGGGGTCTGCAGCCGAACAGACCTAAATCCAAGGCCACAAAAGCAACTCCTCCTCGCAAACCTCCCCAGGTTATGCATATCAGGAAGCGTGAGGAGCAAGAAGAACATGCACAAGAGGTTTCTAAAGCAGACCAAGAAGAGTCCCTGATGTCACAAACCACTCTTGAAACCTCTATTCAGAATGATGCTACAGGTAGAAGCAACCCTAATAATCCGGAGGGGGTTGATGGCCTAACTATGGCCGATTTACTTGGACCAGTTAATAATTTTTCACCCTCTAAAGCACACTCACAGAACAGAAAAGATCAATCTTTTTCTCTAGAAAATCTCCCTTCAAGAAGTGTTGATGACTTCGATTTTGACGAAGAGGCCTTCCTTGCCGCACTTGACCAAAACGAACCTGTTGGGCTCACTGGAGAAATTGCAACAGGCGCCGTTATCGGTGTAGAGAGTGATGGCGTTTATGTAGACATTGGTGGTAAAGCGCCAGGTTTCATGCCAAAGAATGAATGTAGTTTGGGCGTCATCACTAATCTCAAAGAAAAGTTCCCAAAAGGACTTGAGCTAGAAGTACTAGTTACTAGAGAACAGAATGCTGATGGGATGGTGACTATCAGCTGCAGAGCACTTGCACTACGAAAAAGCTGGGAAAAGGTAAGAGAACTTGAAAAAGAGGCAAAGGTTGTCAAGGTCATCGTCAATGGCTTTAACCGTGGAGGAGTCACCTGTGATCTGGAAGGACTAAGAGGATTTATTCCACGCTCACAACTTGTTGATGGGGCCAATCATGACAGTCTGGTTGGAAAAAATCTTGTCGTCACATTCTTAGAAGTAAACCCTGACAACAGAAAGCTTGTCCTTTCAGAAAAAAAAGCCGCTTTGGCTATTCGCCTAGGAGAGCTAGAAATCGGTCAGCTCATAGAAGGACAAATTGTTGCAGTAAAACCCTATGGATTCTTTGTAGACCTAGGTGGTGTAAGCGGTCTGCTTCACCAATCAATGATTACTGGTGGATCTTTAAGATCCCTTAGAGAAGTTTTCGACTATGGAGATAAACTCAAAGCGTTAATAACTGAACTAGATCTGAAACGTGGACGTATTGGTCTTAATACCGCCCTGCTTGAAAGCATGCCCGGCGAGATACTTTTAGATAAAGAAAAAGTATTATCTGAGGCTGAAGAAAGAGCCCAAAAGGCTCGTAGTCTTCTTAGTAAAAATAAGGAAGAGGCTGCTGAATAAGCTCTCCTTCTAACAATCCAAATGAGTACTCTTAAACAAGCTGATTGGGAGCTGGACTTTTACTCCCGTCCAATTATTGAATCCGATGGCAAAAAGCGATGGGAGCTACTCATCATCAGCTCCCCAGATCTGTCTAATTCAAAGCCATTTAAATGGGAAAAACGTTGCCCTGCAAACGAGGTCAATTCCCTATGGCTTGGGCAAGCTCTTAAAGAAGCCCTGGAGGAAGCAAACAAGCAAGGCTGGGAAGCTCCTCTGAGACTGAGGTGCTGGCGTACATCAATGAAATCTATGGTTAAACGCGCCGCAGAAGAATTAGGTCTAGAAATTATCTCCAGCAGGAGAACTTATGCTCTTGTTGAATGGCTATCCGAAAGGGAAAAAAACCTATATCCCAATGAAGATGGATACATGGCAGGACCATTAGCTCCTCCCCCTGTACCAATACTGAATCAACCGATCCCATTGCCTGAAGCAGTAAGGGGAGATGCATGGAGCTGGGCCTCAATTCCAATGGGTATCCTTCAAGAAGCCAAAGAATGGCCAATGGAATTCAATGGTCTTTTGCCCATGGGTGATGTTTTAAATGCAGAGCTTCCCATCCCAGGATTAAGGCTATTCAGTAAATCACGATCACTAGCACTAGCTGCCTGGTTAGGGGGATTAGAACCAGTCAGACTTGTAGTTGAACGAACCCAACTCTTACTGGAAGCCGGACAAGATGATAGATGGCTAGTTACTGATCTTGATCAACAAACAGCCATTATGGCGGAAAAGGATTTAAAGAACACAAGAGAAAATGGAACTGGCCTACAATTTATTGCTGTTCAAAGTAACCCGAAAAAAGAATTCTTTGATGGATTTTGGATGCTTAGAGATGTAATCTAAACTCATTAGCGAATAAACTTAAATGCAAATATCTTTATCAACAAAAGCAAGTAAAAAAAATGAATTTGCACCAAAAAACATTAAAGATTGGTCCTGGATTAATTTAGGAGGCAATTATTATCTTGAAGCAAAAGCTCTAAGAAAACATGGTTTTAGGCATGGCTTTTTCACACGGCAATGGAGCCACAAAAAGCCTAAAGAGTTATCATCATATTTGTTTAATCACAAAACAGTGCATATGTTAAGACAGAAGCATACTGGAAATGTTTTATATGCTTCTCAAGCAAAGCAACATCCTCTCCCTACCGCAGATGGTCTTGTTAGTGATATGAGCAAGCAAAGCCTTTGGCTGTACAGTGCGGATTGCATTCCGATATTTTTTGCAGATCCAGAAAGTGGGCTAGTTGCTGCTTGCCATGCGGGATGGCGCGGTCTCACTTTAAGAATAACCTCAATGACTCTTAGGAAATTGATTTCAATAGGGGCAAAAATTGAGACGTTGATAATAGTAATGGGACCGGCAATAAGCGTAGATAATTATGAAGTTAATACTGAAATATATGAGGCCATTGCTAAGACTCTAGGAGATAAATTTGAACCACTAAAAAAATCTGAAAATTGGGTAAGATATTCGGATACAAAAGAAAGCTTCATGGGTAATAATAAAACAGAAAAAGTATTGATTGATCTTCGTCTAGCAGCATCTGAACAACTAATCATGGAAGGAGTAAAGGCAAGTCAAATCATTATTTGTCCAATATGCACCATGAAAGAAAAGAATTTCTTTCATTCATGGAGAAGAGATCAAATCAAAGCGACCCAGTGGAGTTGTATAGCCAACAATCAATAATTTTTTTCTTTAGCAATCTTCAACGCAATAGATTCCGCTGCTCTGATTCCATCTATAGCCGCAGACATTATTCCACCTGCATAGCCAGCTCCTTCTCCAGCTGGGATCAATCCAAAAGTGTTTAATGATTCTAAAGTTGCATCTCTTGTGATCCTTACAGGGGACGAAGTACGAGTCTCAATTCCGGTGAGAACAGCATCAGGGTAGTCAAACCCATCAATACGTTCTGCAAAAAAAGGTATCGACTCCCTTAAGGCTTCAATCAAAGATTCAGGCAATGATCTACTCAAATCAGAAACCTTAATTCCAGGTAAATATGAAGGCTTTACTTTTCCCAAAGACGTAGAGGCCTGCCCTAATAAGAAATCCTCTAAACGCTGAACAGGTGCAAAATATCTACCTTCTCCTAAAAGAAAGGCATTTTTCTCAAGATCGCGCTGCAAAGCAATTCCAACCAAAGGATCCCCTTCCCAACGCTCGAATCGTTTGAAGTCATCAGCACAAAGATTCACCACCAGAGCACTATTTGCATTTCGTTCATTTCTAGAATGTTGACTCATTCCATTTGAGACAACACAATCTTTTTCGGAAGTCGACCCAACGACCAAACCTCCAGGGCACATACAAAAGCTATATACAGATCGGCCATTAGTTGCGTGATAAACCAACTTATATTCGGCATGACCAAGTTTTGAGTGCCCAGCCATTTCCCCCCAACGGGCTTTATTAATAAGACTTTGAGGATGTTCTATTCGAAAGCCAACGGAGAAAAGCTTGGGTTGTAGTGAAACCCCTCTTTTCTCAAGCATCTGAAAACTATCTCGAGCAGAGTGACCTACTGCAAAAACAACATTACGAGAAGAAATAACACCTCCATCTTGAAGTCTTAAGCCAACTATCTGAAATGGTTTGGAGGATTTTTTAGAGAGTGAAGTCCTCTCCATCAAAAGATCATCTACACGAGTCTGAAACCGTATCTCTCCCCCCAACTCAAGAATTCTTTCTCGTAAACCTCGAACAACTGTTGCAAGTTTAAAGGTTCCAATATGAGGTCTATGGAGAGTAAGAATTTCATTGTTTGCCCCACTTTTTACAAGCTCTTCAAGTACCTTACTTTTATATTTTTTTGGATCTGTAATTTGGCTATAAAGCTTCCCATCAGAAAATGTACCCGCTCCGCCCTCGCCAAATTGAACATTTGATTCTTGATCTAAAGAGCATTGCCCTTTCCAGAAACCAAAAACTTGAGAGGTTCTATCTTTCACCTCTTTTCCACGCTCAAGCAATAAAGGTCTAAAGCCCATTTGGGCCAGCAAAAGTGCTGCAAAATAGCCACATGGTCCAGCTCCTACTACTACAGGCCTAGAAGAATCTGCAGCGGAGAGATTTTCACTCGCAGAAACAACTGGTCGATAACTCCAATCTTGAGCTTTCCTAATTAGATTATTACCTGCATGGCGCTTTAATAAAAAGGATTCTCCCTTTACCTCCACATCCACGCTATAGATAAGTTTTATCTGCCCTTGCTTGCGTGCATCAATACTCTTTTTAACTAAACGATAGCTAATCAAGCGTTTCAATCCAATCCCTAGGCGCTTAACAATTGCGTCTCTTAAGCAATCTTCCTGATGATCAAGCGGAAGCTTTAACTGGTCAATTCTTAACACGTTAACCTAAAGAAGTCGATAAATTAATCACACAAAGAGTTCCCAAGATTAGCATCAATAAGCTGTCTAGAAACATCCTTTTCCATCCCAATAGGTGTAACTATTGCCAAAAGAGAACCATCAACTACACCTTTAGGTTTGAAATTTATTTTCTTACCTCTGGGTAATTTTGACTTCAAAAACTCTCTTGCCTTTCTTTCATCAGAAGGGTCTACATCCAAGCAAGCCAAACGAACTGAATAACTTCTATTCTGATCGCCAATTTGCAAAACCATTGAGGTTCTAATCTGAAGTACTTCTGCCGCAAATAATTGCAATGGAATTAACAACAAAAATAAAAACATTAAGAAAGGAAAAGCATATCTAATAACTCCTCTAAGTATCAAAGCAAAGCCCCACATCCAGAACAATAACGATGATCCGTAGAATTGATTAAACCGCACGAAGAACATTCATGATGCTTATCTACAATCTGCTCGGGATCAGTAGGCAAGCCAACCATCTGAGCATTACTTTTACCTGGAGGAACCATTGGATAACAATTTTCATCTCTTCTTACATGTACATCAATCAACATGGGGCCTTCTTCTGCAAAAGCCTTTTCTAACTCAGAGGTTAAATCCTTCCTCTCAGAGATCAAAACACCTCCTAACCCAAAGGATTTAGCTAAGGCAATGAAGTCGGGCATTCCCAAAAGCATGTCCGATGCAGAATAACGCTCATTGTAAAAGCTTTCTTGCCACTGACGAACCATCCCTTGCCAGTGATTATTTACTATGACCACTTTTACGGGAAGATTGTATTGGGCAATAGTTCCTAACTCTTGAATATTCATAAGAATGCTCGCATCTCCGGCTATACAAACTACCTTTTCATTTGGGAATGCGATTTGAACCCCCAAGGCAGCAGGCATTCCATATCCCATTGTTCCAAGTCCTCCACTACTAATCCAATGTCTTGCCTTATTGCTTAGATATTGAGCTGCCCACATTTGATGTTGGCCTACATCAGTAGTTACAAACGCATCTGATGCTATCCCCTTCAAAGCAAGCAACACCTCCTGTGGGTAAATGGCACCATCTTCTGGTGGTGTAAAAAGTGGATAACGAGTCTTCCAAGAATCTATTTGCTTAAGCCAAGGTAAAGTATTCACATTGATTTTTTGTTGCTTACTTAACTCAAGTAGCTTTTTCAAACTAACTCTAACATCACCGACAATAGATAAATTAGCTCGCCTATTCTTACCTACCTCAGCAGGATCAATCTCAAAATGAATCACCTTTGCACGAGGAGCAAATGTATCAAGCTTTCCAGTAACTCTGTCATCAAATCTCGCACCTACTGCTATCAATAAATCGCATTCGGTAACAGCAAAATTTGCATAAGCTGTTCCATGCATTCCAAGCATGCCAACTGAAAGAGGTTGATTCTCATCAAAAGCCCCCTTACCCATCAATGTTGTAGTAACAGGTAGTTGATGGCGTAAAGCAAATGCTTCAAGGCTTTCATGAGCATTAGCAGATATAACTCCACCACCTACATATAAAAGTGGACGCTCAGCTCGATTTATTAGATCTAAGGCTTCCTCAATAGATGAATCTGAAGGTTCAGGTGAAAGTTTGAATCCTCTAGGGATAATAGTTCCAGGTTCAACAGGAATGTAATCAAACAACTCCTGACCTACATCCTTAGGTATATCAATCAAGACAGGTCCTGGTCTACCAGTAGAGGCAATATAAAAAGCCTGTGCAACAACAGTTGCTAGATCAGAAGGGTCGCGAACTACCCATGAATGCTTAACAATCGGAAGAGTAATTCCAAAAATATCAGTCTCCTGAAAGGCATCTGTTCCAATAGAAGGTCGAGGGACTTGTCCAGTTACGACAACCATTGGAACAGAGTCCATTTGAGCAGTCGCTATCCCTGTAACCAAATTGGTCGCACCAGGGCCAGAAGTGCCAAAACACACTCCAACCTTTCCTGTAGCCCTCGCATAGCCATCAGCAGCATGGGTACCACCCTGCTCATGTCTTACAAGCACATGTTTAAGCCATCCTTCCTTCTCTGCATGATGCACTGCGTCATAGATAGGAAGAATTGCTCCTCCTGGGTAACCAAAAACAACCTGAACACTATGCCTACGCAAAGAATCCATCAAGGCTTCAGCACCAGTAATTCTGCGAGATTCTTGGTGATCACGTTTTCGCAGATTCCCAATAGATGAGGTCAGAGTCACTACAAAAGCGAGAAAGGATTTATTTTTTAAGATTAGGCGCCAAATACCAAGAGGCAAAGAAGATTTACCAATTAAATTCAAATTGAGCCTGATTTTCTCACTTCGCGACTAAAGCCAAGCATTCCCAGAATTTTCTTAATGGAAGCAAAAATCACAAGATCCCTAAATAATGGAGTAATCCCTTTCCCGAAGCAAGTTCTATTAAAAACGCAAAAAATACAAGCATTGCCACTCTCCCATTCCATACTTCAGAGCTGTTGTTCCACCCCCACTGCCATTTTTCCTGAGGGTACAACTTTATTTTCTTTGAGAGACTGGAAGCATCATCAAGTGCAATTTCAGGACCTTCTAAACTGGCGATCACAATATCTGCAAGTGCAGATATAAAAGCTGGATAAGTGTCTAGCGCTCTAACCCTATGAAAGTTAACTACACCTGATTGAGCAGCTAGTTCTCGATATTCAATATCAATTTCCTGAAGTGTCTCAATATGTTCACTTACAAAGCTAATTGGAACAACAACTAAATCATGCGTCTTTGCTGAGCCTAGTTCCTTAAGGACTTCATCTGTATATGGCTTAATCCATTCTTCTGGACCTACTCTACTTTGATAAGCCAAGGTGTATTTATTCGAATAACCCAACATCTTCTCAAGCTCTTGCATAATCAAATTAGTAGAACCTTCTATTTCCTTTTGGTAGGGGTCACCAGCCTCTTCTATATAACTTTTAGGAATACCATGTGCACTAAAGAAAATATGTGCCAAAGAAGGCTCCTCACAAAGTTTTATCTTTTCAGCGATTAACTCTGCCATCGAAGAAACATAACCAGGGTTGTCATACCAGCTTCTTATGCAGCGAATTGGCAATAATTGAAAGGCAGGGTCAATGTCCCTCAACCTGTTTAGTTCACGAAAACTTGAACCACTTGTACTTAACGAAAAATGCGGATAAAGAGGAAGTACTACTACCTGACTAATGCCATCGGCCTTAAGGTCAGAAACTGCTGATTCAGTAAAAGGATGCCAGTAACGCATCGCCACATAAATCGTCGCATTAATACCTCTTTGCCTTAATTGGCTTTGTAACTCTCTTGCTTGTTGTTCAGTAATCCTCCGAATTGGAGAACCTCCACCAATAGCCCTATAAGCCTGTTGAGATTTACCCGTCCTTAGATAACTTATAAACCAGGCAAGGGGTTTCTGCAAAGAAGGATTTGGTAGCCGAATAATTTCAGGATCAGAAAACAAATTGAACAAAAATGGTCCGACATCCTCAATTCGCTCTGGGCCTCCGAGGTTCAGCAAGAGGACGCCAATACGAGACATAGAAATGTAATCAGCAAAAAAGACTTGAGAGTAGTGCCAATCAACGTCAAGCTACAGAAAGCATTGATCGAATATGACAGTCAGCAAAAAGCTGAAAGCAATCAATCTAGCCCTTGCGAGCAAAGGAAGCTCTATGCGAATAGAGCAAAGAGGAGAACGACTTAACCTTCGAGGGCCATTACCGTCTAAGGATGGCAATGAAAGGAGAGCGGTTCAACGGATTAGCCTCCGCCTTTCAGCAACACCAGAAGGAGTGGAAGAAGCTGAAAGAATCCTTGAGCTAGTAGTTTTGCAACTACAGCACAACAAATTTGACTGGAAGTACTGGGAAAGACAAACAAACACTACACAAAAGAAAAGTGTTCCGTCTGATTTGGAGGACGCCATTGAAAAATTTAAAACAAACTTCTTCTCCAATCCACTCAGAAGGAAGTCGCCAGCAGGAACAAAAACCACCTGGTCTTCGGCTTATCTTCCTTACATAAACCGGCTATTAACAATTGCCAAAACAAGCCAAAAAGGTTTCACAACCAATCTCTTATCTCTAACTCTCGCAAGTTACTCAGAAAATTCCAGGAGTAGGCAACAGTGTGCTACTGCTCTTAGCGCTTTTGCGGGTCACTTTGGAGTAGCACTTCCAAAAGACTGGAAAGCAGAAGCAAAAGGATATGGACTACATAAAGCCCATTTTCGCCATCTCCCAAATGATAATTTAATCCTCAAATTCTGGGAACTAATCCCAAACCCACGCTGGAGACTTGCATATGGCCTTATGGCGACCTATGGATTAAGAAATCATGAAATATTTTTCTCAGACTTGTCTTCTCTTTCCAAAAATGGGGACAAGGTGATCAGAGTTTTACCCAATACAAAAACAGGTGAACATCAAGCTTGGCCCTTCCATCCTGACTGGATTAAAAGATTTGGGCTTGAGCGCCTAGGAGAAGAACCAACAGCATTACCAGAGATAAATACTGATCTTGCCAAGACCACTCTTCAACAAGTGGGAAGACGTGTTTCTGAACAATTCCGTAGATATAATTTACCGCTAACCCCATATGATCTCAGGCACTCTTGGGCAGTAAGAACAATTCATATTGGTCTTCCTGACACTGTTGCCGCGAGGATGATGGGTCATTCTGTTTCTATTCACACAAAAACTTATCACCACTGGCTGACCCGTCGCGACCAACAACAAGCAGTTGACAATGCATTGGCTAGATATATTATTACTAGTTAATTTTTAAAGGTTGCACTAATATATTCAAATCACAAATCATCTTGAGCCCCTATCTCTGTAAGAACTCTATTTTACCTGCAAGTAGACATACCTTGGCTTTTATTTTTTGTAACTTAGAGGAGTGGAATGGAATACTTTATTATATATTCAATATATAATAAAGTAAGATTTATCTACAAAATTCACTCCTGAATCCAAATCATGGCTGATGCAACGAATCAAGAAGAAGGAGAAAACTCTTTAGATCAAGCTGCCTTAGAACTAGGCATAGGAGGAAAGTTGTCACCCGATAAGGATGATCTAAGTTATAAAAAAAGGATGAGTCAACGCCAAAAGATACAAAAGCAAAGAGTAAACTCTAGACAAAAAGAAAAAGGATTAATTCTTGTATTCACTGGGAACGGGAAAGGTAAAACCACTGCTGCATTAGGTCTTGCTCTTAGAACTCTTGGGCATGGCGAAAAAGTCGCTATTGTGCAATTTATAAAAGGTAGTTGGGAACCAGGAGAAGCAAAGGCCTTTGAAAAGTTTGGGGATTCCTTGGAATTCCATGCTTTAGGAGAAGGTTTTACCTGGAATACCCAAGACAGAGAAAGAGACGCCTCTTTAGTGGCTAATGCTTGGGAAAAGTCTCTAGATTTTTTAAAAAGAAAAGAGCACAAACTTGTGATACTGGATGAAATCAATATTGCCCTGAAGCTTGGATATCTTTCATTGGATCAAGTCTTAATTGGGCTAGGGGAAAGGCCTCCCTTAAAACATGTTGTTCTAACCGGCAGAGGTGCTCCAAAAGAACTTATTGACATTGCAGACTTAGTAACAGAAATGAGTCTCGTTCATCACCCTTTCAAAGAACAAGGCATCAAAGCCCAAAAAGGTATTGAGTTTTAATTAACACCAGATTGTTGATCTACTTCGGCAGCTAAAAGCTTTGTTGCTGCAAGAAGAACCGAAAGACCACTTACTAAAAGTGCTCTATGTACTATTGGATTCTTCCAAGAAGAAGGGTCTTCACTCACACGATCTAGTGCCGAAATTGTCAATCGAGCCATCAATGCTGAGGAGCTATTAACTTCCTTACCCATTTTTCTAAACTGTTTCTTACATCCAAGCGACTTACTAAGTTTTGACAAGCAAGACTATCCGGCTACAGATCTGTCATTCCAAAGCTTGCTACTGTCATCAAGATAAGGGGATTGAATGACGTACAAACGTGTCCTACTCAAACTCAGTGGTGAAGCCCTAATGGGTGATAAACCATATGGGATTGACCCAGCAATAGTCCAGTCAATCGCTGAAGACGTGTCAAAAGTGGTTGATCAAGGGACCCAACTAGCCATAGTCGTTGGGGGTGGCAATATCTTCAGGGGGTTAAAAGGCTCTGCTGAAGGCATGGACCGAGCCACAGCTGACTATGTTGGGATGTTAGCCACTGTGATGAATGCAATAACCCTGCAGGATGGATTGGAAAGAACTGGTGTACCCACTCGAGTGCAAACTGCTATCGAGATGCAAGCCGTTGCAGAGCCTTACATACGCAGACGTGCAATTCGTCATTTAGAAAAAGGAAGAGTCGTAGTATTTGGAGGAGGATGTGGAAACCCCTTTTTTACAACTGACACCACAGCTGCCCTTAGAGCTGCAGAAATCAATGCTGATGTTGTTTTCAAAGCGACCAAGGTTGACGGAGTCTATGACCGAGACCCTAAATGTTTTCCGGAGGCAATTCGCTATGAGAAACTCACCTATCAAGAAGTCCTCAGCAAAGAACTAGGAGTAATGGATGGGACAGCTATAGCCCTTTGTAAAGACAACGACATCCCAATAGTCGTATTTGATCTTTTCGAGCCGAATAACATTGCAAAAGCAGTATCAGGACAACAAGTAGGTTCTCGTATCAGCAACAACTGCTGACGATCAATTTAACCGTTCCAATTCCATCAATTTAGACCTAGCAATCCCATGTCAAACACTGAACTAGAATCCAACATGCGAAAGTCAGTTGATTCAGCCCAGAGGACTTTTAATACCATCCGAACAGGAAGAGCCAACCCCTCCTTACTTGATCGCCTCTCGGTTGAATATTACGGTACAGAAACACCTTTGAAATCGTTGGCGACCATCTCAACACCTGATTCCCAAACCATTGCAATACAACCCTTTGATACTGGATCACTAGCTCTAATAGAAAAAGCAATATCAACAAGTGATCTTGGCTTTACTCCTAACAATGACGGAAAAATTATTAGAATTAACGTACCTCCTTTAACAGAAGAACGGCGTAAAGAATTTTGCAAACTTGCCTCAAAGTATGCCGAAGAAGGCAAGGTAGCTCTTAGAAATATTCGACGAGATGCGATTGATCGCATCAAAAAGTCTGAAAAAGATGGTGAGCTTTCTGAAGATCAAAGTAGAGATCAGCAGGAAAATGTTCAAAAGCTTACCAACAAATTCATAACCGAAATTGACAAACACTTGGCTGACAAAGAATCAGATATATTAAAGGTGTGAGCACTAGAGATGTTTTAATTATTGGTGGTGGAGCAGCTGGTGCATCAGCTGCTTTTCATCTCGCCAAGGCAGGCCACAAGGTTACTGTAATAGAAAAAAAATCAACAAATACAATCAAGGCATGCGGGGGAGGCATGGCAGCTTCTGTACAGAGGTTATTCCCTTTTGATCTCAGTCCTGCAGTTGATGAAGTAATTAACAAAGTTGAATTCTCTTGGTGCCTTGACGATCGAGTGGTAGCTGATTTAGCTGAAACATCTCCCTTTTGGATAGTACGTAGGGAAATGCTTGACTGTTACCTAATGAATCAAGCAAGCCTGGAAGGGGCTGAATTGCTGCAACCTCTTTCTGCAGAAAAGATTGAAAGAGAAAAAGATTCCTGGCAAATAACCTGCAGCAATGGCAAACAATTTGAATCTCGATCCTTAGTTATCGCTAATGGGTCTAAATCTCAATGGCCAAGGAAGTTTGGATTGGGCCCTAAAAAACAAAAACATGCTGTTACGACATCAGTTCGTCTTAATGGAAAAGGAAATTTGAAAGGAGGCTCTGCAAGGTTTGAATTTGGACTAGTTCATCATGGCTTTGCTTGGGCCTTCCCAATTGCCAACGGCGTGAACGTTGGCGTAGGAACTTTTATTGGTCGTGAAATAGCAGATAGTCAAAAAATACTCGACAAATTCTTACCTGATCTTGGTTTTGATCCTAATGATGGGGAGCGCAAACACTCAAACCTTCGTATCTGGAATGGACAAAATGTCCTTCATGGCGAAGGTGTTGTTGCGATAGGTGATGCAGCATCGCTTTGCGACCCATTCCTAGCAGAAGGCATCAGACCAGCCCTGATGAGTGGCTGCAATGCTGCACACTTCCTTAACAGGTGGCTTAAAGGTGACAACAATGCTCTAGCTAGTTATACACAATGCATGCAAAAAGACTGGGGAGCATCAATGGCATGGGGGAGCAGAATTGCTCAGGTTTTCTATAGATTCCCAAAAGTTGGCTATCAACTAGGGATCAAAAGACCTACTGCCCCAGAAAGAATTGCACAAATTCTTTCTGGGGAAATGAGCTATGGAGATATTGCTCAGCGTGTCATCAAGCGATTATTATTTCAGAATCAATGAATCTCTTTAAAAGTAAATGACCTACATGAAGAATAGAAAAATTTTTCAGGAAATTCCTTTTCCTTTAGTGATACCTACTTCCTGAATTGCAAATGAATAACGAAACAGTTTGGGTCTGGTTTAAAGGTGGTGAAAAAGGTGGCTTCTGGATGGGAGGCTTCAAGGCCAGTAAAAGTCCCGAAGGAGGTTTACTAATAGAACGTACAGACTTTATTACTTGCAGGGTCCCAGAGTGGCGAATTTCATTTGAAGAGCCTCAAGATAAAAATATAGGGCCAAGTTTTCCAGATGGAGCTGTATGGAAGTTCACCTAGAATAAAAATAATTTTTTCTTATTAAATATGCCTAAGTATTTTTTACACAAAACAGTAGGTGCCTAAGAGTCTTAATTGCAAAGAACTTTAGAATTAATCTCGAGAGAATCATCTGATAAGCTAGCCAAGTGAAGTGACTTTAAGCGATCCCTCAACTGTATTTCAAGAGTTTCTATCGCCTTGCTAAAGCCCTTTATACCCTCATCTAACTTTTCACTTGCCATTCGATCTTTATTCATCGCTTTAGAAAATTCGAACTGATCTAGTGAAACAAATTCTCTTGAAGGGCCTGGATTATTATTATCCAATTTTTGGGTTAATTTTCCTTCTTTATGCCGTAACTGATCGAGTAATTTGGGTGATATGGTCAGCAGATCACAACCTGCTAATTCAATAATCTCATCAATATTTCTAAAGCTTGCTCCCATAACTTCAGTTTTATAGCGATTACGCTTGTAGTAATTAAAAATCTTTGTCACTGACAACACACCAGGATCTTCAGAGCCAGGATAACTATCACGACCAGTTTCAGCCTTATACCAATCAAGTATCCTTCCAACAAAAGGCGAAATTAAAGTAACTCCTGCCTCGGCACAGGCAACTGCTTGTGAAAAGCTAAATAAAAGCGTTAAATTACAATTGATACCTTCCTTTTCTAGGAATTCCGCAGCCTTTATACCTTCCCATGTGGAAGCTATTTTAATTAATACCTTTTCTTTTGGAATACCTGCATTTTCATAAAGAGAAATCAATTTCCTTGCTTTATCAATTGTGGCTTGAGTGTCATAACTCAAGCGAGCGTCAACTTCTGTAGAAACACGTCCTGGCACAATCTTAAGAATTTCTATCCCAAAGAGAACGCATATCTGATCAAGGGCTTCTCTAACGACATTCTCTGCACTAGCACTATTTGCCAAACTTTTTCTAGAAGAAAGCAATGCATCATCTATAAGTCCTTGATATTCAGGCATCTGTGCAGCAGCCAATATCAAAGAAGGATTTGTAGTTGCATCCCTAGGAGTGAATGTCTTAATAGCCTCAAGTTCTCCCGTGTCTGCGACAACGACAGTCATTGAGGAAAGCTGCTCTAAGAACGTGGCCATTAAAAATTACTCACCATCTATTAGTAAAGCTAGCTCTCTTTCAATAATTTACACCTCTATTTCAGCCTTTGAAAATGGAAGTTTTTCCAAGTTTTCACCCATTTGAAGATTGAGAATCTGACCTTTTGCTTGTTGGAGGTATTTTCTCTATCGCCAACAATCCATCAATAATCATCTTGGCAACAGGTGTCGCAACTGTTGAACCATAAGCATTACTACCTCGAGGCTCATCTACAACAACCAAAACCACAAAGCGAGGGGAATCAATTGGGAGGATTGCAACAAAGCTGCAGATTTTTGCTCCAGGCTGATAAATGCCATTAACGGCCTTTTGTGCAGTACCTGTCTTCCCCCCTATTCGATAACCAGGTGTTTTCACCCCTTTTCCACTGCCGGCAGTTACTACGGATTCCATCCACTGCCTAATCGTATTTGTCACTTCTGGTTCCAGTAATTGTGTCTTTTCAGAGGAAGCGTCCTGTAAAGTCAACCCCCTTGTTATCCGGGGTCTTACCAAATATCCGCCATTGGCAATAAGAGCATGCAGTTGCGCCAACTTAAGAGGTGTTAGAGAAAATCCCTGGCCAAAGGCAGCAGTGGCAGGTTCAATCGTCTGTAAAACAAACTGTTTTTTAGTCTTTAATTGACCAGCAACAGCACCAGGGAGATCAGTCTCAGGGATAGAATTCACTCCTAGTTTCTGAAGCCAATCCCAATACAAGTCTGGACTAAGCTTTTGCATTGTCTTAACCATGCCTACATTGCTAGAGACCTGAAGCAACTTTGGATAATCAATAACACCATGCGAAACACGATCATTGTTATATAAAGGCCAACCTCCTACATCAACTCTCCCCTCATCAAAAACAGTATCTCCTTCCTCTATTACTCCTTCCTGTAAAGCTAAAGCTAGGTTTATGGGTTTAAACGTAGAACCAGGCTCAAACAGATCTTGTACAGACCATTCACGAAAACGACTCGGGGGAAATCTCCAATACTTATTCGGGTCATAAGTTGGAGTTGAAGCAAGAGCCAACATCTCTCCATTAGCTACGTCCATAACAATCGCCACACCTTTCTTCGCACTCCAACGCGATACGCCTTGAGCTAAAGCCTCCATCGCCACCTGTTGGAGACGTGCATCCATGGTGAGCTGCATTCGCATATCATCCCCAAAGAAAAGACCCGGAGCCAGATCATCGGGAAGAGGTGTTCCATCAGCACCTCTTCTTAGAGTTAGAGGTTGTTCATACCTAAGCATCTCTGAATTCAAACTCTGCTCCAAACCTGCCTGAGGAACGCGATCATGGTTCAAGAATCCAACCACATTTGCAAATAGATCACCTTGCGGGTAAACGCGTTGCGGGTATGGCTCGAGGTCTAAGCCACTTATGCCCAATCCTTTCAAAAGCAAAGCTTTGTCCTGATCAAGACCCTCAGCAAGTTTTACGCCAGAGGGGCGATCACCAAGTCGTTGGACAATTTCACTCATCGACATTGGAATCAGGCCTGAAAGCTTCCTAGCCACATCAACTGGCTTACGAATTAAGGCAGGGTCATCTCCAGGAAAATTAAAGTACCTCGGATGAGCCCATAATCGATAACGCTTTTCATCTAAAGCAACTAACCGTCCCATACGATCAACTATTGAACGCCTTCTCCCGAGTGGCTTTGTGAAATCAGTCTGAAATGATCTAGCACGTGCCTCCAATGCCGATGACTGAAAAAGCTGTAGCCAAGCTAACCGTCCTCCCAATCCAAAGATTCCGATAACAAGAGACAAAAATACTAATCTCATTCGAAAATCTGAAACTTTCTCTAATTGAATAACACGCTTCCTCTTGCCTCGAGAACTCCTTGATAATCTATGTTTATTGACTCCCATCAGTAGCCATGAATTATATGGTTTGCAAAGACCTTATTTAAAACAACAAAGGAGCCCTTTGCATCAAAACCCCCTATAGAGCCAGATGGTTGATCTAGATAAAGAAGGTCCGACGCCTTGGTTGAAACCATTAGTCCAGGCAACCTGCCACGCTTTAACAGGTGTTGTTCCAGCATGGCCGTAGACTCAGTGAATCTATGAGCCAGTTTGCGAGTATTTTCTAGCCTTGTAAAGTCAATAGTCCACCGATATTGCCAATGAAGAGTTAACGCAGAGATAAAGGTTAAAGCCAAACAAGTTCCCAACAATGCACCATCAACAATCCTATGAAAACCTGCCACTCTGGGAGAATGACGAGCAATTTTCCTAGTTGATAAAGCACCCTGTAACAACTCAAGAGACCGCGTAGTTTGTGGCCTGAACGTCTCCTCTTTTAGCGATATAGAGCGCGGTTGTTTAACTGCAACCACCAGAAAGAATGCCTAATACTTTCAAGTGAACCATCATCTAATAGGCTCTGCAAGGTCAATAGATTAGAAAACTCAATATGCTTTCAACTATCCAGCTAATAAAACAAGATTGAAAAAAGTCATTCCATTCCACAATGCGTGCATAAGAACACACGGTAAAAGTCTTCCTGTGCTGAGTCTCAGCAAAGCAAGACCCACTCCTAACACAAGTAATGGTGGAAACTCACTAACACTTAAATGAGCCATAGCAAAAACAATGGCGCTCATCACGAGAGCCCAAGATCTACCTATCTCCTTAACTAACACAGGCAAAAGAACACCTCGGAAGACCAATTCTTCGAACAATGGCGCCAGAACAACAGTCGTGACGACTAGCAAGCCAAGAGCAACCGGATCTCGACTGCTCAACACAAGCTCTAGTAAAGGATTGCTGCCTCCCTGATCTCCAAAGGTAAAGCTCACCAACCAACCTGTTATAAGAACCGGAGGCAAAACCATTAGCCACGCAACAATCGCCCGTGAAATAGCAGTGTTCCATGGGCTTAATCGCCATTGCAACCATCCATTCTCAGGACGAAGAGATGCTTCAAGGCTCTTCAATTGGCGACTAAGAATAACCAGAGGTGCCACCGTCATTGAACAATATCCAACTAAAACCTTTACTGATTCATTAAAAGGACTTGCCAATTGACTTGTCATGGCAGAAGTAATCGGAAGGACAAGCGTTGGTGAAACAACTTCTCCTAAAACAACAAACCCCCCCGCAACCAAAAGCACCATATCCATCGAGGAAAGGGGAATCGGAATCACAGCAGGCCATGGAAGTGTCAGGCCTCTGAACAAAATCCAGATTTGACGTAATAACAATCCACTCCCAATGAAGAGAGCTATCAAAGGGAGACCCTGACTAAAGCCCAATCTCAAAGCCATCCTTTTTGCAATCTGTTGATCAATACAATTCGATTCATTCCCGCCTATAGAAAAACAAGATGCTTGTATTAAGAGTGGATTGGTATATACAAGCTCTTCTCCAAAAGCGTCTTCAAAATTGTCCTTCAAGTTACGACCTTCTATTAAGACTTTCTTAACTGGCTCTAAAGATGCCTCTTCTAACGAGAAGTCCAACAATAATTTTTTCCTCTCATTCGAATTTTCCAATGCCGCCAAGAGCAACCTTTGGTGGTCTTCCATCTGATCTAACGGAATCTCCATTAAGCTCTCGCGAAGAGCAGTCTCAGGTTGCGTCCCTATGAGAAGTGACTGGAATGAACGGGGAACAGCCGGTTTTGCTAAAAGAGCCATCTCTTGCTGGCTAAGAGAAAGCGCTGGGGCAACTGATGGGCGATTAAAGCTTTGTTCCAATCCCTGTTTCCAAACAGCTAAGGAAATAATTATTGAGATAATTGCCAAGGCAATTTTCCAAGTGGGGTTAGCTGTTCGCATAAAGGGTTTCGTGAGTTTCCAACCTAACCAAGAGCAGATGTTTACTCTCTAAAAATGTTAAAGAGACAGGCTGCCCCATACGATGGCAAAACCAACCATATCTCTCTTTTGCCATGCGTCTCCTCCTTGTTCGCCATGGTTTAAGTAGCTTCAACTCTCAAGGGCGTATCCAAGGTCGTGATGACCTCTCAATACTTACTCAAGAAGGGGTCGTTCAGGCACAAAAAACAGGCAAAGCGTTGACCGACATGGAAATAGAGGCTTTCTACAGCTCTCCTTTAAGGAGAGCTGCCCAAACCGCGAAGGAATTAATTCAAGCAAAAGGGAGCTCCAAAAATCCTATTTTCGACAATGACTTACTTGAAATAGACCTCAGCCCTTGGAGTGGACTTACCGGGGAAGAAGTTCAGAATACATTTCCAAATGATTTCAAGGTCTGGAAAACACAACCACAAGATCTTGTCCTTACGCGAGGTCAAAGTGATCACTTCAAACCTCTCCAAGAGCTTATGAAACAAGCAAATTGTTTTCTAAAGAAGCTTATAAAGCAACATTCAATAGAAGGGAAAGAAACAATATTAGTTGTAGCTCACAATGCGATTCTTAGATGCCTAATTCTCAACTTAATTGGAAATCCTTCCAAAGACTTCAGGCGATTGAAGTTAGACAACGCATCTGTATCAGTATTGAATATACTTTCGTACCAAAAAAATACTTTTCATTCACAGATCGAATGCCTTAATAATACTGTTCATTTAAATCCCCCGATTCCACCTAGCAAAAGTCATTCAAGGTTAATTCTAGTAAGGCATGGTGAAACAAACTGGAATCAACAAGGTCGTTTTCAAGGGCAGATTGATATCCCACTTAACGAAAACGGTTTTAAGCAAGCCTTTGATGCTGGTCTATTCCTTAACAAAATAAAACTACACAAGGCATATAGCAGCTCGATGACTAGGCCAACACAAACTGCAAAAGAGATTCTTAAGTCACATAAAAATCTTAAATTAACGCTAGAAAATGAGCTCAAAGAAATCAACCATGGCTTGTGGGAAGGGAAGCTTGAGGCAGAAATTGCAATGGAATGGCCTGAACTTTTAGCACAATGGAAAAAGTCTCCAGAGAAAGTTGTAATGCCTGAAGGAGAAAGCATTCATCAAGTGTGGGAACGGTCTGTGAAATGCTTGAGAAAGATTTCAAGAGGCCTCTCCCAAGGAGAGACCGCTCTCGTAGTTGCACATGATGCGGTAAATAAAACGATTATTTGTCATGCTCTAGGTCTAAATGCATCGAACATTTGGATGGTAAAGCAAGGAAACGGAGGGGTAACAGTTCTAGACATTCCAAAAGACTCAAACCAACCTATGGTTGTGACATGCATGAACCTAACATCACATTTAGGAGGGATTCTTGATAAAACAGCTGCAGGAGCACTATAAGGTTGTGTCGCAATCAACACTCTTAAAGGATATTCAAATTCTCCATGGCCCTAATAGTCCTGTTAAAAAAGACTCTGTTTTAATAAAAGAAGGTTTGATTTTTGCATTCGGCAAAAAAGCACTTGCCGAAGCAAAAAAGCTCAACATTCTACCAACTCCTTCATCCTCAAACTTACTATTAGCCCCCTGCCTTGTTGACCCTCATTCAATTTTAGAAGAACCGGTTTCTGGAAAAAGTGAAAGCCTTTCAAGCCTGTGCAAAGCAGCAGCAACATGTGGCTATGGACAATTAGCCTTACTGCCAAGGAGTTCTTCATGGAGAGACCGTCCTGAACGTTTACAAGGTCTCGTCAATCACCAAAACGATGTAATCATCCATCTTTGGGGAAGTTTCAGCCTTAATGGGAAAGGTGATGTTTTATCCTCCCATGCTGATTTACTGCAACATGGCGCGATTGGCTTAGCAGAAGATGACTCTATCCCTCCCCTAGAGCTACTACAACGTGGCTTATTACTAGGAGAAATGGGAACAGCACCTTTTTTGGTTGCACCAAGGGACAAAAAATTGCAAGGAGAAGGACTTGTCAGAGAAGGAGTAGAGACCCTTCGAGCCGGTTGGCCTCCAGACCCGATCACAAGCGAAACGCTTCCCCTTGCAGAGCTAATAGAACTAAATCATCTCAACAAAGACAAGTCGCTAAGACTGATGAATATTTCCACCTTAAAAGGTGTAGAAATGCTCAAAAGCTCTAAAAATCCACCAATGTCAAGTGTGTCTTGGTGGCATATTGTTGCTGACAGAACAACTCTCAACCTCACAAGCCTCGGTTGGCGAGTGACTCCTTCTCTTGGAGGGGAACAAGACAGAAGATCTCTAATTAACGCTCTTAAAGAGGGAATTATTACCGCAATAGCGGTACATTCCGTTCCTCTTGACGATGAGGAAATTCAATTATCACCTGACAAGCGTATTCCTGGTCTTGCAGGCCATCACCTTGTACTCCCATTACTTTGGCAAGAGCTAATTGTTAAAGAAAAATGGTCTGTGGATCAACTATGGAATTCTTTAAGTTTTGGGCCATCTAGGCTACTAAAAACACGCCAAGAAAAAATTTCTCCTGGTAGTAGACGGTGGCTCCTCTTTGATCCTGATCATTGTTGGACACAAACGAGAAATTCTCAAAATGTACCGAAAGCAGCGAATCAACCAATGGAAGGCTGCGAATTGAAGGGAAAAGTAATTGATTGCGGACTTAAAAACCGTGAAGTGGACCCAAGCGACTAAGTGGCCAAAATCTCCACACAGCTCTTCCAATAATCTGATCAACTGGAAGAAAATTTCCGCCTGGCCAAAAGCGACCGTCCCAACTGTTACCTCTATTATCTCCGAGAACCAAGACATGTCCTTCTGGAACCTTTCCTAGCAAAGGCCTGCATCCATTCATAGAGTAGCTATTTGCTGAACAATACCTACTGACATAAGGTTCAGACTCTCTCTTCCCATCAATAATCACTTCCCCCTTGTAATTAACAAAAACCTGATCCCCTGCGACCGCAACAACCCTCTTTATATATGCATCACAGGAAGCGTCAGAAAGTCCAGGAACAAGCGTTAATAAAGGGAAATTCAAGAGGGCACACTTTAATGGAGAAAAGGCTCTAGAGGCACTTAAAACAGGGTCAAAAGAGTAAGGAGAATTAAAAACAACGATTTCCCCTCGGCTTGGGGCTCTTCCTCTTAAAGTGATTTTTTCAATAAACAAACGGTCTTGAACCTTCAGCCCTGGAAGCATTGATCCAGAAGGAATATACCTAGCTTCGCCAATGTAATTACGAATACCTATATAAATTGCCAACGTAAATATAATTGGAGCCCAAAAATCCCAAAAAGATTGAAAACCAGAAATACTTTCAGCTTTAGAAACCTTGCGATCTCTGGAGAAATCTTTCTTATGCACTTAGATTTACCGTACTTTGCATAACAACTAATTAGCTATAATTGGTGCAAATGTCAAAGCCTAAAGGATTTTAAAAAAGAACTTTGATAAAACCATTATCTAGTCAACGAGTAATCTCTTTTTATCATAGCAAAAGAATCATCTATCTATTATAAATATCTTACTTGGAGAGCATCAGATAAACTTCTAAATTTCTCCCACAAGTGGCTAGAGTCAAGGCTCAATATCACAATTTATTTTGATATCTTGCGATCATATCTATCTTTAGCTTAAAAGAAAATCGGCCCAGATTTGAGGCTTAAAGCCTACCAAGATTTTATTGTCAGAGCTAACCAAAAAAGGTCGTTTAATCAACTTCCCATCACTAACAAGAGCCTCTAAAGCCTTCTCATCACTCATAGCCTTAATTTTCACAGCTCCAATAGATCTATAACTCACTCCACTGGTATTGAACAAAAACTTTCTTTCCCCAAGTTGTGCCCATGCCTTAAGCAATAAATCCTTGCTTGGAGGGTTTTCAATAATGTCGAACAACTCATAAGAGATTGAATTAGAATTAAGCCAATCCAATGCTTTCCTGCAAGTAGAGCATCTTGAATAGCTGAAAATCCTTACTGCTGGAATAGTCATTTTTCAAATAGAAGAACAAAAATAAAAACTTAGGCGAAATTGACTCGAATGAAAATCAATATTTTGTAAGCGTCGCTTTTATACATTCTGAAAGCAGAGGTGCTACTGCATCTGAATCTCTCCATCCTCCTATGACAACTACTCTTCCTTCAAGACTTTTATAAGTTCGAAAGAATTCAGCGACTTCTTCCAGCTGATTAGGAGCAATTTGACGAATGCTACTAATAGATTGTTGCCTTGGATCTGCAACAGGTACACATAACAACTTTCCATCATAAGCGCCCGAATCATGCATATCTAGAACACCTATAGGTCTTGCTTTAATAAGACAACCTGCGAAGGTAGGTTCTTCCATAATTACCATTGCATCTAGAGGCGCTCCATCTTCTGCAAGGGTGTTAGGTATGAACCCATAATCAAAGGGATATCTCACTGAGGAATGAAGTACACGATCTAGCGCCATAACACCAGCCTCAGCCGAATATTCATATTTATTGCGGCTCCCAGCAGGAATCTCAACTACCAGGTTGACCAAACCTGAGGACGGTGATGGGGAGAGGCAGCTTAGATCCATTGTTTTCTATAACAGTGGTTGTAGAACTTGAACCTGCATGTGGCCGTATGCTAATTACTGCATAAAGAGGCACTGCAATAGTTGCAATAGCAATTATGAAGCCAAGAAATACAATTGAAGGACTATTGAAAGATAAAAAGTCTTCTTGCATCTCCATATTCCCGGTTTCAATAGTCGGGGAAGTGTGACTTTGGCTACTCCTTGATGCTGATTCAGGTTCCATTAAATAGAGCTTAGAGAAAGCCCAGCAATTGATTAACTGTGAGTTCTTTAAAAGTTGGCTTCAAAAGTAATTTATTGAGAACAAAGAAAAAATGCATTTGAGGTTAATTTCTTGCATTCTGTTGGACCTAAGCAGCAGAACGGTCTTCTTGATCACGACGAGTTGAAAAATTTGCAGGCATAGTGTTAGAACCTTCCAAGCATGATCTTATAGCTACAAGCTCTTCAAGAATGGAATTTAAAACTTGTTGGGTAGCTGAAGAAGGTGAATTCAATATCTCTACGGTGACTTCCTTAATCCTTAAGATATCTTTTGCGAACCGAGCCACCTCATTAGGGTGAAAGAGCAAGGGATCCTTCTGATCACTTCTATATTCTGGATTTAATTTTCGAGGATTAAAGGGAGGGTTCAGATTCCTAGGATCAGTATTCGTATAGCGATACACTGACGCCCTTGAACGATTAAGAGATTTCTGAACATCCTCTATACCAATGAGGGAATCTGACTGAGCCATCGCAAAATTGATTTCTTGAGAGACTTCAGAATTTGCCTCTAAGTGACCTGAGGGGGCCAATCCAGCTGAACTTGAAAACATATCCTTTGCCTATCTCCATTACAGGGTGGTGACACTAGCAGATGTGGCCCCTTTGAAACTTGCTGATCCTGAGTTTTGAACATCTTGATACTCATCCTTTACACCTGAGGATAAAATCCTCAGAAATCACCTCTATCTAATCTATGCGGGTCTCCCGCCTAATGCTGGTGACGCTGCGGGAAGTCCCAGCAGACGCTGAAATCAGTTCTCATAAGTTATTGCTTCGGGGAGGCTACATCCGACGTGTAACAGCAGGCGTCTATGCCTATCTCCCCTTAATGTGGCGAGTTTTAAAAAAAATAATCTCAATCATTCAAGAAGAAATGGACTCAACTGGAGCACTAGAAACGCTCCTCCCACAACTTCAGCCAGCTGAACTATGGGAACAAAGTGGACGTTGGCAAGGATATACAGAAGGAGAGGGCATAATGTTCAACCTTGTAGACAGACAGAACCGGAAATTAGGTCTAGGCCCTACTCACGAGGAAGTGATCACAAGTCTTGCCGGAGATATCCTTCGCTCATACCGTCAATTGCCAACAACGCTCTACCAGACACAAACCAAATTCCGCGATGAAATCCGCCCTCGATTTGGATTAATGAGAAGCAGAGAATTCATAATGAAAGACGCTTATTCATTTCATGCCACTGAACAAAGTCTTCAAGATACCTACGAAAAAATGGATAATGCTTATAGAAGAATCTTTAAACGTTGTGGAATAGAAGTACTACCAGTAGATGCTGACAGTGGAGCAATAGGAGGAACAGCTTCTCAAGAGTTCATGGTTCCTGCAGACTCTGGAGAAGATTTAATATTAACAAGTGAAGATAATTCTTACTCGGCAAATGAAGAGAAAGCGATTTCACTACCTTTAGAAGCAAAGCCTCTAACAGAGGGCAAATATTCGGTAGTTGAAACTCCTTTTTCAGGAAGTATAGAAGAATTATCTTCCAATCTTGAAATGGATCCAAGCCAAATAATCAAAGTAATAGTAATGATCGCAACACTTGAAGGAAATGAATTTCAACCTCTTCTAATATGCCTGCGTGGAGATCAGGATCTTAACGAAGTTAAGCTATCAAATGTTATAACAAACTTATCGAAAAAGAGAGTAATAGAGATAACACCCATCACTCCTGAGAAAATATCTTTAGAAGGTTTATCTCCTTTCCCTTTCGGTGCCATCGGTCCTGATCTGAGTGATGATGTCTTATGTGGAGCTAGAACTTGGATTAAAAACTTTATGAGAATATCTGACAACACGGCTTCTCAACTAAAGTCGTTTGTATGTGGAGCGAATGAAATCCATCACCATAGAGTTTTTACAAAATGGGAGAACATTGCTTACAAGCCTGAGACGTCTGACATTCGAAAAGCCCAGCCTGGAGATAAATGCTGCCATGACCCCAAACAAAAACTACAAGCCAAGAGGGGGATTGAAGTAGGGCATATTTTTCAATTAGGCCGCAAATACTCGGAAGTTCTAGGCTCAACTTTCACCAATGAAAATGGTTCGCTTGAACCCTTCTGGATGGGGTGTTACGGAATAGGTGTTTCAAGGCTTGCCCAAGCAGTTGTAGAACAAAATCATGATGACGCTGGGATCTACTGGCCAATAGCTATCGCCCCATTTGAGGTGATCATAGTTGTAGCAAATATTCAGGACTCAACCCAATCAAACCTAGGTGAGCAGCTTTATAAAAAGCTAAAGGAGAATGATATTGACGTTCTTCTCGACGACCGGAAAGAACGAGCTGGAGTAAAGTTTAACGATGCAGACCTTATTGGAATTCCGTTTCGAATAGTTGTTGGGAGAAATGCAAAAGAGGGCAATGTGGAGCTTTGGGATAGAGCAAATAAAACATCAAAACTTTTAGGTCAAAAAGATGCTGTTAGTGAAGTTATTTCTGAAATTAATGGAAGTTCAACCTAATCAATGGTTATTACAGTCCTAAAGTTGTCAATAATTGCTTTTAAAAAATGAAATCCGCCTTACATCGCCTATTCAAAAGGTTGATGGGGGCAACCCTGGCGTTATGCCTTGGCCTCTCCTTAATACTTACCGCCTGCGACAACAATTCAAAACCCATCTCGATAATCAAAGGAAATTATGTAGATGACACCATCGCTGTCGCTGGGCGACTCAAAGAAGCAATCTCTTTAGAAGAACAAAACGAAGTAGCAGAAATTGAAGATGAAGCATTAGCAATTATTACTGAATATATATCGATATATAGAAATCGCCCTCAAGTGGCTGGGCTTAATTCCTTTACCACAATGCAAACCGCTCTTAACTCCCTGGCAGGACATTACAAAAATTCTCCCAACCGTGTTCTCTCAAATGCGCTTAGA
This sequence comes from Prochlorococcus sp. MIT 1341, assembly GCF_034092415.1. Lineage (NCBI taxonomy): Bacteria > Bacillati > Cyanobacteriota > Cyanophyceae > Synechococcales > Prochlorococcaceae > Prochlorococcus > Prochlorococcus sp. MIT 1341. The sequence goes on along the minus strand of NZ_CP139304.1, from coordinate 1,880,478 downwards.
GAACGCTTAAACAATGAGCTAACCAAAGCAGAAGATTCCGTATCGAGAGGTACTTAGAGGGAGGATTCAATTCAATTTTAATCATTCCTTTGACTTCCGGAGGGGACATCTGCAATTGTGGAGGATTGCAGAAAAGCGGCTTCGGGCCGCAGTGTCCTTGGCCAATGTTGTCGTCATAGGTGCCCAATGGGGTGACGAAGGAAAAGGCAAAATTACCGATCTACTGAGTCGTTCAGCAGATGTAGTAGTTCGCTATCAAGGTGGAGTAAATGCAGGCCACACAATTGTTGTGGGAGAAAAAGTACTCAAATTGCACCTAATCCCTTCAGGGATTCTTTATCCAGAAACGACTTGCCTTATTGGATCAGGAACAGTTATTGACCCCAAAGTCATGCTGAAAGAGATAGACATGCTTCTGGGAAATGGCATAGATATTTCTGGGCTCCAACTTGCCTCTACGGCCCACGTGACCATGCCTTATCACCGCCTATTAGATCAGGCTATGGAAGATCAAAGAGGCGAAAAACGAATTGGAACAACTGGAAGAGGTATAGGTCCTACATATGCGGACAAATCCCAAAGGAATGGGATTCGGGTAATGGATTTACTGGATGAACAAAGGCTTAGAGATCGCCTTAAAAAACCCTTAGAAGAGAAGAACCAATTGTTTCAACAAGTTTATTGCCTAGCACCTTTAGAAATTGAAAAAATAATTGATGAATATCTCGGATATGGGAAACGCCTTTCCTCTCATGTAGTCGAATGCACAAGAGCGATTCATCAGGCAGCTCGCAACAAAAAAAACATCCTATTTGAAGGTGCCCAAGGAACACTCTTAGACCTTGATCATGGAACCTATCCATATGTAACTTCCTCTAATCCAGTCTCTGGAGGAGCTTGTATAGGTGCTGGCGTGGGACCAACCTTGATAGACAGAGTTATAGGCGTTGCAAAGGCCTACACAACTCGTGTAGGAGAAGGCCCCTTCCCCACTGAACTGACTGGAGATATTAATGACAAGCTATGCGATCGTGGCGGTGAATTTGGCACCACAACTGGAAGAAGGCGAAGATGTGGTTGGTTTGATGGCGTAATTGGTAAATATGCTGTTGAGGTCAATGGACTTGATTGTCTTGCGATCACAAAATTAGATGTTCTTGATGAACTTGATGAAATAAAAATATGTATTGCATACGAACTTGAAGGGAAAAGGATTGATCATTTCCCCAGCAATGCTGATGAATTCGCGCGGTGCAGGCCCATTTTTAAAACACTTCCTGGATGGAAATGTTCTACAGCTGATTGTCGGCGTTTAGAAGAACTACCGACATCAGCAATGTCATACCTCCGCTTTTTAGCAGACCTTATGGAAGTGCCAATAGCAATAGTTTCTCTTGGCGCAAGTCGTGATCAAACAATTGTCGTAGAGGACCCTATTCATGGGCCGAAACGTGCACTACTAAGTGCCTAAAAGGAACCCAAGTAGAGTGTTTGAAACAATTTCACTACATTTATAGAAGCGCAAATTAATTAAATGCTAAAGAACTCAGAGTTTATGGACAGACCACTTGACGTAGTAGGAATAGGAAATGCAATTGTTGATGTTCTAGTTCAAACAACAGATAATTTCCTTGAGACTCATAACCTCATCAAAGGAAGCATGACTTTGGTTGATGAAGTCGAAGCACAAAAACTTTACCAAGAATCTGGTCCAGGAATTGAAACTTCAGGAGGCTCCGCAGCTAACACAATAGCGGGAATAGCAATTCTTGGCGGAAAATCAAGTTTTATTGGCCGAGTAAGAGATGATCAACTCGGTAAAATCTTCCTACATGATATTCGATCTGTTGGGGCCAACTTTGAGACTCCTTTCTCCAGAAAAGGACCAGGGACAGCCCGTTGCTTAATACTAGTTACACCTGACGCACAACGAACTATGTGCACTCACCTTGGTGTTTCAGTTCAGTTAGAACCAGAAGATCTTGACTTGTCCATAATTAAAGATTCAAAAGTTGTTTATCTCGAAGGATATTTATGGGACAATGATGCAGCCAAAAGAGCATTTATTGCTGCTGCAAAAACAAGTCAAGAGTCAGGAGGCCATGTTGCCCTATCTTTATCTGATTCATTCTGCGTACATAGACATCGTGAAAGTTTTTTAGAGTTAGTAAACAATCACATAGACATTCTCTTTGCCAATGAGGACGAAATAACTTCCTTATTTAAATCTTCTAATATTGAAAGTGCAATAAAAGAATTGAAAAAATGTTGCAATATAGCCATAGTAACTCGCGGGGAAGCTGGCTCTATAGTTCTAGAAGGAGAGAACCTCTATGAAATATCCGCATTTAAAATAGGAAAGCTTATTGACACAACAGGCGCTGGCGATCTTTACGCAGGAGGTTTTCTTTATGCATACACTCAAGGGAAACCTCTCCAAGAATGTGGGGAAATTGGTTCAATTTGTGCTGGAAGAATAGTTACTCAACTAGGGTCCAGATCACAGACCTCTTTGAAAGAACTTTTAAGAAGATACAACAAAATAAAGTAAATCTATGATCAAGCTTTAATAACACTATCTAGTATCCAATTCTCATATGAAATATCCGAAGAAACCTTAAGAAAAATAAACTCAGGCGTATCATAGGTATGTATCTCTTTGACTAAAGCATGTAACTTCTCCAAAAGATTCCTTTTAGTCTTTATAAGGAGCTGAATCTCGTCACTCGTTTTCAAGGAATTCCTCCACCAATACTGTGATTGAATGCTTTGAAAGCTTATACACGCAGCAAGCTGTCTTTTTAATATCTTTTCAGCGAGGATCTTTGCATGCTCAATATCTACTTCGGTAGTAATAACTAAAATCAATTCAGAGTTAATTTCAGGTACTAACATGTTGTATACAGAAAAGGGAATAATCAATTCACTTTAGGAAGGTATTCTCAACCCCCTATTCGGTGCAATAGAGCCTGTGCAGAGCAAACAACCTGCATCCCCTTAGGCAAAGGCGGTCGAGCAATAAGCCAAAGATCCAACCCTATTTCTTTAGCAACTTTATGCCATAGCTTTTCCGTAACTCCTCCAGATTGACGACAAAGGATTGAGGTTATTTCCCATCTCCTACATAAAGCGACTTCTATCCCACCTAAAGATTGTCCTTGCAAAGGTCTAACAACAGCCAGTTGTCCCCCTTCCAAATCACTTGCTAAAGCATTCCTTAAACTGTCTTGTGAAGGCATTACCCGCGCAAAAACCTTCGCACCTGCTTCGTGTGCAGCTTTAACAGCCTTTTGAAGATGTCTTGCGCCAATTGCAAATAAAAATCTTGACCCTAGTAGATCTTTCTTAGCAAGCTCTAAAGGACTATTAATTAAATTTGCTCTATTGATTTGTTCAAAAGGACGGGTATAGCCCAGCAAAGGCTGCCCAAGCTCATCGCAAGCCTTAAAAACGTTATTACTAATAACTGTTGCAAAAGGATGGGTCGCATCAATCACCCAATCAAACCTTTGTTCACAGGAATAGGTTTCTTGGATTACATTTTTAATCTCTTGAACACCATTAAGAGGACCTATCCACAGATTTTCTAAAGGAATTCCCAAATAAGCCAAGCCAGCGCTTTTTGAAACCACACTTACACTGACATTCCACCCATCATTAATCAAAGTTTCAGCAAGAAGAGGTCCATCACCAGTCCCAGACAGCAACCATAAACTTTGGTGGTAATTCTTGCGAGTCTGCATCAAGATGGGCCTCAATTCAGAACAAAGAAATGAACCACTGCTTGCTTGAGGTTGAGGTTATAGAAGCTCCCACAACTAGATACACGCAAAACAATCAAACTCCAATTGCCGAAATGAAAGTGCAATTTGATGGGCTTAGGGCAGATGATCTTCCAGGGACTATTAAGGTTGTTGGGTGGGGGAATCTGGCACAAGAACTGCAAAGCAGAGTCAGCATTGGAAATCGTCTTCTAGTAGAAGGCCGGTTAAGGATGAACACAGTCTCTCGCCAAGATGGAACAAAAGAAAAATCTGCTGAATTTACCCTCTCAAAGTTCCACCCCATAGGAGGGGAAAGGGATAAGGGAAAAAAAGCCGTTTCAAAACCCCAAGCCATAAGCACTCCTAAGCAAGATCCAAATGCAAATGAACAAGCCCCTAAAGAAGATTCAACAAATTGGAATAGCTCACCTTTAATTCCAGATACTGATGACATTCCCTTTTAAGAATCTTTCTTGAGATCCTTCCTATCTTCAAGCTTCTGAGCAACCTTTACAAGGATCTGACCCAACTCCCTCTCCAAAGCGGCAAGGTCCAACCGTAACTCTGGCCATCTTCCACTATCAATTTGTTCAAGCAACCAAGCTCTATCCTGCTCAAGTCGATCAATCAACTCGATAAAATTACTTGAATCAGCAACACCTTTAGACATAGAAATTCGATCTAGGCTCCCCAACCTGTCCTGCTTAAAGCCAGAATACTTGACATGAAAGAACTATTTTCACCTGCCAACGTTATTACCGTAACTGGCGCATTCTTGACAGTGATCGGTGCAGTGGCCTATGGCACAGGTGCGGCGAACCTAAGTGTGCCGACACTTTTCTATGGATTCCCCATCTTCCTAGGGGGGCTTGCATTAAAAACATCCGAGCTACCACCTGCTAAAAAAATTCCGACTTCTAAAGACCTAACTGACCTCCAAAACGCAGGTCCTCCGGAGCTTAAGAAGCTTGTTGGGGATGTGACCAGATGGCGCTATGGACAAAAAACCCATCTTGAATCATCCCTGCAAGTTCTGAAACTGTGGGACAACGATAAGCCTCCTAAACTTCTTGAGATTGAAGAACTAGACACAGGTAAGGGTTATGGAGTTCGCTTAAGGTTTGAAATTGGTGGAGTTGCTCTAGAGCGTTGGGAGGAAAAGAAAGATCGCTTAAGTCGTTTTTTTGCAAAGGGGCTTCAGGCAGAATTACTTTGCAAAGATGAAGGCCTACTTGATCTAATGCTACTTCCAATTCAAAGCAAAATAAATGCTCAAGACGAGCATGCATCCGAGTAAATCAAAGGGAAAGGGCTGTGGAGATTTTCAACAAGCAATCATCCTCAAAGAACTCAGGAGATGAATCTCTCAGAGTATCTGTTTTAAGTGAGGCATTGCCATATATCCAACGCTTCGCTGGACGACGCATCGTTATTAAATATGGCGGCTCAGCAATGGCCAATGATGCTCTTAAAGAGGCCGTATTTCGCGATCTTGCCCTTCTTTCAAGCGTTGGAGTGCAACCTGTTGTAGTTCATGGTGGAGGACCAGAAATCAATCAATGGCTTGAACGGCTGAAAATATCCGCTGAGTTCCGTGATGGGCTGAGAGTCACAGATTCTCAAACGATGGATGTAGTTGAAATGGTTCTAGTTGGTCGAGTCAACAAACAAATTGTTAATGGTTTAAACAAGCTAGGTGCGCCATCTGTAGGCCTTAGTGGATGCGATGGATGTTTAATCGAAGCAAGACCATGGGGTAATGGCAGCCATGGATTTGTAGGTGATGTCGCAAAGGTAAATCCATCAATACTTAAGCCACTCCTTGAGAAAGGGTATATACCAGTAATTTCAAGTGTGGCGGCAAACGTCGACGGACAGTCTTACAACATCAATGCAGATACTGTTGCCGGCGAGCTCGCTGCTTCTCTAGAAGCCGAAAAGCTCATTCTGCTAACAGACACCCCTGGAATACTTAAAGATCCCAACGACCCATCAACCTTGATACGCCAATTGCCCCTTTCCGAAGCTCGAAATCTTATCCATCAAGGGATAGTCACAGGGGGAATGACTCCAAAAACAGAATGCTGCATAAGAGCCTTAGCACAAGGCGTTTCAGCCGCTCACATCATCGATGGGAGAGTTCCCCATGCACTCCTTTTAGAGGTGTTTACTAACGAAGGAATTGGAACCATGGTCTTTGGGCGAGGGTGATTGATGGAAGTCAGCCAGGCGAGAGCTGAAGAGGCTATTGCCCGTGGAGACTATTCACAAAGTCTCTGGATTCTTGAAAAACTTCTTGAAAACAAAGATTTATCAGAAGAGCAGAGCACAAATCTCAGAATGCTCATGATCACTTCTTGGATGGGGCAAGGTAAAGATCAGAAAGCAATTGATACTTGCCGCATCCTTTCTAAATGCAAAAACATAGATCTAAAAGTTAAAGCCAAGAGCTTACTTTCAGTATTAGAAGCACCTAGCCTAGAAAGGCCTTCTAACTGGTCAATAGAAATGCCAACCCTTGGGGTTAGCGCTATCACTAAAAGTCCTGCTTCATTTGTTTCTCAAAGGAGGAAACTTAAGCCTGCCCCTATTAACTTGCCCCCAACAGGTCCAACTAAAGGTCTTCAAATTGGATTTGCAATTATTGTCTTCTCCGTTCTCTTCTTTCTCACTTTTTTACTTAGTTAATGAGAAAAGACATCTCCCTAAGGAATATTACAAGTCCAAATCAAATACAACTCTTTTGAGAAGTAAGTAAAAATGTGAATCATCTACGTTCTTGGTATATTTAATTCATGGATTCAATACACTCTTCACATAACGAAGTAATAATTGAAAAGACTCTCAAGGTAAACATCTAATGATTCCCCCTTTTTAGGATAAAAAAAGCCAATATCTTGCCTCAAGAAACATTTACAGGTAATACGAAGAAGAGAGATTGACTTACTAGCTAAAGTTAGTTTTGATGCAAAAATAAACTTATTAGAGCGCAATAAGGCTTTAATCAATTTCATTAATCTTTCGCAAAAGTCTCAACATTCAGAAGTCAGGCCTAACAAATAAGGCCTTTCCCATTCAAAAGGTCGTATTACAGAATGAAAACCTTCAATAAAGAAAGTGAGGATCTAGAATCAAATCTAGATGCTGTGGAAAAAATATCATTTATATTTTCAGGTTGGGAGTCGTTCCTGCCAAGCATGAGGTCAATTACTCTAATTGTTTTACCTTCTCTTTCCTTGACTCTTCAAAATCAATGCCTTCAGGTGAAAAATCGTTCTACTAAACAACCCTCTTAATTAAAAGTGTGCTGGAATCAAGCCTTATTCAAAGGTGAATGGGATCTGGATCCACAGCCAAAGTCACTCCTTTTGGCAAAGCATCCCAAAGTTGAGTTCCCGTAGGTAGAGGCAAAGAACTTTCTTCAGGCCCATGAAGTAATAACTGCCATCTACTTCGTCCAGCTACTCTTGCCACCATTGATGGGGCTGGGCCAATCAAAGTCCATCCCAGTGATTCAGACATTGGCCTTATCAATTCTGCAATTGTGGCTGCAGCTGTTGCGGTTAATGATGCAGATTCTCCTGCCAGCCTTAACAGGCACGCTCTGCTATAGGGAATCAATCCAGCGCTTTTGCGCAGGATTGATTCCTTTTCTAAAAACTCTTCATATTGACCGTCAACTAAATGTCTAATCACAGGATGATCAGGGCAATATGTTTGCACAAAAACCTTTCCAGGGTTCTCACCTCTGCCAGCTCTACCAGCTAATTGCATCAAGGTCTGAAGGGCCTGTTCACTGGCTTGCAAGTCAGGACGATGAAGGAGCCCATCCGCCGCTAAAACTGCGGCCAAAGTGACTTTTGGCAAATCCATACCTTTAGAAAGCATCTGAGTCCCAACTAAAACATCAGCTTCTCCATTCGCAAAGCGCTCCAAAATTTGGCGGTGTCCATCTCGACCGCGTATGGAGTCTCTGTCAAAACGCAAAAAAGTTACCCCTTCCAACTCTTGAGCAAGATGTTCCATTACGCGCTGAGTCCCAGCGCCAAAAGGCTTAAAAGCACTTGAGCCACAAAAACTGCAAGTCGAACAGATATTGCTTCGATAATCACACCAATGACAACGCAACCATTGGAACCCATCCTTTTTTTTGTGCACCGTTAAAGCAATATCACAGTGCGGGCATTGAACAACCTCACCACAACTTCTACAACTCAAAAAACTGCTATAGCCTCTTCTCGGCACAAGGATCACAGCTTGTTCTTTTTTCTCCGGCAACTCAGCTAATCGACTGATTAAGGCACGGCTAACAAGCAATCGATGTCCTTCAGCTAATTCCTGCCTCATGTCAATTAAATGAACAGTAGGTAAAGGACGGTTCTCAATTCGATTATTTAGTCTTGCCAAAGCTATTTGCCCTCGAGGGGCCAAGTTTTTCCAGGTAACTAAAGAAGGCGTAGCAGTACCCATTACCACTTTCGCTCCAACTCGTTGAGCTCTATCTAAAGCCAAGTCCCTTGCGTGATAGCAAGGCATTGGTGACTCTTGCTTATATGAACTGTCATGTTCCTCATCTACGACAATTAAGCCGAGCGGAACTAAAGGCAAAAAAACTGCTGATCGAGTTCCAACAACAACTATTGGATCTTCGGCGTTCAGTCCTTTACGCCAGGTTGATACTCTTTCTTTTTCGGAACATGCGCTGTGATATTCCCATACAACTGGTCCAAATCTTTTTCTAAAGCGATCAACCAACTGAGGTATCAATCCAATCTCAGGTGTCAAAATCAAACAATGATTTCCTGCAACCAACTCTCTTTCTGCTAATTGCAAATAAACCTCGGTTTTCCCTGAGCCAGTTACGCCCCAAAGCAACATCGCCTCCCCCGCAGATTGGGACTTGTAAATTTCAACAGCTTTAGCCTGTTCAGAATTTAGCTCTTGAGCTGGTTCTAAAGATTTTTTAAACTTAACCACACCCTCCAAGCATTCTTCTTCCTTAAGCTCACGTTTCTCTCGGCTTACTAAACCCTTCCTAATAAGACTATTAACAAGGCCTAAACTATATCCTTCACTGGCTAGATCTTTTTGCCAGGCTCCTCCACCTCTTTGAAGCAAAGTATTTCTCAAATCTAATTGCCGCCTTGGGAGGCCAACTGATTTATCGAACCCAAGCTCCAATTGAATCCAAAAATATTTAAGGGGAAGCAATTGCGATCCTGAACTCTGCCCCAACCAACCAGGGGGCAATGCTGCCTTAAGCATGCGAAATTGACTGGTATAACAGCAGGCTGCTCTGGATTCCAACCACTCTCGCCATAGAGGGTCAACTGCAGCAGATTGAATCAATCCTTCAATAGGCTTATAAAGCCGATCGGCTTTATCTTTGAAAGATTTTTTACTGAGCAAGTTTGAAGGAGAGGAAGCTCTCTTTGCGACAACCAATCCCTTCATTAATCGTCCCCGCAGGCGAACTAGGACCAAATCACCCAAACCAACCCCAAAAGGGCGCGAATCTATATAAGTAAAACAACGCCCCTCTCTGCCTGCCTCAAGCCAAACATCTACCTCAATGGAAGATGAGCATGAAGATTGGAAAAGGTCAGTTGCCGAGGTCACAAGTTTTTTTTAACATGAGTTTGTTGGGCAACCAAAAGGTTGCAGTCGGAATGAAGCACACTTCCGCCCAGAGGGAAGACGCGAAGATCTATCAATGGGGTTATTGCCCCAAACGATTGACCGGTCTGAGAAAGCCCCTGACAACCATGCAACGATCTACGGATACTTTTTATCAGCTGAATACCATCATCAATCCATCCTAAAAAGGTCTTCAAAATCAACTGCATGACGAAAATGTCATCAGTGATCTGTTGAATCATCTTTTTATTACCAAGGAGTTTTAGGTATTTAGTTTGATATGCCTTCCTTTGCATACCTTGCAGAGAAGTAATCCTCCTAATCATTTTTTTTTCGCGTCGTTTGCCATGAGTCCTGCCGTAACCAAACTAGAAACTAAAAAGGCCCAGCCTAAAGCCACAAAAAAAGAAGATGTCTTGCCTTTAACAAGTAAAGCAAAGGCGACTTCAAAGAAAGCTAAAAAATCAACCGCTAAAAGCAAATCTTCTAAAAAGTCAAAAGTTGCCACTGCTAAAGCGAAGGTTGATTCTAAGCTAGAAACTTCTACTCAGAGCCTTGATGATCAGGCGGATCAACTACTTGCCGCTTCAGAAACAGATATGAGTCCAAAAGGCCTTGATGATGCCGAGGTTAATGATATTTCTTCGATCAGCAAAGAGGCTAGAGCAAGAGCTTTGGCAAGTATACGGATTGGTCCAAAAGGCGTATATACAGAAGATTCAATAAGGGTTTACCTACAAGAGATTGGTCGTATACGACTGCTTCGTCCAGACGAAGAAATTGAACTTGCCCGAAAAATTGCAGATCTCCTTCACTTAGAAGAAGTTGCAGCTCAATTCGAAAGTGACAATGGTCACTTTCCAACGACTAAGGAATGGGCAGTCCTTGAGAATATGACTCTTGTGAAATTCCGTCGAAGACTAATGCTCGGGCGACGGGCAAAAGAAAAGATGGTGCAATCAAACCTTCGATTGGTTGTATCAATAGCAAAAAAATATATGAATCGAGGCCTCTCATTTCAGGACCTGATCCAAGAGGGAAGTCTTGGTCTAATTCGTGCTGCTGAAAAATTTGACCATGAAAAAGGCTATAAGTTCTCTACCTACGCCACATGGTGGATTCGACAAGCTATCACAAGAGCAATAGCTGATCAAAGTAGAACTATTCGGCTTCCTGTTCATCTCTACGAAACTATTTCCAGAATCAAAAAAACCACCAAAGTACTAAGTCAAGAATTTGGGCGTAAACCAACAGAAGAGGAAATAGCAGAAAGTATGGAAATGACAATTGAGAAGCTGCGCTTCATAGCGAAAAGCGCTCAATTACCTATATCCCTTGAAACTCCCATTGGCAAAGAAGAAGACTCTCGATTGGGAGACTTTATTGAGGCTGATATAGAAAATCCTGACCAAGATGTTGCAAAAAATCTATTACGTGAAGATCTAGAGGGAGTTCTAGCGACCCTTAGTCCTCGAGAGAGAGACGTTCTTCGTCTCAGATATGGTCTAGATGATGGCAGGATGAAAACACTTGAAGAGATTGGGCAAATTTTCGACGTTACAAGGGAGCGAATAAGGCAAATAGAAGCCAAAGCTCTCCGCAAGCTACGTCATCCAAACCGTAATGGAGTCCTAAAGGAATACATCAAATAAACGAAAAATCTCTACTTAATTAAACCCAAGAGATCAAATTAAGCCTCTTTAGATGGATAATGAAGCTAGAGGCTTACCGGGTTGGTAAGCCTCTAGCTAACAAACCAAAAATTTACACAAAGCATTAATGACCCTCGACCAACTGCGTATTGCATCCCGCAGAAGCCAGCTGGCTATGGTCCAGACAAACTGGGTCAAGTCAGAGTTAGAACTTGCGCATCCCAACTTATCAATTTCAATCGAGGCGATCGCAACACAAGGGGACAAAATCCTGGATGTAGCACTTGCAAAAATTGGTGATAAAGGCCTCTTTACTAAAGAACTAGAAGCACAGATGCTTGTAGATCAAGCAGATATCGCCGTTCACTCTCTTAAGGACCTACCTACCCACCTCCCGGAAGGTCTCATGCTGGGATGCATTACAGAAAGAGAAGATCCTGCCGATGCACTAGTGGTTAGCCCCAAAAATATTCAGTACTCCCTAGAGACCCTTCCCAAGGGCTCTGTGGTCGGCACAAGCTCGCTACGCAGGTTGGCGCAACTTAGATACCACTACCCAAGCTTAAACTTCAAAGATGTAAGGGGTAATGTAATTACACGTCTAGAAAAACTGGATTCTGGAGAATATGATTGTCTTATTCTTGCTGCGGCAGGCCTCACAAGACTAGGTTTTGCAGATCGGATACATCAGATAATACCCAGCGAAATATCTTTACATGCAGTTGGACAAGGCGCTTTAGGAATTGAATGTGTCCAATCAAAACCTGATGTACTTAAATTAATCAAAGTTCTAGAACATACCCCAACAAGCACTAGGTGTATTGCAGAACGTTCCTTTCTTCGTGAGCTCGAAGGAGGCTGCCAAGTCCCAATCGGAGTGAATACGAGTATCAATGGCAACGAATTGACACTGACCGGTATGGTTGCAAGCTTAGATGGGAAAAGGTTAATTAGAGATCACAAAAAAGGTTCGGTTGAGAGTGCCGAAACCATAGGTAAAGATCTTGCTGATAACTTGAAGTCACAGGGTGCTGGTGAGATCCTTGCAGAAATCTTTGAAGCAGTTAGACCAGATTCCTAAAAAAAATAAATTCTAGGAAAATAATTTAATTGAAGTCATTAGAAAAAATTTAATGACTTCAGTTAACCAACTTGGGATCAATCTCTGATTGATAACGTGCCTCGCAAGCCTTAATTATTTCGACTGCCTTATTCACACCAAAAAAACCATTGACTTTACAAGTACCTGGTTTCTTTAAGTCTTTATAGTGCTCCCAGTAATATTTAGTTTCTTTCTCCCAATGATCGCCTAACTGCTCATAACTATTTATATGATCCATACGTTTATCATCTGCAAGAACAGCAATAACCTTATCGTCGACTTCACCGCCATCATCGAAGGTCATAACACCAATAATTCTTGCCTCAACAACTGAACCTGGAATCAATGCCTCTGTAACCCCAACAATCTCAATATCGAGAGGGTCACCATCCTCATCCCAAGTCCTTGGAATGCATCCATATGCGAATGGATAAGCAAGTGAAGAGTAACCCACCCTATCTAACTTCAAATGGCCTGTTTCAGTAATCAGCTCGTATTTATTAAGTGTGTTGGAATTCAGTTCAATAATAGTATTCAGACGGAGGTCAGCTTCGGATGCGAAGGCCGGCAGTACATGTAAAAGATTCGGCATACTACGGCTTGGAGCTTGATCAAGATTTGCCATACGAGAAAATTAAGAGGCCCAAAACATCTTAAGAACAATCCTCTAATAGATCGAGCTTCGTCTCGAGATAACTAAGAAAAGCCCCGCTTGAAAGTTTTTTCCCACTAACTGATTTCACTAACTCCTCTGCATTAAGGCTTCGACCATGTAAATGAACATTTTGTCGTAACCAATCAAGAAGGGTTGACTCCTCTCCATCATAGATGAGTTTTGAGATTGGATCTGGTGAATCCACGCCTTGGGAATTCAAGTCATTTGACATTGCCTCAGAAAGTTGAGCACTTATAAGGTGCCCTAGCAAATAGGATGGAAAATAACCAAAGAGGCCCTCACTCCAATGAACATCTTGCAAGCATCCTTCTAGATCATTTTTGGGGGTTAAGCCTAAAAGGTCCATATATCTAAGATTCCACTCATGAGGAATCTCTTCAACTTCGAGATCCTTCTCCAATAAAGCTATCTCTAGATCTGTACGAATAAGAATATGAAGTCCATAACTAAGTTCATCAGCCTCAACGCGATTAGGTCCTGGAATTAAAGGGTTCATCAAACGCCAAAACTCATCCGAAGAACCAATAGGTGCACCAGCCTTCTTAAATTTTCTCCACCATCGATCAGCAAAAGCTTTACTACGCGCAACTCTGTTTTCCCAGAAAAGGGATTGACTTTCATGCAATCCCATAGAGGTGGCTTGACCTAATGGCCAAGCAAACCACTGGTGTGTTGTAGAAGGCAAACCCTGTTCATATAAAGAATGTCCCCATTCATGAGCAACCGCAAGAAAAGACGACAACGGCTGCCCAGAGACTATCCGAGTTGTCAATCGAAAATCACAAGGACCAAGAGTGATAGAAAAAGGATGGGGAGAGTTGCCTACACAGGCAATTGAGGGATCCCGACCCCATTCCATTAAAAGTTCCTCACAAAGTTTCTTTTGAATGGAAGGTTTCAGATCCCACTCTTTCCTTGTGATGGAGAAATCAGAGCTTCGAAATCTTTCAATCAAACAAGGTAGCCTTTCTTTCAACGGTTCAAACAGCTCGAGCAATCTTGAATAACTAACATCTGGCTCAAAAGGTTGTGCAAGCGTCTCCCAACAACTTCTAGGTTCTTGCAGCTGCCTAGCCTGCTCCTTACGAAGATCAATCAATCTTCTCAAGGCTGTGGCAAAACACAAGAAATCATTAGAAGCTCTAGCATTCTGCCAGCTGTGATAGCCAATTGCCTTAGCTTCGGCGATCTCACAGATCAATCGACTATCCAGGCGTTGATGTCTTTGAAGATCTTGTTCGAGAAGTCTGATATTGCAGGATTTTTCCCATTGTTCAGAAGGAGTTAAATCGCCAGCAATTTTTCCCTTCTCAAATTCGTCTTTCGCCTCTTCTAAAAGACTCACAAACAAAGGACTAGTCTGACGAGCATGCAACTCTCTTGCTACAAAAGTGAGTTGCTCGCCTCGCCATGAAGCTCCTGAGAAAGGCATTGCCGTGTTCTGATCCCAATAAAGGGTGTTCTGAATCGAACCCAAAAGCTGAGTTTGACGCAAATAGTCCCCTAGGCGCTCCCAAGCACCAAAATCCAAAGTTTCACTCCAGAATTTCAGAACAAACGTTAATCAAAACAAATCTAAATTAGTAGCACTAATCCATAAAAGTATCCATGTCCTGATCGAATCTCATTTGGCTTTTTAGTCATGAGTTAGAGAGCTATCACCGTAGATAGGACTTAACGATCCTGTTTCGGGTCCCATTCTTTTTCTTTCACTTCTGATTGAAGTGAAAACCTCTAAAAAACTAAGGCCGTTTAGGCCAAAGAATCAGCAAACAAGTCCAATCACCCGCCAAACGATAAAAGCTAAATACCATAAGGCGTCTTGAAACAAGCTTGCAACACTAGATATAGTTTGTAGGCATTGTTCACTCCCTATCAGTAGTATCTTGCTTTTTCGCCTAAATTCTCCTAGAAAGTGAATTCCCCATCATCCGGCCCTTGCATTTTGCATGGGCTTTTTTTTTATCTTTCCTCAAACGCACAAAAATCCTAAAAACAACATAGAAGGAAAGCTAAATCCAATATCTTCAAACAACAATCCCAAAGGGAAGATTATAAAAATTCCACATTATACAAATAATTTGCTATCAAAAGACTAAAGAGAAACTGTCTTATGGCTCACCTACCCATGCCAAAGAGTAAATCAGTGTTCTTCAAACTGTGGGGCGATCGCATTTTCCATCAATCGGAGAGAAATACTAAATTGAAGGAACAAGACTTAGTTACTAAAAAAAGCCCTGTAAATAATCAGAAATTCTTTATTGCTTTACAAAATGGAGGGGTATGGCTTTCATAACAAATAAAGACTCTAACTATATTCCAGGAAAATCACGCAAAAAAACTTTTAAAGAGATAAAATAACAACCAAACAAACACATGATCAGCAGAAATTAAACCGTATAGTTCTAGATCAAAATGGATCAAGTAATTTCAGATCTTACCTTCAACACCAATGGAGAAGGCTTTACAGATTTAACTCCTAAAATTAAATACTGGATCGCAGAAAGAAGAATTAAGTCCGGTATTTTGATCCTTTCAACAAAGCATACAAGCTGTAGTCTTGTAATCAATGAAAATGCGGACCCACGAGTCCTTGAAGATCTTTCTAGATACATGAAAGCGATTGTCCCCGAAGAAGGTATCGGAAAAATCTTCCCTTATGAAAACGCACAACCTTACAAACACTCCGAAGAAGGGCCCGACGACATGCCCGCACACATTCGGACAGCCCTAACTTCAAGTTGCCTTAGCCTCAGCATTGAGGAAAAAAATATATCATTAGGGACTTGGCAAGCTATTTATCTATGGGAGCACAGGTATTCTGTGAACGAAAGAACAATACATCTACATGCAATCGGCGAACTTACTTGAGGTAAAAGTATTTAAATAAAGAAATTTAGCTTAGATCAAGCCCAAATAAAAAGGTAGTCCTAAAGATTCTAAGCGGAAATCCCTAGAAAAGTTCTCACAAATTACACCAATAACAACGGTTATTCATCATGATTTCGGAATTTACGTCTTAAGCTAAGCAGCAACTATTAACTAAAAATGAACCTCGAGCTAATTAACCCTGACTCTCTAAAAAACATCCAAGATGAACTACCTGGATGGAACGTTCTAGGCAACAAACTTTCCAAAGACTTAAAGTTTAAAAATTTCATTTGTGCTTTTAGCTTTATGACAAAGGTAGCCTTAATTGCTGAATCAATGAATCATCATCCAGAATGGAGCAACGTCTATGGCTCTTTAAAAATTAGCTTAACGACTCATGACCTTGGCGGAATAACAAATATGGACATTGACTTGGCAAAAAAAATAAATGAAGCTGCCTCTCAGAATCATTAGGCTTGTACAAACCAAAACATCAATCTTATTGGATTCCTAAAAACGATTTATGAACTTATCAAACAACAATTTAGAGAGCGATGGTGAAACCTGTTCAGACTCAAGAGGGCCTGTACCAATAACAATACTCACAGGGTTTCTTGGTGCAGGTAAAACAACACTTTTAAACCATATTTTAAAAAACCAAAAAGAATTAAAAACTGCTGTTCTTGTTAACGAATTTGGGGAGATCGGTATAGATAATGAGCTAATTATCACCACTAGTGATGACATGATCGAGTTAAGCAATGGCTGCATATGTTGCTCAATAAATGGAGAACTGGTAGGAGCTATTGAGAAGCTCCTTGAAAGAGGTGATTCGATTGATTACATCATTGTTGAGACAACCGGTCTAGCCGACCCCTTACCTATAGCCATGACCTTCTTAGGAAGTGAACTAAGGGAAACAACCCGTCTCGATTCAATAATAACAGTAATAGATGCTGAAAACTTCAACAGCGAACTACTGGAAAGTGGCATAGTAAGGTCTCAAATAATTTATGGTGATATAATTCTTCTGAACAAATGTGACCTTGCAGAAAATGAACGTTTAAATCAAATCGAATCATCAATTGAATCAATAAAAAATGGTTCTAGGATCTTGAGATGTAAAGAAGGTCAAGTAGCCCTTCCATTACTAATGAGTGTAGGTCTATTTGAAACTGACAAATATATCTCGGAGCAAAAAAAATCAAATACTTTCAATGCTAAACATGACCATGAACATGACCATGACCATGAACATGACCATGAACATGACCATGACCATGAACATGAACATGAACATGAACATGAACATGAACATGAACATGAACATGGTCAACCCAAAGATATGCAAGAGATAGAAGGATTTTCCTCTCTATCTTTCTCAAGCGATCGACCTCTATCTTTAAGAAAATTTCAAAATTTTCTTGACAACCAACTACCTAAAGAAATTTTTAGGGCTAAAGGAATTCTTTGGTTTAATGAAAGCACAAGAAGACATATTTTTCATCTGGCTGGGAAGCGTTTTAGTATAGACGACTCTGAGTGGAAAGGGAAGAAAAGAAACCAGCTTGTCCTAATAGGTCGTCAACTAAATCATGAGTTGCTTCAAAAGCAACTCTTGAAGTGTATAATATGAAATTCATAGAAATCTCACTTCATATAATATAAATAGTTTTCTTTAAAAATCAAAAAATAATGCAAATAAGTATTGAGGAAATTAAAACAAGCCAATCCTTTAATACTTAAAATTTTTCAAGGTTAGTCTTGTAAAAGAATTCTTTTTATATAGAGAGTTTCTGCCAATAGCTTTAATTAAAACTTTTTACGCTCGAGCATGGAATTCGCTCAAAAGGCCTCATAGAGAATTTCTTTATCTAGAGGTAAAACATTCTATTCATATTAGGCTTATTAATGGCTAATATAATCAAGCATATTGAAGACTTTCCTCTTAAAGCCAAATGGCATTGATCCAAAATAGAAAGAATAATCAAAGAGTCCTTTTAAATGGCCTCGTAATTGTTATTGCAATCATAGTTTTATCTCCTCTATTAGGCCTTATCAATGAAGGGATAATCGGGTTGAGAAATAATCAAGTAACTTTAGGCATCGATGGGGTGAATCAAATCAAAGGGACTTTATATTTACTCATAGGTTCAGCTCTGCTAGGTGGATTTTTAGGAACAGCAAATGGGTGGCTTCTTGCAAACTGTAGATTTCCTGGGAGACGACTTTTAAAAATTGCCCAATTAATCCCCTTTGCTACCCCTGCATATCTTTTATCAGCAACTTTAATTGACCTAGGGAGCATTTATACAATCAGAATTTATGGAATGGTTTGGGGAATCCTAGTTATGACTCTTACAACTTATCCATATGTTTTTCTGCTTAGTACAGAAAGCTTCTCAAAAAGTGGGCGTCGTCAACTAGAAGCATGTCGAAGTCTTGGAATAGGACCTTGGAATAGCTTTCGAAAAGTCGCTTTACCTATAGCTATGCCAGCAATTGGGGCGGGGATTGCACTAATGAGTATGGAAATTGTTAATGAACTTGGAGCAGTACAACTACTAAACATTCCTAGTATTTCAGCTGGAATTGTTGAGAACTGGATAGCAAAAGGAAATCCAACAGGAGCAATTGCTTTAGCACTGATAGCACTAGTCCTAGTAATTACTCTTGTCGCCTATGAAAGAATACTTAGAAGTCGAAGTAGACGCTGGACAGATGGAGTTGCAGGAGGCGAATCTCCTGAATGGGAACTTAAAGGTCCCCGCGCAATACTTGCTCAACTTTTAGGTCTATTACCTCCCTGTTTCACCCTGGGAGTTCCACTCCTTTGGGCTTTTGTAAACATTGAACAATTAAAAACCGGGTTAAATCTCGAATTAATTTATCTCACAGCTCGAAGTCTAGGTCTCGGCCTAATCGCTGCGAGCACAACTTTACTAGCAGCCCTAATACTTGCAATCGCGAAAAGATGGAACACTTCTCATTGGATAAGAAGCCTAACGTTTCTTTCTGGAATAGGTTATGCAATTCCAGGAGCGGTTTTAGCTCTTGCTCTCCAATCATTTAGCAGTCCTCCCTTAAAACTAACTCCTATCATTCTTCTCATCTGGGGCTATAGCAATAGATTTCTTGCTGTTGCTAAAGGTGGTCTTGATGCTGCTTTAGAAAGACTTTCTCCTAGCCTAGATGAGGCAGCTACTGGGCTCGGATGTCAATGGCAAGAGGTTTTTCGCAGGGTTCACTTACCCTTACTTAAAGGGCCAATTGCAGTTGGTGCCTTACTCGTTTTTGTAGACACAATTAAAGAACTACCACTTACATTTGTTCTCAGGCCATTTGATTTTGATACTTTATCTGTACGAATATTTCAATATGCAAGTGATGAAAGAATGGCAGAGTCAATTCTTCCAGCTCTAATGATTCTTTTCTTGGGACTGATTGCCTCAGCAGCTTTAATACCTGGATTGGAAAGCGGAGAGACAATTGTCAAGAAAAAAATTTCTAACTAACGTTATTTATAAATAGCCATTAATAAAAACTTTATTTAGTTTAATCGATCCAATAAGAGCCTAATTAAAAATAAACTCACTCCAAAAAAAAGCTCCGATTATCCATCGGAGCCTAATAAAAGTAAGCAGAGATTTTTGCTATTTGGTATAGCTTTTACCGCGATAGGTAAGAAGAGGGTGCTTTGGTGCGACCTGCTCTTTCCTGCTTGTGTAAATCTTGCGTCGATAGGTCAGCTCAACAGGCTGCTTAGCCGCAGGATCCTTGTGCTGAACATACTCATGTCCACGGTAAAGAAGTTTTGTCATGATTCAGAGTCCGAAAGCGGCCCAAGTCCCCGTTCCTTGGCTTGGGTCGAACTGCGCCTCAATAAGTATTGAGGTGAACGTTTTGGTAGCGGTTGCTACATAACTATCATGCACTGTTTGATTCGTTTGGGAAGTTCACAGCGATACAAAGATGCATTTCTTTAGATCTTCATCATCATTGCTCTAACACTCCTATTAGAAATGCCATAGAAGGCAAACCTTCTCCTAATGATTAAGGCTCCTCCCTAAAGGAAGCTTTTCCTTAAAAGCTTTCACATAAAAAGAGTCACTTGGATTCATGAATGCAGCCAAGACATCTGCAAGGGTTGAAACCACCCGATAAGCAATAAGAGCCGCCAAAAAAGGAGCTTCAGGAACAAGCGCGCCAAGTCTTAGAAAAATTATCGCTTCAAAAACTCCAACCCCTCCAGGAGCAGCTGGGACAACCAAGCCACCAGTCCAGGCAATCACAAAAGCAGCTAACCATTGACCAAATGCAATTTGTGTAGTTATAGAAAAAGCTTTCAAACAAAACCAAAAGCCAACGAATCTAAAAAAAATAAACAACATTTCCCATCCAAGGGGGGCAAACGGATATTTCGTTCCTTCGTCAACCACCTTGGAAAAATTTGTAGATTCTATAAATTCTTTCTCAATCTTCTCCATTTGCTTCAGCTTTAATTTCCTAAAAAGTTTTAAAACTGGTTTACGGCATCTTGGAAGGAGGACAACTGGAGGCAAACAACAACAAACAGCGAGGCCTGCTT
Source organism: Prochlorococcus sp. MIT 1341 (assembly GCF_034092415.1). NCBI lineage: Bacteria > Bacillati > Cyanobacteriota > Cyanophyceae > Synechococcales > Prochlorococcaceae > Prochlorococcus > Prochlorococcus sp. MIT 1341. The sequence goes on along the minus strand of NZ_CP139304.1, from coordinate 1,860,188 downwards.
GCCATCCTCCAAAGGGGACCCATAGTAAAGCTGCAACCACCATCAAAATAGGTTCAAACAAAACAGCAGAAATAGCCGAAGACCCTCCTAAATTCATACGAAGAACCCTTATCCTTTCAATGAAGTGCCAAACTCCTCCAGGAAGATATTTGAGAATATTACTCCTCAAAAATAAACTTACTAGAGATATATTTTGAACTTTATATCCTTGCCAGTTTATCAAAATCTTCCATGCAATTGCATTAATAATTAAACTAATCCAGCTAAATATAGCTCCAAATGAAAGCAAAATAAATGTTTTACCTTCTAGGTTAATTTGAGAGAGCTGAGAGGCGTTATCGATCAGACTATATAACACAAACCCAATACAAGTGAATGTTATTATTATTCTTATGTCGACAAACAAAGTCGCTTGTTGAAGTCTCGACTTTAAAAAATTAAGAAGAGAAAATAAATATCTTTTTAGCATGTCCAATCTTGCTCTGGTGAAAACTCCCCAATCCCAAGGGAAGCTTCTCTACGTATATCCTCCAAAGACTGGCCTGATTGCAAGCTAATACGAAGCAGATCATCGTGTTCAATTTTTGTCGACAGTGCACCACCAGGGCGTCGTACTTGCTTTGCTTTCAATGGTCCCCACTTTGATGGAATGGACCCAAGCCTGCGTTGCAAGACCCAACGACCTTCTAATCTCTCTCTTAACCCCAATGTAAATCCTTTCCTCAACCAAGTCTTCCTAAGCTCTAAAGACTTTTCAGGAGCAACTAATGCCAAAAGGTTGAAGCCTTGGCGACCTTTCTTCATATGGACTTGTTGACAAACTACCTCTATTGCTCCAGCTTGTCTTAACTGTGTTTCTAATCCCGCTAAATCCTCAGGTGTTACATCATCAAGCCATGCCTCCTGAACAACTAAGTTTTGCCAAACAAGTCCATCCTTAAAATCACTAGAGGGAGTAGATCTAGAAAACTCACAAATCCTTAAAAGATTTGGCCTGTCTAAACTTCGATGACCCAACCCTATCCCAATAGCTCTAATTCCAACACTAGAAGGTCTGGAAAAACTTTCAGCCAAAACAGCCATAAGGGCCAACCCAGTGGGTGTAGTTAATTCACCCTCAGGGCAATTCTCATCAAAAGAAAGTTCTAACTGATGTTTTCTAGCTAGTTCTAAAACAGCAGGAGCAGGGACTGGCAATATTCCATGTGAAGTGTTAACCATTCCCCGGCCAACACATGGAACAGAGCAAACAATCTCCGAGGGATTTATGTAAGAAATTGCAGCACAAACTCCAATAATATCGACCAAAGAATCTATAGCACCAACCTCATGAAAATGCACTTTGTCCAATGGTTGTCCATGTACCAAAGATTCAGCCTCTGCCAAAGACTGAAATACTCTAAAAACTCTATCTCTCAGAACATCTGAAAAATCTGCAGTTATAATTTTCTGCTTAATATCACCCCATAGTCGCATTGGGGGATCTGATTCTAATGCAACAACAGAAACCTTCAAGCCTCTTATTCCAAGGCTATGACTTTCTTCGATGTTAATTTTATATTTGTCTTGCAGACCTATTGCATCAATAGAGGACTCAATCACCTCTAAAGGTACACCTAAGTCGAGCAATCCTGCAAGAATCATATCTCCTGCTAAGCCTGTTGGACAATCAATAAATAAACCGCTCATAATTAAAAAAAAAATCTATAGAACTGTCACTTCAAAAGTATGGGAGGGAAAACATCACACAACAAGTTAGAGATAACTAATAACATTAATTGTCTCGTCGATTTCGATCTTCACCTTTTTTCAATTGTCTTGAGTACTTATCTTTATTTTTATTATTTTTAGAAGGAATTTGAGCGAGAATTTCAGCATTCTCTAGATAGAGTTTCTGACCACGTCTACGAACATCTAAACTAATAAAATGTCGGAGTGCTTTAATCGGTAAATCTCCCTTTAACTTCAACTTAAAAGGCATCATCCTACCGTCATCGTCTCTTGCTCTCTGCCGAATTTTTACAACCAAATCACTAGTCTCAGGCTTAGTAAATATCAATTCTCCGCGGATTGAGAAATAATCATCTCCCTCTGGGAGCTTATCTTCTTCAATGTCTAAATCCGCGTTGGCCTTAGTTGTTTCAAGAGTACTTGGTTCCCATACACCTGCTATTTGTAAATGTAACTCATCTTCTTTACGGCATCGAGGATAAACCACCCATAAATGAGGTTTTCCGATGTCAAGATGACGGCGCATCAATGCCATAACTCGTCCCAAGACAACTGCTTCAACCTGAACCCCTTCTTTGTCCACTAGCTTGCCCTTGGTAAAGCAATCCGGCTCATTAGGACAGTAAGTAGCCCTTACTAGGCCAATTGCCCGATACTGCAAGGGTTCTGTGACCGGACTTATCGGATGTTTACGCATCGAATAAAAAGAACATCAATCGGTCCAAAAAGAAATCTAGCCAGCCCTCTAACTTGCGAAAACTTTTCATAAGGGCTAAGGAAGACTTACCTGTGAAGGCGAAGAAAGTAAATCATCACTCTCTTTATACTCAAATGAGCGAAGCGCCTGATCAACTGCATCTGATGGGCTCGTTGCATCATCCATGGCAGTGGCTTTTCTTAAGAAATTCATCAGCTCCATAGGATTTGTTGCATCAAAAATCGATGGTTCATTCGCAGCGCCAGGGGAGTTTTCATACATCTCTCTCTCCACCGGAGATTGAAAAGCATCCTTCAACTGCGCTTTCGCTCCAAAGTTAAATTCCACCAAGCTAAAAGAAATTAGGCAAGCAGAAAACGAAAAAGCGAGCCTAAGACTTTTTCTAATGGAATGCTTTTGATTGCTCACCTTGCTGCCAGAGTATCCAAATGGCACCCAATGTTAATGGTACCAGCAAAAAACAGTCAAAAAAAAATGCAAATCGCCACTTGGAATGTTAATTCAATTAGAACCCGTCTAGACCAAGTAATAGCTTTGCTAAACGAAACTCAGATTGATCTTCTGTGTTTGCAAGAAACAAAGGTAGACGACCCCCTTTTCCCTACAGATGCCTTTGAGAGCAAGGGTTATAGAGTCAAATTCTACGGGCAAAAGTCCTACAACGGAGTAGCCCTAGTAAGTCGCAAAGAGCTAAGTGATGTTCGATATGGGCTAGAAGGAGAACTACCTTTAGATGAGGAAGCCAGGGAACTTGGTAAACAAAAAAGAGTTATAAGTGCCTTAATAGAAGATATACGCGTCGTAAATCTCTATGTTCCAAATGGATCGGACCTTAAATCCGATAAATACAAATATAAATTGTCATGGCTAAAGTGTCTAAAAAGATATCTGCTTGAACAAGCTAAACGTAATGAGCCTCTTTGCTTATTAGGAGATTTCAACATCGCACTTGAAGATAGAGATATCCATAATCCGGATCGACTAAGTGGTGGAATCATGGCCAGCGCAGCCGAAAGAGAATCCTTGCAGAGGATAATAAGCAATGATCTCAAAGATGTTTTTCGTATATTTGAATCAGAGAGTAATCATTGGAGTTGGTGGGACTATAGAAGTGGCGGATGGGAAAGAGATAGGGGTTGGAGAATTGATCATATTTATCTTTCCGAAGAATTACTAAGCCAAGCAAAAGGTTGCAATATCTACAAAACCTTCCGTGGCAATCCAAAACCTAGTGATCATGCGCCAGTTTTACTAGAACTCAAATGGCCTGAGGAAGAAAACGAAGAGGAAGGGGAAGAAGATATGGACCTTTTATATATGTAAAAAAAGTCCATATTTTTCGTTAAAAAAATTCTCAAATAGCATGAAATTAAAACACATCTAAATCTGAGCGAAATTGCTTGTCATCGGTTGAAAGGCTTACTTTTCTTCTCGCTGACTCACCACAGCTACGCGGCGTCGGAAAAATCTTTCCTGGATTTGCCAATCCATTAGGGTCAAAAGCCTTTCTTACAAAACTCATCGTTGCCAAATCATTAGAAGAAAACATCCATTCCAAATAACAACGTTTATCAGAACCAACACCATGTTCCCCAGTAATACTTCCCCCAACAAGCAAACATTCTTTCAAAATTGCAGCACCGAGATCTCGAACTCTTTTCTGTACTTCAGAAGAGTCAGTTTTATAGAGAATTAATGGGTGAAGGTTTCCGTCTCCTGCATGAAAAACATTTGCTACGGGTAATTGATAGATCCGGCTAAGACGTTCTATCTCTTTAAGGACCCTAGGCAAAGTACTTCGAGGAACTACTCCATCCTGAACGTAATACCTTGAAGAGATCTTTCCTATAGCCGCAAAAGCGGATTTACGGCCATTCCAAAGCCGCTCTCTTTCTGCAAGCGTATGTGCCCTTTTGATATTTCTAGCGCCTGCTCTCTGGCACAAATCAATTGCCTTATCAGCACCAGCTGAAACTTCTGCCACCTGACCATCAAGCTCAATTAATAAAACTGCTGCTGCATCTGAGGGATATTCCTCACGACCAAATAGATCATTAACAGCAGAAATCATGAAACTATCCATAATTTCCATTCCTGCAGGCAAAACCCCAGCAGCAGTAACTTTGCTAACGGCAGAACCAGCAGCTTCCATCGTTGAAAAATCTGCTAATAAAACAGTTACATTTTCTGGAGCTCTAAGCAGGCGCAAAGTTATTGAGGTCGCAATACCAAGGGTCCCCTCACTCCCAATAAACGCTCCTCGCAAGTCCAACTCAGCATGTTCTAGTAAATGGCCTCCAAGCTGAGTAATACTGCCATCAGGAAGAACGACTTCTAAGCCCAAAACATGATTACTAGTAACGCCATACTTGAGACAATGAACTCCACCGGAGTTCTCTGCAACATTCCCACCAATACTGCAAACGACTTGACTTGAAGGGTCTGGTGCGTAATAAAACCCTTCACCTGCAACAGCCCTAGTCACCCAACTGTTTATTACTCCAGGTTGAACAACAACTATCTGATTAGCTAAATCAATCTCCAAGATTGCTCTCATTCGACTTGTAATAACCAAAAGCGCGTCCTCCTCAACCAATGCACCACCAGACAACCCCGTTCCACTTCCCCTTGCTACAAAAGGAATTGAGTGCTTATTACAGCATTTAAGAATTTTTGAAACTTGATCAGTAGTTTCTGGCAGTACGGCCAAAGGAGGACATCGACGGTCTATGGTCAAACCATCACAGTCGTAAACAAGCAACTCTTGCCGCTTGCAAACTATCGATTTACTTGGCAGGAACTTTCTCAGTTCCCTCTCCAAGACTTCCCAGTTGTGTGGCAAGGTAACCTCACATCTGTTAACAAATTAAGATCCTGGACCAACTACTATCAAAATCTCTAAATAAAGTTGTACGACTTTCAACCTTTTTAGGGCAAGATGGCAGATGGCCCACCAAAAACCATTGGCATCAGTCTCCGTGACAGCTAACGCGCTAAACACAAGCAGATCAAAAGAAATTTTTAGAGCTGCTCAAGAAATCATGCCCGGCGGAGTCAGCTCCCCAGTACGTGCATTTAAATCTGTTGGTGGCCAACCAATTGTTTTTGACCGTGTAAAAGGCTCCTATGCATGGGACGTTGATGGAAATCGCTATATCGACTACGTCGGCAGTTGGGGTCCCGCAATATGTGGCCATACTCATCCAGAAGTGATTGCAGCACTTCACGAAACACTTGAAAAAGGAACTAGCTTCGGCGCCCCCTGTGAACTTGAAAATAATCTCGCAAAGATGGTCATAGATGCTGTACCAAGTGTTGAGATGGTTCGTTTCGTAAACAGTGGAACAGAAGCTTGTATGGCGGTCCTCCGCCTAATGCGCGCCTTTACTGGAAGAGAAAAAGTCATCAAGTTTGAAGGCTGCTACCACGGCCACGCTGACATGTTCCTGGTAAAAGCAGGTTCAGGAGTGGCGACTCTTGGGCTTCCAGACTCTCCTGGAGTTCCAAGAAGCACAACTGCCAATACTCTTACTGCTCCTTACAACGATTTAGAGGCAGTCAAAGAACTCTTTGCTGAAAACCCTGACGCAATATCTGGTGTAATCCTTGAACCAGTTGTAGGAAATGCTGGGTTCATTACTCCCGAACCAGGTTTCTTAGAAGGACTAAGAGAGCTAACAAAAGAAAACGGGGCATTACTCGTCTTCGACGAAGTAATGACAGGTTTCAGGATCAGCTATGGAGGAGCCCAAGCTCGTTTTGGAGTCACTCCTGATTTAACCACTATGGGCAAAGTTATTGGAGGGGGGCTACCTGTTGGCGCCTATGGCGGAATAGCAGAGATCATGGAGATGGTTGCTCCAGCAGGGCCCATGTACCAAGCCGGAACCCTAAGTGGAAATCCCTTGGCAATGACCGCGGGAATTAAAACACTTGAGCTGTTAAAGCAAGAAGGTGCTTATGAACGACTAGAAACAACAACAAAACGACTAATTAGTGGGATCCTGCAAGCTGCCGAGGAGGCTGGCCTTCAAATAACAGGAAGTAGTATTGGAGGGATGTTTGGCTTCTATCTCTGCGAAGGGCCAGTTAGAAACTTCGAAGAAGCAAAGTCAACTGATACAGAGAAGTTCGGAAAATTACATAGAGCAATGCTTGAAAGAGGGGTTTACCTCGCTCCAAGCGCATTTGAAGCAGGCTTCACCTCATTAGCTCATTCAGATGTGGATATAGACGCAACATTAGAGGCATTTCGCGAGAGCTTTACAGCAATCTCATAAACTCAATACTAGCCATATTTAAATAGCACTCTTAATGAACCAAACCAAGTTAGAATAGGGCCTACTAATAGCAGATATTGTTTAAATATATATTCTTATAATTTATAAAAAAGGAATTTCAGATTAACTTGCCAATTAATTCCTTCCTCCGACAATTACTGGTGGCTGGCCACCGCTGGTTCCAGGCAAAGCAGGTACCACCTTTGTCTTTCCATCCCATTTATCAAGAAAAAGCTTGAACAAGACTTGATTATCCAGACTCCTTGTCAATGTTTCATACCTCTGGGCCTCCTGCTCAGCAATCTTGACTTCGGTTTGTGCTCTAAGCAACTGTTGTTCAGCAATTTGCTTCTGTTCAATAGCCGCACGATACTCCTCTGCAATTTCTAAACCAGTTAAATCCAAACCACGCACATCAACATAATCAAACTTGTCTAACTCCTCCGCCACAGTTCTTTCAACCAACTCAGATATGTCACTCCATTTACTAGCAATAGTAACCAACTCGTATTGAGAGAAAACTGACTTAAGAGCCTTTAATAAAGATGGTTGAATAATTCTGGGGTAAACATCTCTATCGCTATAAGCGATAGTGCTGTAAACACGACCTGCTTCGGTTGGCCTAACTGCATATTTAATTGTTGCGGTAGCTTCAATCACCTGTAAGTCTTTAGTTAAAGTTGCAAATTTTTCTGGTCTAACCTGAGTCCTAACATCAAAAGGGAAAACCGACTGAAGGAAAGGTATTTTCACATTCAAACCAGGCCTCCTTGAGCCTCCGCTAACCTTCCCAAGAGTTGTAACTACTGCGACCTGTCCCGCGGGTACAACAAACAAAGATTGGGTCAGCAATATGAAACCTGTAAAAGAGAGCACTACTAAAAGTGTTGCGGCACTTCCAGATCCATTCGGCGTGACATTACGAAAAGGAGTCGTCATAGGAGCCAAAAAATATCTGCATATGATATTGAATAAAACCTCTGATTGGGAAAATTGTAAGCCAGCTTCTAAAGTTAAATACCTGAGCTTACAAACCTAGGGTTACAACACATAAATAATGTGAGTTATCTTTCTTTAGTTTTAACAAGATAAAGCTTTATAAATTTAATTATAATAATATCAAACAGAGAGTTTTGATTAAGGTTGAAAGGGTTTACTTTTAAAGAATTAATATCAAGAAAAGTCTAAGATTAGTTTTATCAACCTTTTAATTCATAGAAATCACTATTTTACCTATAGTTCTCGAATTGCAGTGGGACTTCTAAACCGTCCTCTTGATCGCGAAGTATTGCTATCGCAGTTTGCAGATCATCTTTACTTTTGCCTGTGATCCTAAGACTTTCTCCTTGTATTGAAATATTCACTTTCTTAACAGAATCTCTAATGGATTTACTCAGTTTCTTTGCGAGCTCCTGAGTAAGACCTTTTCTTAGAAAGACCCTTTGTTTTATTCGGTTTCCCGCTGAGGGTTCAGAAGGTTGAAAGTCAAAAATTTTAATTGAAAGATTTCTCTTTACAGCCTTCTGCCGCAATATGTCTTCGATAGACTTTAAAGTCATTTCAGAAGCAGTCGTAATAACTAATTCTGTATCTTCTAAATCAAATAAGGAGTTTGAGTCTTTAAGGTCATAACGTTGATTAACCTCTCTTCTTAATTGGTCTACTACGTTAACCAACTCTTGGCGGTCAAAATCAGAAACCACATCAAATGAATAGTTATCAGCCATAAGAAAGACTTCTATTGGTTCGAATTAGAAAGCCCCCTACACTAATGAGCAGAAGACAAAATAAATATACACAATACTAGAAAGCTATTAAAGCGGCACTCTTAAAATAAGAAAAAAGAAAAGAATTTAGACTAGTCAAAATACATTAGGCTTACCACTTTTCCCATATCCTCAGCACTTCGACAGCTCGTTAGCAAAGTCTCACTGTCATGGAATGCGAAACAAATCAACTGATCACAGCGACCAATAATCTCCTGGTTACACAAACTACTCGCCATTGGCAAAGACAAATCGTCATTATCACCTTTCTCAATAAGATGTAAAACGTTTGCAAGTTCTTCACGAATTTCTGGCGTCTGACGTTCCAAGCTTTGGGGTAAAACAACAGTCAAAAGAGCAGGAGCAACTTGTAAAACACCTCGAATAACTGCTGCATTTACTCCTTGCGCCCCTGAGGTAATAATTGAATGCCCTTCCTGTGCCAATGATCGAGCTATTAGCTCAACAAGATGAATTGCAACAACAGGTACGTGCCTACTCCCTAAAAACGCTATATGCCTCTTGCCCTTGTCCTGCAACAAAGCAAGCTCTTGAGAGAGAGTGTCTACGCTATCAACAGAAGGCAAATCTAAAGATCTACTCAAGTAGCCCCCCTATAACAATAATTTGAAAGTAGCAGCGATACTCTCTTCAACACGACAATCCCAGAGTTGTAAACAAATCATCAAGATGGCAATGCTCTTCTACCAGACGAAAGGCATAAGCAGCTTTTACGGCCTCATGCAATCTGACATGTCCAAAAGCCTGCTCAATTACCTCAACAGTGGTCAAAGTATCTTGTTCTACCTTAAGCAAAGGAACCTCAAGTTCTTCCGCTCGATAAATCAATTGGGGCAATGGCTCTCCTGCACCAGTAAGGATTAGGCATTGCGTAGAGGCCTCAAGAGCAGCTAATTGAATTTCAGTCCGATCAGCTCCAGTAACTACAGCCATATTCCTCAACCGCCGAAAAAATTCCATAGCAGAGTTGACATTCATGGCTCCAATGCTCAAAGTCTCGACCATAAGTTCCAAACGTTCAGGGCAACAAATCACTCTTGCCTTAAGCCTCCTCACCAGCTCTCCTACAGTCACACTTCTCAAGAGGGGAGAACGAGGCATGACCCCATATACCTTTAAACCAAGCCTCTTCAATGCAGGCACTAAATCACTCTCTATCAAATCTATTTCATCTGGATCAACAGCATTTAAAACCACTCCCAAGAGTCGTTCTCCCAATTTTTCTTTTGCCGCAAGCAAGGGTTCAACACTCCTGCTGTCACTCCAAGGATGAGCTATCAAAACAGGTGCATCAAGCGCTTCTGCAAGTTGCCAAAGACTTAGCCCATAGAGGAGTCCCTCGTGAAGGCTGCCAGCCGCTTCAAGCAAAGTTAAACCATTTGACTGAGAAAGAACTTCCTCTCGAAAAACCTCAAAACTATCCCCAGGGGTAAGAGTTGCTTTCGACAAGCGATGCTGAGCTGTTTGAGGGTTGATTAGATGAAGTGATGGAATCAGTTGATCATTTTTCAGTCCAAGAGTTTCACCAATAAAGCGAACATCGTCATCAATCAATGGAACTGACAAATCCTGATCCATTTGCTCAGGCTCGAAGCTAGTAGCAAGTGGCTTACCAAAACGAACAAAAATGTTCGCATCAATAAGATACTGGGCAAATCCCAACACCAAAGCAGATTTACCGCTAAATGGCTCACAAGACCCAATGAGCAAGGCCTTACTCATAGAACAAATCCATATTGCGTTTAGAGAAAGATCTAATTTTCCACATTGACATATATACAGCCATAAGCAACATTCCAATGAAAACCTTAGGAAAGTTTTGGTGTTAGACCCAATCTGCTGAAGCCTAATACTCAGAAGTTAAACACATATTGCAAATATGAATAAATCACGTTAGCAATCAGGAAGAAAAATCTATATGTTTCTTTGAAATGTTGTTTAGTTCTGGCCTAAAAAGCAAATTAACCGGCAAGCGTATTGGGATCACTGGAGCCAAAGGGACTCTGGGAAAAGCTCTAACAAAATCCTTAAAGGAAAAGGAAGCTGTGATAATTGGAATCACACATGGAGAAATTCCAAAAATTGACGTTCTAGCTGACAGTCCTCAAGAATGGGTTAAATGGGAATGCGGAAAAGAGTCTTCACTTGAATCAACTCTTGCAGGACTTGATATTTTGATACTCAACCATGGTATTAATCATCATAGTAATCTGACACCCAGTGATCTAACCGAAGCCTTGGAAGTAAATGCGTTAAGCAGCTGGAGGTTAATGAAGCTGTTTCAATCTATTTCTGAAAAAGAAAGCAACAATTCTGCTCAACGTGAAATCTGGGTCAACACCTCTGAGGCTGAAATACAACCAGCACTTAGCCCTGCCTATGAGCTAAGCAAGCGTCTAATTGGCCAATTGGTAACTTTGAACTGGATCAATCTCTCGAAGAAACAAAGAAAGAAATATAGAATCAGAAAACTTGTTCTTGGACCATTTAAGTCAGAACTAAATCCAATAGGATTAATGTCTCCTAGCTGGGTAGCAAATCAAATAATCAATCAAGCAGACCTCGGACTTGATCTAATAATAATAACTCCAAATCCAATAACATATTTTCTAATGCCTATAACTGAACTCTCAAGGATATTTTACGCAAAGATTATGCAATCCACACAAATAAGCCATAGTTGAATTAATAACTGATCTCTTCTTTTTACAAATTATCCCTATCAGTAAGTATCTCACAACCATCAGAAGTTACGACTATAGTATGCTCCCACTGAGCAGAAAGGCTGCCATCTTTGGTAACCACCGTCCAGCCATCTTTAAGGGTTCTGCATGCTTTACTGCCTGCATTCAAGATAGGCTCAACAGCGAGTGTCATTCCTGCCCGAAGAGCAACATTTGGAAGTTCATTTGTTCGAAAATTGAATACTGAGGGCTCCTCGTGGAGATTCCTACCAACACCATGTCCTGTGTAATCCTCAACTACACTGAAATTATTTGCCCTAACGTGATCTTCAATTGCACCTGCAATATCTAAAAGAGTGTTTTTAGGTTTTATTTGCTTAAGCCCAACCATCAGAGCTTCCTGAGCAACTTTACTTAATCTCATTGCGAGCTCTGGGACTTGCCCCACGCAAATAGTTATACAACTGTCCCCGTGATAGCCATCAAAATAAGCGCCAGTATCAACCTTGAGCAAATCACCTTCCTTGATAACTCTTTTAGGTCCTGGAATCCCATGCACGACCTCATTATTGATACTTGCACAAATACTTGCTGGAAAACCTTGGTAACCCTTGAAACTTGGGACAGCCCCCAGATCTCTAATTCGACTTTCTGCATACTTATCAAGATCAGCTGTTGTCTGACCGGGCTCTGCCATCAAACTTATTTCACGAAGAACAGTTGCAACAATATTGCTCGCCTTTCGCATAATCTCTACCTCTCTAGCGGACTTTATTTCCACTCCTCTGCGCTGATTGATCCTTGGTCCAGCAACGACCTCCTTGGACAAGGTTTTCGAAGTTAAAAGGTCTGAAAAAAGTTTCATTTGGTCCAAAAAGGAATTTCCGGATAAAAATTTGGAGCGCAAAGTGTGAAGCTTCTGTCTCCAGCCAACTTAAATTTATCTCGATTTAGAATGTTTGCAGCAAGTGCTTGCTTGCAAGACAAAGCAAAGTAATTCCTTAAGGCTTTTAAAATCCGCTGTGCTCCAATTTTTTTTCACTCCTACTTGAGCAGCCAGTTGTTGATGGCTTTCATAAATTCTGCTTCAATAGAGTGTTAATCCCTTCCTCGAGCTTGTCCCAAACGAATCTTTTTTAAAAAGTGGTCTAAAAAAAATGGATATTTGGATTAGTGGGAATGTAATATTGAGGTTTGCCGAGTTATCGCGGAGCTTGGATGACAACCGAGTCGAAAAGTACTTCCCCTGAGGATAGTGCAACTACAACTGAAGAGACAGTTTCTCCTGACACTGAGCCCGCTTCTTCTCCAATGGAGGAAGAAGCTTCTAAAGCCTTGGTCAGAGAAAAACTAAATGCAGAGGAGCTAATTCACGGATTCGAGACGTCGCAGCAAAAAAACAAACTCCCCGAGATATACGTTGGAGACACTGTTCGCGTTGGTGTTCGAATAAGCGAAGGCAATAAAGAACGTGTCCAGCCCTACGAAGGTGTTGTGATTTCTAAGCGGCATGGAGGTCTAAATGGAACTATTACTGTGCGTCGTATTTTTCAGGGAATAGGAGTCGAGCGTGTATTCATGCTGCATAGTCCCCAGGTGGCCTCCATAAAAGTTGAACGTCGCGGTAAAGTTAGAAGAGCGAAGCTTTTCTATCTGCGTGATCGGGTGGGCAAGGCCACACGCGTGAAGCAGCGCTTCGACCGCTGAGGTTTATACCTCGTTCAAACCAAAAAACCGTCGTCTTATTACGACGGGTTATATGTACATCGTAAATGCGCCGTTAGTTCAGTTGGTAGAACGCAGGTCTCCAAAACCTGATGTCGGGGGTTCGAGTCCTCCACGGCGCGTCCGATGAATTGTCCTGCAGTTTCCTAGTTTTGAGCATGGAGTTGGATCTTCAACCTGGTGATGTCGTAAAAGTGCTCGAATCTGCAGCCTTAGGCTGGGTTCGTGCTCGAGTAATTCGAGTCAAATCTGGTGGTCGTGTAGTCGTACAAAGTGACCAAGGGCGGGAATTTACTGCTCGAGGGAATCAAGTTCGACTAATAGAACCAGCAGGTTTCCGACCATGAATTTGGTAAAGAGTCTTTAACCTTTAAACCTCAGAAGATCCTTATTAAGCATTAAGGATCTTTTTCCCTATGCAAGGCAAATCAAATGACCACTGCCCTGAACCTTCAATTGGAGAGATCTTATGAGCAAGTTGACGTGAGGCAGGGCAGAGGTTGATACTTCACTGATTGTTTAAGCGCAAACCACCCACCTCTTTTTCCTGCGACTTCAAGCAAACGTAATCCTGGGACCGTAGTTCAACTGGTTAGAGCACCGCCCTGTCACGGCGGAAGTTGCGGGTTCGAACCCCGTCGGTCCCGTTACCTAAGCTTTCCAAAAAAAACTTTGACTGTGCGTGTTCGCCTAGCCCCAAGTCCTACTGGGAAGCTTCATATAGGCACAGCAAGAACAGCCTTGTTCAATTGGCTTTTTGCTAGGAATCAAAGGGGGAAATTCTTACTGCGTATTGAGGATACAGATCAAGAAAGATCGCGCGAAGAATTTACTGAAAACATTCTCGAAGGCCTTCAATGGCTTGGCTTGAATTGGGACGAGGAACTTGTTCGGCAAAGTGATCATATAAATAGCCACCGCAAAGCCATACAAACTCTCCTAGACAAGGGCCTGGCCTATAGGTGCTATGCAACAGAAGCTGAATTGGAAGAAATGCGTAATGATCAAAAAAACAGAGGTCAAGCCCCTCGCTATGACAACAGACATAGAAATCTATCTTCCGAACAAGAAAAATCCTATATAGAAAAAGGCAGAACATGTGTTGTACGTTTTCGCATTGAGGACAACGAGTTAATTCAATGGAATGACCTCGTAAGAGGAAAAATGATTTGGAAAGGAGCAGATTTAGGCGGAGATATGGTTCTTTCTAGGCGATCCCCCTCAGACAAAATTGGTTCTCCTCTATACAACTTAGTGGTAGTTCTTGACGATGCTGCAATGCAGATCAGCCATGTAATTCGGGGGGAAGACCATTTAGCAAATACAGCTAAGCAATTAGTCCTATACAAAGCTTTCGGATTAGCTGAACCAATTTTCGCTCACACTCCATTAATCCTTAATACTGAAGGCCGCAAACTCTCTAAGCGTGATGGAGTCACCTCAATAAGCGATTTCAGAGATATGGGCTATACCCCTGACGCAATGGCTAATTATATGGCTCTATTAGGTTGGTCTGTCCCTGATGGAATGGATGAAAAATTTACTGCTAATGAGGCAGCAGAGGTTTTTAATTTTGACAGAGTAAACAAGGCAGGTGCAAAGTTTGATTGGGACAAGCTGAATTGGCTAAATGCACAAATTATTCATCAATGGCATCCCGAGAAACTTTTTGAAGAAATCAGCCCAATCCTAAGAGACAACAATTGGCAACTTCCAGAAAAGGCTTGGGGCATTGCTTTGGCAGAGCTAATAGGGCCATCACTCACTGTCATTAATGACGCTTTAGAACAATCAAGACCTTTTTTCGAGGTACCTTTACTCAAACAGGATGGGCTCGAACAATTACAACTAAAAGGTGCAAAAACGGCCCTTAAATTTCTCCTAGAGAAACTTGAAGAAGATCCTTGGAATGGAATGGAAATTCCAAAAGCACAAGGACTATTAAACGATTCCGCCAAAAAGGCCGAGGTAAAAAAAGGTTTAATAATGAAGAGCCTTAGAGCAGCACTATTTGGCCAACTTCAAGGACCAGACCTCCTCTCCTCATGGAGCCTCCTTGCCAGGGTCGGCCAAGACAGAAGCCGTATTAGAAGGTGCTTGTAAATCTGTTGCTTCTTCGCTCTTTTGTGGGGCTAACAAACCAAACGCCTTAGCCAAAGGTTGAGCTGTTAGCCCCTGAATCCCAACAGTCATTAGGATTGTCAAAAAAACTAACCCTTGAAGACGACCAGCCCCCAAAACGCCAGCTTGTTCAAGCCGAATTGAGAATAGGGACGCCACAGCTGCAGTCACAATCCCTCTAGGAGCCAACCAACCTAAGAAAAGTCTCTGCCTAAAATCAAGAGGCAAGCCAGTTGTAGCAAAACTAACGGCAAGAGGTCTGACTACAATCATTAGAGCCAAAACGCAAGTAAAACCACCCCAACCAAGCGGGCTTAGCTCACTCCATGAAACATCTGCGGCCAATAAGGGGAAAAGCATTGTTATTGCAAGTTGAGCAAGTTCTCGAATTAAGCCATCCAACTGACCAGCATTAGTTGCAGGCCTCCGACCAACAACTACTCCTGCCGAAACTGATGCTGGGAGCCCAGAAAGAGGGAGTAACCACTCACAAACTCCATATAAAAGAAAAAGCAACCCTAAAGTTATTTGAAGTCTCAAGCCAACTGAAGGCTCTGGCTTTAAAAACCTTAAAGCCTCTGACATTAGCCAACCAAAAATTAAACCCAGGCCTACGCCTCCACCTAATTTCACGAAAGCTCCAGAAGCGACCTCTCGCCATCCATGCAAATCCCCCAAAGCGAGCTGAAGAAGTAGCAAAGCCATAACCGCGCCTATTGGCTCCAAGACAAGACCTTCTGCTTCGAGCACATCTCCCAAAGGAGATGCAAGGCGTATTTGTTGCACTAAAGGGGTAACAACTGTCGGACCAGTGGCTAAAACAATTGCGCTATAGACAGATGCGACACCCCAGCCCAAACCAGCCAACCAATGAGCTGCAAACAAAACAGCCGGGAAAGACACTAAAAGTCTAATTACAGATATTCGAAAAACTGTGGCTTTTATTGTGTCACCAGGAAGTCGAAGGTTTAGTCCTCCATCAAATAAAACAAGGCTTACCAAAAGGCCTACTACCGTCTCGAGACCATCTCCCAAATCAAGAGGCTCGACTAAACCAAGCCCCGATCTACCAATCAAAAGTCCAGCAAGCAAAAGCAGAACCACCCCAGGGAGCCCTGTAAAAGCAGCCAATAGCCTTGCCCCCGCGCCGGCGAAGACAGTAACGCCCCAAAGCAGGCCTAGCCGCTCAGGTGTCATAGGAAGTCCTTTTGAGAGCTTTTAACACAAGAACTAATAAAAATAATGGCTGTTCTGATAGAGCCTCATGTCGGATAAATCGATTTATAACATCTAAAAACTAAATGGACAAAACAAACATTAATGGTTCTCTTATATCCGTGCAGAAATATTTCATGTTAGATCAATTTGAAACTGTTGTTTTATCTAAAGGCAACCTTATTCATTCAAGAGGAGAAGTGCACTATCATCTCTTCAAAACAAAGTCTCATAGATCTTTAACGACACATTTGCTCCAACATATAAAGGGTGGAGGGGATTACCTCCCAAAGTCGTTCCCAAAGCAAGAAGACCCTTTGTATTGGGGAAAAGTTTTTCTCTCTTCAGGACTGCGGGTTTCAACATTGACATTGCCTCTTCATTCCTTTTAAGGAAAGTTCCACCTTCTCCCCATCCCAACCATAAATCTAAATCAGATTCCTTTGACCACCTATTAAAAATGGAGAGAAGAACATTGTCATTTAGATCCCCGATAGGATCCCGAGATTTCCTAAGAGTTAAAGGAGACTTAGCAACTAGGGCAAATATATTCGCCACTAGAAGTCCTCCATAGCCCCAAGAGCTTGCAAAAGCAATTGCCCTCCGAAGGGTGGCATCATCCTGTAACTTATTTGCCTTAGAAGGATTTAAGCCCACAAATACAATTGTTTTAGGACTCTGCCCTATTTCGCGCTTCAACCACCAGCGATAATTTCCACAATTGCTAAACGAAGCATCAGGTCCCCTAGAATTCCAAACTTGCTCTAAAGATTCGAGAACTTGCCTTGCCATCACAAAATGGGTGTTTGGTTCTTGACATATTTTCGTAAGTCTTTTGATCCTCTAGCAATCTCAAGGTTTGTTTAAAGATGTTGTCTGAGTCAATACAAACCACAGCAGCAGCTTACATAGCTTGAAAAAGCTTAATTGTGTTACTTAAAATCAATACTGGCTTAACTAATACAACGCCAACCTTAATAACCTCTGAATGGGGGGGGTGAGGGGTAGGGTGTGAGGGTGGACTAATAGCTATAAAGAATAAAAGACTTACTCTTAGGACATTGCATAGCAAATCATCATGAAAAACAGGAAGTGCGGATATAGAAATACATGTTAAATATACAAACCCCTAATCTAAGAAGCTATAGCTCCAAGAAACAAGATCTTACTACTAAGTAAATCATCCCTGGACACTAAATCTAAGCAGAATAAGAATACTTATTCCTACTGCAAGTCCAAACATAGCCATCCTCCCATTCCATATCTCGGCCTGAGGAGTAAAGCCTCTCCTCCAGGAATTCAACTCTCCACTTGTTACTTTTTCTGGATCTGAAGATAACTCATTTTTAGATTTGGTTTCCATTTATGAAAAAGGGAAATAACTCAAAAAAGAGGCTTTTGACTATATAAAGCCTCTGCTTGGTTGAGGGGCATACGAGCCACAACTCCTAGTTCTAAAGAGCTAGAGCATTGCGATAATTTTAAACGATTTAAAGCTGCGGCGCCGATCATTGCAGCATTATCTGTACAAAAGGCTTTTGGTGCAAGATTGACTTCAATGGAATTTTTCTGACAAGACACTTCCATTAACTCCCTCAATCGACGATTAGCCGCAACACCCCCAACCATAACCACTTTACTCAAACCCCTGTCTGAAGCACAAATCACGGTCCTTTCAACCAAAACTTCCGCCACAATATTTTGAAAACTAGCGGCAAGGTCGGGAACTGGTAATTTCCGTCCCTCTGAGGCAAATAATTCGACCTTCCTAAGCATTGCAGTCTTTAAACCGCTAAAGGAAAAGTCGTATGAATAATATCCACCGCCAGGCTTTGAAACCTTTCCTTTAGGAAGTTGAAATCTTCTAGGGTCTCCTCCTTGAGCAATTGCTTCTATTGATGGTCCTCCTGGATAAGGCAACCCAAGTAAACGTGCAACTTTGTCAAAAGCTTCTCCCGCTGCATCATCATGACTCCTTCCAATACGTTCATATGCCCCATGATCTCTAACCTCAATCAACTCGGTATGACCGCCACTCACAAGTAGCACCAAATATGGTGGGTCGGGGGGCTCTTCAGACAATAAAACCGAAGCAAGGTGACCTTCTAAGTGATGAATTCCTATAAACGGCAATGAATACAAAGCCGCCAAAGTTCTCGCAGTTACTGATCCAACCATAAGGGCCCCTACTAAACCAGGAGTAACAGTTGCAGCAACCGCATCAACATTTGGGATATCCACTTTGGATTCTTCTAATGCATCAGCAATCAAAAAAGGAAGAGCTTCTAGATGTCTCCTTGAAGCAATTTCAGGTACAACCCCTCCCCATAAGGAATGTTCCTTAACCTGAGAAGCGATTTTGCTTGACAAAACATATGTTTTTCCTTGGTTTCTTCTGACCAAAGAAACCGCTGACTCGTCACAACTTGTTTCGAGGGCAAGCACAGTTGTCAACATATGGAGGTAACTGATCTAACTTTGTATGGTTACATGCTGCCTAGAAGGGCAGAATTAATACAGGTATCGAACTAATGCGTCGTCTCTTCGCCGTCTTGCTCTCGGGCCTTCTTGTATTCGGCTTTGCGCCAGTTGCAAAGGCTGAGATCTCCGATTTGCATGGCGGACTTACCCCTTGTTCTGAAAGCGCTCGCTTCCAGGAAAGAGCAAGTGCTGCATCAACTCCACAAGCCATAGAAAGGTTTGAAAGGTACAGCAAAGCAGTATGTGGGGATGATGGTCTCCCACATTTGATCGTACCGGCAACTATTGAGCCTTTTGGCGCAAATGTTTTCCGCGGCCATGAAGGAGATGTCTTAATACCAGGACATATTTTCCTATATGTTGCAGGAATTATCGGCTGGTCAGGTAGGGAGTATCTCAAGCTTGCCCGTGCCTCAAAAAATCCGGCTGAAAATGAGATTTTCTTGGATCCTGACTTCCTCAGAGCTGCTTTAGCAAAAGGTGCAATGTGGCCTCTAGAAGCTGACAAAGAGGCCCGCTCTGGTCGACTCCGTGAAAGCAACAGCAAAATCACAACTTCGCCAGAATCTGACTTCAGCAAAGTTTCCTTCTAGCTGAGCCTCCTCAATTCTCTAACCATCAAAACAAAACACCAGCCATGTCAAACACACCACATAAAGGCACCTATTACGACAAGCACAAGATTTTCAGATCTGTGCCAGTAGTAGCCGCTGGATGGGTTCTATTTACTGCAGGGTACTTAATTGAATTTAATCGTTTCCACCCTGACCTACTATTCCACCCAATGTCTTTTGGCTAGTAGAAACTGTCTCTAAATAAGAGAAAGAAGCTTAATGTCTTAGGACCTAAGTAGGTTGCGAAATTAATTTCAAAGAAGGGCCTCAAAGCCCTTCTTTTTTTGTGGTGAAGCCCATTAATTCCTCTACTTGATAACAAGCATCTTGCAAGTCATCATTAATTATCACAGCATCAAATTCATCTTTTGCATTTAACTCTTCCCTGGCTCTGAATAAACGTTTTTGAATAGCCTCATCAGAATCCGTTTCCCTACCTCTAATACGGTTTTCTAATTCTTCAAAGCTTGGAGGAGCTAGAAAGATATGAAAAGAATCAGGAGAGTTTTTGCGAATCTGTCTTGCACCTTCTAGCTCTATTTCTAACAAAACTGGCTGACCTTGTGAAAGGTGATCTAAAACAGGCTTACGAGGAGTGCCATAACTATTCCCTGCGAAGTCAGCCCATTCGAGAAAGCCTCCATCTGAAACCAATTGCAGAAAACGATCTTTTTGCAAAAAGAAGTAATCTTTACCCTCTATTTCACCTACTCTAGGTTCTCTTGTTGTTGCAGAAATAGAAAGCCAAATTTGAGGATGAGACTTTAAAAGTTCCCTCACCAAAGAACCCTTTCCTACGCCACTTGGACCAGTGATAACAGTCAGTCTGCCAGCATCAGTTGAGAGTTCCATCTACCTATGCAAAATCGGCGTACAGAATACAAAGATAACTCCAGAAAGAATACCTTCTTAAAAAATAAATGTTGTCAAATTCACTCCAGATAATGGACCTTACCACTCTAAAAGCAGTCCTTAGCGAATTGCGTAAAGAAATTGTCCCCAGCCGATTTGAAACAGCCCAACAACCAGAGCCCCAAACACTTCAAATTGGCTTAAGGACCCTAAAGGGATTGGTTTGGCTTGAACTCAGCTGGAAAGCAGATGCAGCAAGATTAGTTAGGGTACCCTCTCCATCACGTATCGGCAGTAAAAGCACTCTTGCAAAACAAATTCAAAATTGCCTTGGACAAATGACCTTGGTAGAAATCAAACAAAAAGACTTTGAACGTGTTGTTGAATTTAATCTAGCCTTGCGTCCAGGAGAGCCTATTAAACGATCTCTAATACTTGAATTAATGGGAAGGCATAGCAACTTTTTACTACTTAATGAAGATAAGCAAATTATTACTCTTGGTCGCCAAGTCCGTGAGAGTCAATCTCGCATCAGGCCAATAAGTACAGGAGACCGATATGTTCCTCCACCCCCTCTTAAAGGAATCAAGCCCAACAAGAGCGAAACAATAGACAGTTGGAAAAGACGCCTATGCTTAACTCCAGAAACCTTAAAAAAAAACTTACATTCAAGCTATCAAGGAATTAGTCCTTCGCTTTCATTGCAATTAGCCCACGAAGATTTTGAGATAGCAATAGAGATTCTCAACCTCCCTGTGCTACAGATAAGTGATAGACGATGGACAATGCTCCACAAAAGTTGGTGTCAATGGCTTACACAACTTGATGAAGAAATATTCAACCTCAGCTTTCAAGGACCAACTCCCTACAGAGTGTGGAACTCAAAAGTACTTAATCCCTCCAAATCAAGCAAAAACCTTGCACTTGCTCTAGGTCATTATTACAAAGAAGGTCTAAACAAAAAGGAAATAAATAGTCTTTCTAAAAAACTTAAAAAAGTTCTTGATTTGCACCTTGAACATGAATTAGAAGCGCTCCAAAACCAAGAAGCTTTATTAGAAAAAACCGTTGAAGGCCCTCAACTAAAAGAAGAAGCAGACTTAATTCTCAGCATGCCTTCGCTAACTCGAGATAGTGTTTTAAAAGCACAAAAGTTATATGAGAAAGCAAAAAAACTTAAACGATCTGTGGATCGTCTCAAAAACAGGTGCAAACATCATAAGCAAAGGATCGAACTAATTCATAACAGCGAGACCTATCTAGAAAATCTAATAACAAACACCTGGGAAACTAGCGTAGATCGTCTACAAAGACTTAAAGAGCTAAATATGGAAATTGATGATTTACTAAAAAAATCAAACCAAAGCAAGAAACA
This sequence comes from Prochlorococcus sp. MIT 1341, assembly GCF_034092415.1. NCBI lineage: Bacteria > Bacillati > Cyanobacteriota > Cyanophyceae > Synechococcales > Prochlorococcaceae > Prochlorococcus > Prochlorococcus sp. MIT 1341. The sequence continues at coordinate 1,838,605 of NZ_CP139304.1, read as the reverse complement.
CAAAAAGAACATTCAAAACCAACCTAATCCTTTAGAGATAAAAAGCCCAGCAGGTCTTCTTATCCAAATAGGTAGAAACCATCGGCAAAATGAATTAATTAGCCTCCGCTATTCAAAATCCGGAGATCTTTGGTTTCATGCACAGGAATGTCCTGGCAGCCATGTTGTCCTTAAATCTTCTACAACTTTTCCAGATGAACCTGATCTTCAGCTAGCTGCTGACCTTGCCGCATATTTCAGTAGGGCTAAAGCCAATAAAAAAGTTGCTGTTGTTATGACCCCTACGCAAAACCTGCAAAGAGTTAACAATTCAGCTCCAGGAACTGTCCGGCATCGTGGAGGCACCATCAGATGGGCTCAACCAGAACGGGCCAAAAAATATCTCACTTCGAATAGCCCTTAACCTCATAATGCTGTTGTATCTAACCCTCAAAACTATTTTGAAAATCTCTATAACCTCTCAATGACTAAACCTGCCACACCACATCAAAAAGCAGGCAAAAGGATGGAATCCCTCCCCAACGAAATAGAGATGCCATTGGTAGATCATCTTGAGGAGCTTCGGCAGAGGGTCCTCTTAAGCCTTCTTTCTGTGGTTATAGCAGCGGCAGGAAGCCTTTTATTTATAAAACCTTTAGTACGTATGCTTGAAGCGCCTGCCGGGTCGATTAAATTTTTACAAGTAGCGCCTGGTGAGTTTCTTTTTGTCTCATTAAAAGTTGCAGGATACGCAGGACTCACTTTTTCTCTACCTTTCATCCTCTATCAAGGACTCTCTTTTATTCTTCCTGGTTTAACTATCAGGGAAAGACGTCTTATTGCACCAGCTGTAGCAGGGTCAGCAATATTATTTTTTGCGGGACTAGCTTTTGCATGGTGGGCATTAGTTCCTGCTGCACTTAGGTTCCTTCTCCACTACGGAGCAGACGTAGTGGAGCCTATTTGGTCAATTGAACGTTATCTAGATTTTGTACTTCTACTAATGCTTTCTACAGGATTAGCTTTTCAATTGCCTGTTCTTCAATTGCTTTTAGGTGCATTTGGGCTAATCAACTGGAAACAAATGCTCTCTTCTTGGCGTTGGGTGGTTCTTGTAGCAGCTTTATTAGGCGCTGTTCTCACTCCATCTACTGATCCAGTCACAATGCTCCTATTGACTACTGCCATAACAGCCCTCTTCTTAATAGGGGTTGCTTTAGTTGCCCTAACTGATCAGGTCAAAGGACAAATTCATCCAAACGCTGATCAGCCACCAGCGGCAGACTAAGCGCCTTGCCAACCCGAGGTCTTTTTGGGGTATTTGAGAGCCAACTCCTTACTGAATCAGCTAAGCCAAGCCTATTAACAATATCAAGAACTTCTGCAATATGCAGTCTATAAGCGCTCTCTTCTAACGGAAAGGATTGCTGCTCCAGATAAGCCCACATAATTTGCAAATAAAGACGTTTATTCCTAACTACTAACTGCAAGTCATAGCTCACATCCCATCGTTGAATCAGGCAATCAATCACCTCGTCAACATCGAGTGGAAGGTAAAAGTCTTTAGATGCGCTGTCAGTCAAGGCGTAAGGGTTGCGACGAGATAACAAAGGCCTTTCCCAAAAGCAATCGGGGCCCTTCACAGTCCATAATGGTCATTATTGTGCTCAGGTTAACGACCCTTATGACACAAATGACCAGTAGCGATGTGCCCTCAATGGGGCGAAGGCAGTTCATGAATCTGCTTACATTTGGATCGCTAACTGGGGTCGCCCTCGGTGCCCTATATCCAGTGGTTAATTACTTCATTCCTCCTAGCGCAGGCGGCAGCGGAGGCGGGACAAGTGCGAAAGATGAATTAGGCAATTCAGTAACTGCAACTGGATGGCTAGCCAACCACCCCGCTGGAGACCGAAGCCTTGTTCAGGGGCTTAAGGGAGACCCCACATATTTAATAGTTGAAGGAAACGATGCTATTGGGGCTTACGGGATAAATGCCATATGTACCCATCTTGGATGCGTCGTACCATGGAATGCAGGTGCAAACAAATTTCAATGCCCATGTCATGGCAGTCAATATGACCCAACTGGGAAAGTGGTAAGGGGTCCCGCACCTTTATCACTTGCATTGGCAAATGTATCTGTCGAGAACGACAATGTTTTTGTAAGTCAATGGACTGACACCGATTTCCGGACCAGTGAAAAACCCTGGTGGGTTTAGAGCCTCACACAAAGTCTTTACCAAGCTTCCTATCTCCATCATGCGTCGATTTCTCTCACAGTTACTAAGTTCCTTCTTGATTCTTGGTTTAGCAATATCAATTTCTCCAACCAAAACTTGGGCATACCCTTTCTGGGCGCAACAAAATTACGAAAACCCAAGAGAAGCAACAGGAAAAATCGTTTGTGCCAATTGTCACTTGGCTCAAATGACTACACAGGCAGAAGTGCCTCAATCAGTAAGAGCTGACAGTGTCTTTAAAGCCGTTGTCAAAATACCCTATAAAACTGGGACAACAGAGATAGGTGCGGATGGCAGCAATGTTCCTCTGCAGGTAGGCGCCGTTGTAATGCTCCCTGACGGATTCAAATTAGCTCCGCAGGATCGTTGGAGCGATTCAATAAAAGAAGAAACACAAGGTGTTTACTACACTCAATACAGTGACGAGCGGGATGACATAATCCTCGTAGGCCCCCTTCCAGGAGACCAAAATAGAGAAATAGTATTTCCAATTTTGGCCCCTGACCCCTCGAAAGATAGCAAAATAAAGTTCGGGAAATATTCAATTCACGTAGGTGGAAATCGTGGCAGAGGCCAAGTCTACCCGACTGGAGAAAAGAGCAATAATACAATTTTTACAGCTTCTATCAGCGGCACCATCTCTTCAATCAATGATGGAGAAAACAATGAAAAATTAATTACAATTCAAGGAGAAGATTCTAACAAAGCCATTGAGAGTATTCCAGCAGGGCCAACACTCCTGGTTAATGAAGGAGATAAGATAGAAGCTGGCGAACCTCTAACTAACGACCCTAATGCAGGAGGGTTTGGCCAACTTGACACAGAAGTTGTGCTACAGAGTCCTACAAGAATCTTTGGTCTACTTGCATTCTTTGCTGCAGTTTCAATTGCACAAGTCCTACTGGTCCTCAAGAAGAAGCAAGTTGAGAAGGTACAGGCTGCAGAAGGAATCTAAAAGGGCCCTCATCCTAAACAAGTAAGACAGATAAGTACATTGTGATTGCCACCTTCCAGTCACCAGGGCCTGAGATAATTCAGATCGGTCCAATTTCCCTAAGATGGTATGGTTTACTAATAGCAATATCCGTTTTCATTGGTCTAAGAATTTCAAGTTATATAGCAAGAAAAAAAGGTTTAGGATATAAATTAATAGATGATCTTTTGCCTTTTCTCGTATTATCATCCCTAATTGGAGCACGTACATACTATGTGGCTTTTGAATGGGGAAATTATAGAGAAAATTGGTTAGAGGTTTTCGCTATATGGAAAGGTGGTATTGCAATTCATGGGGCACTGATTGGAGGAGCTTTAGCAATCTTTCTCTTCTGTAGATTCAAGAAGCAGAGGTTTTGGGAGATCCTTGATATAATCGTTCCATCTGTTGCTCTTGGCCAAGCAATCGGCCGATGGGGAAATTTCTTCAACAACGAAGCGTTTGGTTTACCCACCAATCTTCCCTGGAAACTATTTATACCGTTTATTTACAGACCTGCCGTATTCACCTCTGAAAAATATTTTCACCCAACATTCTTATACGAATCAATTTGGAACCTTTTAATTTTCCTTGTATTAATTTACCTACTAAGAAAGAGCATGAAAAAATCCGAGAAGCTTCTTAATGGCTCAATTAGCTGCTTATATATTTTCTCATACAGCATAGGGCGCATTTTGATAGAAAGTCTTCGTATCGATCCATTATGCATTGCATCAGCACCCCCCTTCTGCGAGGGCGGCATCAGAACTGCACAATTAATGAGTCTTATACTTTTAACTTTTGGAATCTTGGGCCTTTGGAGACTCTTTGTTCAAAAGAAAGATCTCCCCAGCCTGACATCAAATAACTACTAAAAAATGATTACCACACCTATAGCTTTTGTAGGCGCAGGACCCGGAGCCCCCGACCTTCTCACGATACGTGCAGCAGAGCACTTAAAGAAGGCCGATGTTCTGATTTGGACCGATTCGTTAGTCAACCCTCAAATAACTGACCTAGCAAAAAAATCTTGCGAAAAGATCCGAACCAGTTCACTAACTTTAGAAAATATTCTCAACCTACTAATTAAAAAAGCCCAAGAAGGAAAGAAAGTCGTTCGACTTCATGACGGCGATCCATGCTTATACGGTGCGATTTCGGAACAAATCTCTGGGCTAATTCATGCAAAAATCGATTTCGAAGTCATACCTGGGATTAGCGCCTATCAAGCGACTGCAGCGAATCTTAAAAGGGAACTAACAATTCCGGGAATTGTCCAAACAATCATTCTTAGCAGGGCTTCTGGTCGAACAGGTGTACCCAAAAAAGAATGCTTAGAGAGACTCGCCTCACACAGAGCATCTCTCTGTCTTTATTTAAGCGCTCGGCATGTAGAAGAAGCCCAATCAGTTCTTCTTGAGCACTATCCAGAAGAAACACCAGTTGCTATTAGCTACAGGGTTAGCTGGCCAGATCAATGGATAGCTTTAGTACCTTTAAGAGAAATGGCAAAAACTTCTATCCAAAAAAAGCTAATTCGCACCACCCTTTATTTAATAAGTCCTGCCTTAGAGGAAACAACAATGCGCTCGAAGCTTTACTCGCCTGAACATGACCATCTATTTCGACAAAAGCAATAACTGCTACTAAAAACTTCTAACCTCAAAACAAAGAAGCTATTTACATAACATGTGAGCAAGTAGAAAGAAATTCCGGAAATTAACAGCTTAATATGAGCAAATCATGACATCTGCCAATTAATCACCTATCTTTTAGGCACATTTTGAGTGGGCTGAAAATATGTATAAGGGCACTGAAGGTATTCATGACAAAAACCTTCTTCAAGCAAAACAGCATTCTTCACTAAAAGAAATTGGTGAGCTCCTTCAAAAAGCTAGGCAGGAACAAAATATTTCGCCTGAAGATTTTGCTAATGCCCTTAGGCTTGGGGAAGGTCAACTACATGCACTAGAGAATGGAGAAGTAGGGAATCTTCCCGAACCAGTGTTCATCAAGGGGATGATTAGAAGAATCGCAGAAAAACTAAACTTGAATTCTGAAGAAATAATTGAACACTTAAAATTAATTGAATAGGAATTTAAAAGTAACCTATGTTCTCGTGCTCTTAGGATTTGGCTCTATCAAGAGAATATCAGTTAAACAAAGATTGATTCATTACTCCTATTTATTCCTATAACACAACAACTTGAAAAGTGTGTCCTGTTAGATCTTTAAAGATTTTAGCACAACTTTTTAAACTCCACATTTCCAGATTCAAGTCATCTTCTGCACTAGCTCCATGAAGCTCAAAACATATACCCGGCTGATTATATTTAACTTTAATTGTTTCAACATATCTATCCGGACGTTTATCGATTGAAGTGGCGAGTCTTAAAATCAATGACATCTCAGAAACAATTTTCCTTTGCGAGGCTAATACAATTGACTGCCATGCCTCATGGCGGTTTTTAGGGAGACTTTTACGGTGATATCGAGCAATTGCAGCAACCATCAAATGCTCAGAATGAGAATAACCAAGCAATTCTCCATGTCGAATTAAATACCAAGAATGCTTATGATAGGCACTTATATTGATTACTTTTCCACAGGTATGTAGCATAGCTGCTGCCCACAAAAGTTCTCTACTTTCTCCCAGATTCTTATGTACGATACCAACAGTTTGATCATAAATACTAAGAGCATAACTAGATACACGATTCGCCCGGTTTAAATCAACAGAGAAGCGCTTTACTTGATGAAGAACTGTTCGTTTTCTAATGATACTTTGATAGCTATATTTATCTTCTAAAAGACCATGCCGAAACATCCAATCGACTATCAATCCTTCTCTTAATGATCTTTCACTAAGAACCAATTCTTCTACACCTAGCATCTGCATAGCAGTTTGCAAAATTAAAGCGCCTGGGACAATTATCTCTGCACGTCGATCATTAATTGGAAGCAAAGAACGCCTTTCCTCAAAAGACATGCTAATTAACCTTTGGCTTATATTCTCAATTCTTTCTCTAGATACAGTGTAACCGTGCAACTTAAGCGGGGAGATTTCTTGTTCACTAGCCAAAATTGATCCTAAAGCTAAGGCTGTTCCACTTGTTGCAACCATCAGTGGCTGCTCATCAGCTTTTATCCGACTAGATACTTTTTGCACTGCTGGCTCTAAGGAAGCCATAATAAATGTCTTTAAAAATTTTCTTCTTTTTGAAGAAATAGGCTCTTCTTTTACCAACTGTTTTTGGAGTCGAACTGCTCCAAGCTTCGTACTTGTAAGAGCTCTTGCGTCTCTTCCATCAGCAAGAACCAACTCTGTAGAACCTCCACCAATATCCAGCAAAATATGTGGTCTATCTTCAAATTTCATCCCAGATAGCACGCCTAAGTAAATAAGCCTTGCCTCCTCAGCTCCGCTAATCAAATCAACATCAAGATCTATGCGCTCTTTAATTCTCTTTAGAAATTCATCCCCATTAAATGCCTCTCTTACTGCGCTAGTAGCCACAGTCACTGAATGATCGACTTTATGGCTATCGATAATGGCCTTAAATCTATCTAGGGCTTCCAATCCTCTAACCATTGCCTTCTCTGTCAGGTCACCTGTCTCTGTCTCTCTATCTCCCAATCGAACTGTTGCCTTCTCTGCTAATTGAATAGAGAAAGAATTCAAACGCGTATCTACTAAAGCAATAAGAAGGTGAATGGAATTGGAGCCAATATCTATGGCGGCGACCTTTTGCAAACCTTGTGAAGAGTCTTCTGGCATATCTCCAACTGAAAAACTTGGCTGTTTCTCCAAGGGCAAATTGGAAGTCAGACTTAGATCTCTGGCTCCCATTGATCACTAATGTTCATAGAGAATACTCTTGCATCATCTACCCAAAGCAATGGCACAATTTTGATTAAGGTCTCTATAAATACAAAAATACGTGAAAAAGATTCAAATCCCATATCAATTAAAACAATGGAGTGCGTTACTTCGTTGGAACAAACCCAGCGGAAGGCTCATACTCCTCATTCCTGCAGGATGGGCTCTTTGGCTTACGCCCTCAGCTCCTCCAGAAACTGAATTGCTATCCCTGATTATCCTCGGCGGGCTTGCTATAAGTGCCGCAGGCTGTATAGCAAATGATCTATGGGATAAAAATATTGATAAAGAAGTAAATCGAACAGCAGAAAGGCCTCTTGCTAAAGGAAGTGTAAAGAATTCAACTGCTTTTTTCTTACTTCTATTTTTCTTATCGTTAAGCCTTTTTGTAGTCCTTTCTCTTCCAATGCATAGTCGAGGACTTTGTCTTCGACTAGCAATTTTAGCTCTACCCCCGATTTTGCTCTATCCATCAGCAAAGCGTTGGTTTCCATACCCTCAAGCGATTCTTGCTATCTGCTGGGGCTTTTCTGTACTAATACCATGGGGGGCAAGTGAAGCAAACCTAAATGGTGGAACCCCACTCTTAGGGTGTTGGTTAGCAACGCTTTTTTGGACCTTTGGGTTCGACACCGTATATGCCATTGCGGATAAAGATGACGATCAAAAGCTGGGCCTAAAAAGCAGTGTATTGAGTTTAGGAGAAAATATTAAATGGATAGTTCCGATAACCTATGCAATAGCATGTGCCTCTCTTGCTAATGCAGCATATTTTGCAGGAATTAGATTTATTTTCTGGCCAATCTGGATTATTGCCACAGCAGGAATGCAACGAGAAGCTTACTTAATTAATAATAATAAGCTAAAGAAAGGAGGCCATGGGAAACATTTCAAGAATCAAGTAAAGCTTGGTTCTCTTTTATTTTTAGGTTTAATCCTTGGCCAAATTAGATAAAATGATCAAACTACTTCAGCAAACAATTCCTGCCTCATTAAAGCAAGGAGATGAAGTCGCATTTGCCGCTACAGCATCAGCCTTTAATGATGAAGATCTTTTAATTGAAGGTACAAAAGTGTTGCAAGGGTGGGGCCTTGTATGTAGGTCGACAAATATCCTCAATCGAAGGTGGAGAGAACTTGCAGGTGAAGATGAAATCCGCAATAAAGATCTTCAACCAGAGCCTTCAGCACCGTTAATAGCATGTGCAAAGGGTGGGTGGGGGTCTTCACGATTACTAGAACTTCCCCAGAGATGGCACACAGGATGGATTCTTGGTTTTTCAGATGTAACTTCTTTACTCTTAGCAAGGCTTTCGGCCGGATTCCATGGTTGCATTCATGGTCCACTAATTACAACTCTTGCAGCCGAACCCGAATGGAGCAAAGAAAGGCTTAGATGTCTTCTTTTTGGGAAGCCAATTCCTGCAATTGAAGGAGATCCATGGTCCAAAGGAGAAGCAATTGGACCATTAGTTGTTGCCAACCTCACTGTTGCTTCTCATTTGCTAGGCAGCAAATTTGTACCCGATTTAAAAGGAGCAATTCTCATTCTTGAGGACATTGATGAAGAGCCATATCGAATAGATCGAATGCTCACACATTGGCGACTGGCTGGTCCCCTTCAACAAATAGCTGGCCTAGGCTTTGGAAACTTTAAAGATTGCGAAGGGGACGGACCACTTGCAAAACATGAGAAATCCTCTCTTGAAATGGTTCTAAAAGAAAGGACTTCGGACCTAGGGATTCCGGTCTTAGGAGAATTGCCAGTAGGCCATTTAGTCGGTAATGCAGCCTTACCACTAGGAAATCTGGCGAAAATTGATTGCCAAAAAGGGCTCCTCAAGCTTTTTCCCTAAATGAGATAACTGACTCAGCGACTAGTAAATCAAAAGGTGTAGTGACCTTGATATTTGAAGAAGGAGCTTCTAAAACTTCGACTGGCCAGCCAAGACTCTCATACAAAGAAGCATCGTCAGTAACAGACCAATTCTTTGCATCTGCTATTGCATGAGCCTCCTTCAATTGATCAACAGCGAAGCCTTGCGGAGTCTGGGCTGCCCATAATTCAGAACGACAAGGAGTTCCCAAAATCAAGCCCTTGTTATCTACACGTTTAATTGTGTCTGTAACAGGAACAGCCGCTATAACCGCTTTGCCTAAGACAACTAATTTCGCACAGCGATTAAATAATTCCGATTCCACAAGACATCTTGCACCATCATGAATCAATACATGCTTGGCTCCTTGTGGCAAGCCTGCCAAACCTCTCTTTATTGACTCCTGTCGAGTTTTTCCTCCTTCAATCCATTGAATTGGTTTTGGGGAAGCTTTCATGAAATGCGTTATTTCTTCTTGATCAACTTTTTGACCAACTATGCCTATCCAAGTAATTTCCTCGGCCAAAATGGCCGCATCTAAAGTCCAAGCAATGACTGCTCTTGAAGCCAAGGGAAGCAACAATTTATTCTTAGTTGCCCCCATTCGACTTCCCGAACCTGCAGCCGCAATAAGAAGATGCACAAGAGGCTCCTATCAATTAGCAAGTTGAGATCATATCCATACAATCAACTGAAAACAGTTCAACAAGCTGATCGAGGCTAATCCTCTCCTTATGAAAGAAAGATGGCCTAATTCAAAAGGGAGCATCCTTAAAGGGTTAAGGCTTCGTGGTCTTGCAAAACCTTGGTTAGGACCTCTTATTGCACTCAGCATTTTGCTGTTACTAGGTGCCTTTGGGTATCGAATAACAGAAGGGTGGGACTGGGGAGACTCTCTCTGGATGGTACTCATCACAATAAGCACAATTGGTTATGGAGAAGTTGCGCCATTATCTGCAGCCGGCAGGTTAGTGACTGTTTTAGTGATCGGCGGAGGTTTAATTGTTGTTCAGCTAACAATCAAAAGAGTTCTAGACCTAACAGCATCAGGCTATTTCCGTCAGATGCGGGAATTGAGATTTCGCCGGATAATGAGACGTATGCATGACCATGTAATTCTCTGCGGATATGGCCGAATTGGCCAAGAAATTGCAGACCAACTTCTCAAAGAAAATGTCCCGACTCTAGTTGTAGAAATAGATCCAACGTCAAAATCAACGGCCGAAGAACGCGGATTAATGGCTTTAGAAGGTGATGCAACTCTTGATGAGACATTGCTACAAGCAGGGTTGGATCGCTGCAGAAGCCTAATCGCAGCATTACCTAATGATGCGGCAAATTTGTATGTCATCCTCAGTGCAAAAGGATTGAGACAAGAATGTCGCCTTATCGCTAGAGCAGATACTGAAGAAGCCTCTGCAAAGTTAAAACTTGCAGGTGCAGATGTTGTAGTTAGTCCTTATGTCACTGCTGGAAGAACAATTGCGGCTACTGCACTTCGCCCATTGGCCGTAGATTTCATGGATTTACTAGCCGGTTCCGGTTGCGAGATAGAGGAATTCCTTCTAACGAGCGATCCGAATGAATTTCAAAAACTTCAAAATAAAAGCCTTTCGGAAGTTCAACTAGGGCGTCAAAGCGGCGCAATGGTTTTAGCTATTCGAGACGGAGCAAATCTAGTCACGAACCCTGGCGGAAACATGAAACTTTCCCCTGGACAAGTTCTTGTGGTTCTGGGGAGCAAACAACAACTGGCCAAGCTAAGAGGAATACTTGGGAAAACACTTTGCAACGTAGAAACCATGTCTAGCTAAAAAACAAGACTCTTTGTCCTTACGATGCAAAGAACAAATGCCTACAAATGACGTCATCTGAAATGGTCCCTAGTGAGACAGCGCTCGTAACCGGAGCAAGCAGAGGCATTGGGAGAGCCATAGCAATCTCTCTTGCTGAAGCAGGTTTAGAAGTTGCTGTGAATTACAGCAACTCTGCCCATGAAGCCGAGAAAGTTGTCAAAGAAATAATTGCATCAGGAGGTAATGCTTATGCAATTCAAGCCAACGTTTCGGAAGAACAGGAAGTTGAGCGCCTAATTAGTACTGTTTTGGAAAGAAGTGGGAAAATTGATGTACTGGTAAACAACGCAGGAATTACTCGGGATGGACTAATGATGAGGATGAAAATAAATGATTGGAAAAAAGTAATTGATCTAAATCTTGGCGGAGTTTTCCTTTGCACTAGAGCAGTCTCTAGACCCATGATTAAACAAAAGAAAGGTCGTGTAATCAACATCACTTCGGTAGTAGGGCTAATGGGAAATGCTGGGCAAGCAAATTATTCAGCCTCCAAAGCTGGCGTATTAGGTTTAACTAAGAGTTCTGCAAAAGAATTCGCTAGCCGCGGTATTACTGTTAACGCAGTTGCGCCGGGTTTCATATCAACTGATATGACCAAAGGGCTAGCAGCTGATGAAATACTTAAATCAATTCCCCTTGGCAAGTTTGGGACACCTGAGCATGTAGCAAGTATAGTGAAATTCTTAGCAACTGACCCTGGAGCTGAATACATCACAGGGCAAGTGATTCAGGTTGATGGTGGAATGCTAATGAACTAAAAGCCCTGGTATCAAAAGTTACTTTCAATTTATATATTGTAGAATAGTTTAAGCTCTTTCAAAGAAGTGTGAAAGCATAAGAATTCACCTGTAAGTATTGATGCATTTAACGCTGTAAAATAAATCAAGGCGATATGGGAGCAATAATTACCATACTTCGCCTAATCAAAATGTTCTTATGAAGTCATAAATTAAGAATGCAAATAATCAAATTCAGGAGACAAATGAGTCAAACCAGGAGTAGATTTATCATAGCTAATTATGATGTTAATATTTCTTCTATCTGGAGATAAACCAAGAATTTTTACAAGTTTACCCTTGATGCTCTATAAATATATGAAGTAAAGAATAACAAATTATATCCAAAAAAAAGAAGCTCCAAATCTCCATCAAGGATCCAAAGGCTGGCCAAGTTCATCGCGCAACCTTCTTATTCTTTGAAGAAGTTTTAATCTTCTACTTCTTGCTGTCGCAGTAAGAAAAAAGCGCAGTGGAACATAAACCAAGGTCATAGTGGCCGCCAAGCCTGTCATTAAAATAAAAAACAGCACACCTGAGTCATTCATAGCTCGACCATAACCACCAATTCCAAAGCACGCCAAATTTAAAAGTAAATAATTCGGCTTTCCCCACTTATAACCCCCTCCCCTTGAATCAACTTGCTGTGGGAAATTGTGCGGGGATCATATGTGGACCATGACAAAACTCCTAAGCTTTTCAGACGAATCTCGCAGCGCCCTAGAAAAAGGTGTCAACTCCCTGGCCAATGCTGTAAGAGTAACGATTGGTCCAAGGGGAAGAAATGTAGTACTAGAAAAAAAATTCGGAGCTCCTGACATCGTCAACGATGGAGTCACCATTGCAAAAGAAATAGAGCTTGAAGATCCATTTGAAAACATTGGCGCAAAGCTGATCGAACAAGTTGCTTCTAAAACAAAAGAAAAAGCTGGAGATGGAACCACAACTGCAACAGTTTTAGCTCAAGCCATGGTTCATGAAGGTCTTAGAAATACAGCAGCTGGCGCAAGTCCTATTGAGCTAAGAAGAGGAATGGAGAAGGCAGCCAAATTTGCTGTGGAAGAATTATCTAAGCTCAGCAAAACCGTAGGCAGTGGTGAAGCAATTGGACAAGTCGCGACTGTCAGTGCAGGAGGAGACGAGGAAATAGGGCAAATAGTTGCGGATGCAATGGAAAAAGTAAGCGTTGATGGAGTAATCACCGTTGAAGAATCAAAATCCCTTGCCACAGAGCTTGAGATCACAGAAGGGATGGCCTTTGACCGAGGCTATAGCTCCCCATACTTCGTTACAGATGGGGAACGTCAGATATGCGAGTTCGAAAATGCTTTGCTATTAATTACAGATAAAAAGATCAGCGCTATCTCTGATTTAGTACCTGTACTAGAAGCTGTTCAAAAGGAATCAACACCACTAGTAATCTTGGCAGAAGAAGTTGAGGGGGAAGCATTAGCAACCCTTGTAGTAAATAAAAATCGTGGAGTTCTAAAGGTTGCAGCTGTCAGGGCTCCATCATTTGGCGAAAGGCGTAAAGCAGCTTTGTCAGATATTGCTGTCCTAACTGGTGGGACATTAATCAGTGAAGACAGAGCAATGAGTCTTGAGAAAGTCTCACTATCTGACCTTGGTAAAGCAAGAAAAATAACTATCAGAAAAGATAAAACTACGATTGTAACAAACAACGAAAATATCAAATCTGTAAAAGAACGCGTGGAATCAATTAAACGGGAACTTGAATCAACAGACTCAGAATATGACAGAGAAAAACTAAGTGAAAGAATAGCCAAATTAGCTGGTGGAGTTGCTGTGATTAAAGTTGGTGCACCAACAGAAACAGAACTCAAAAATCGCAAGCTAAGGATTGAGGATGCGCTAAATGCAACTCGTGCAGCCGTTGAAGAAGGAATCGTTCCAGGAGGAGGGACAACACTTCTTCAAATAAGCCAAAAGCTTAATGATCTAAGAAAGAAGTTAATTGGTGATGAGCGAACTGGCGTGGAAATAGTTCAAAGAGCTCTTAATGCACCTGTCAGGCAAATAGCAATTAACTCTGGAGAGAATGGTGACGTTGTTGTTTCTGAAATAAAAAGACTTGGGAAAGGGTTTAATGCACTAAATGGATCCTATGAAGACCTTCTAAAGGCTGGCATCATTGACGCATCAAAAGTAATTCGTCTGGCGCTTCAAGATGCAATATCTATAGCCTCATTATTAATTACAACAGAAGTGGTAATTGCTGACAAGCCAGAACCTCCCGCGCCTGCCGGTCCAGAAGGTGGTGCAGATCCTATGGGTGGAATGGGTGGAATGGGTGGAATGGGAATGCCTGGAATGGGTGGAATGGGTGGAATGGGTGGAATGGGTGGAATGGGTGGAATGGGAATGCCTGGAATGATGTAACAAATTCAAAGGCAAATAACCATATCTAGATAGACGGAAATATTAATTTGAATCGATTCAAATACACATTTACATTTTCAACTTAAGGTTTAACAATCCCCTTCTAATTTTTTCATAAAAAGATTGAGCTTTTAAAGTAGACTTAAGATATTTAGGCTACATAATTTTTCTTCTAGTTTCAAGAAGCTCTAGGGAGTTGACCCTCTAGGTCTGGCACCCATCGACTTAATCTATTACCCCTCCGAGGCGGTGGTGGGGCGCTGATATAGCCATTAAGATCATCTCTACTGGAAGTTTCAATGGTTTCAATGGTTTCAATGGTTTTACTTTTCTTAGCTTTAAAAGTATTATTAACCTCCTCCAGACATCCATTCAAAGCGGTCTTTAGACGTCTAAAAGGGCTTGGAGAAAAGTTTTCCGAGAAAGATAAATCATTACTGATTTCAGAAATAGGTTCTTTATATTCCTGAGTTAAACCTGTTGGAATTAAGTCCTGAGGTTTCTTTTCATTTAATTTTGAAGCTGTTATCTCAAGATCATCCAAAATCTCTTCTGAATGTGAGTCCTGTAATTCATTCAACTTAGGAAGTGTGCTTACTTCTGAATATGAGTCCTGTAATTCATTCAACTTAGGAAGTGTGCTTACTCCATAACGATGAGCCCACTTGCCTAGCAAAAGTTCTAAAACCCTATCTTCCTTCTTCTCTGATGCCTCCAACATCTGACACAAAAGAGCCGCTTGGCGAGGTTCAGAGCAATTTGAGAAAAGTTCAGTCACTGAATAGCTTAGGAGAGTTTACGGTTCAACATTGGGCGGATCAAAAAGAAGAGTCCCAAGGAAAGAGCCATCAGCACACTCAAACACCCATAACCGTTCACAGCACCATAAGGAGCATTAATTAGAACAGTATTTAGATCAAGAGGGCCACCATAAGCAGCACGGATGGGTTCTATTGCAAAGGTAAGCGGATTAAGCGCTGCTAGCCAGCCCAACCATATAGGCATAAATGACAAAGGAGCTAAAGCTGTGCTAGCGAAGAGGAGAGGCAGATTAACAATAAAAATAACAGCAATCAATTCAATATGTCCCGGTAAAGCAAAAGCTAAGCCCAGGCTAAGAGCTGTAACAGAGAAAACTAGTAACAACAAAGTGAAAAGAACAATCAAAAGACCACTTTTTCCTGGCCAGCCATACCCAATGAATGAAGCAGTTCCCATAATTGCAAAACATTGAATAAGACTGATCGTTGTTATATAGATAACCGATGCGAAAACGATCGAGCTTCGACTTCTTAGAGGCGCAACCAGCAAGCGATTAAGAAATCCAAATTCACGATCAAACATCACTGGCAGGCCTGCATTCAAAGCACCACTAAACGCGGTGAAAACAATGACCCCTGCTCCTAGGAAACTTCCATAACTATCTCCTCCAGGGACAAGGCCCTCAGGGGCTTTTGAAAAAAGTGCCCCAAATAAAAGCAACCAAATCAAAGGCTGCAGAATCCCGGCAATCAAAGTTGAAGGCCGCCGCACAAGTTGGATGAAAAGACGACGAGTTAACGCAAAAGTTTCCTGGAACAGATCGAGCCATCTGCTTCTATCAGGCGCAAGAACTCTCTGTCCGGTGAATTGGCCATTCATTAGATCACTTCCAAATACAAATTTAAGAACGTACAAAAATCATAGAGAGAAAAACTTTTTCAAGCCCTAAGAACATCAACGCATCCTTTGTTTGGCTTCAAGTTTTGAATCCCTTTTGCCAGCGACTGCCAGCTCTGCGTCCATCAGAGTCCTCCCAGTTGCCTGTAAGTAAACATCATCCAAACTGGGACGGCTCTGAGCAAGCGCGAAGATCGGAAAGTTAGCGTTACATAACTGTTCGCGTAATCGAGGCAAAACCGTCTCGCCGTCTACGACAAGGTTTAGAGAAAAGCCTTGAGATCTATTAACAACCACCTGCTTAACTCCTTCAACATTTTCCAAAAGCTTTCTGACCTTATTCGATTCATTCTCATCACTAAACTCTCTAACCCTTAGCGTCACACGGTCGCCACCAAGTTCATTTTTTAGTTGATCAGGTGTTCCTTCTGCAATAACTCGACCTTTATCAATAATTGCAATGTGGTCAGCCATTATTTCTATTTCCTCAAGATAGTGACTACTTAAGAGAATTGTTACTCCTTTAGACTTTAATTCTGTTAACAATTCCCAAACAATTGTACGGCTTTCCATGTCTAAACCCACTGTCGGCTCATCTAATACCAATAACTGAGGTTGATGCAATAAACCAGCAGCCAAATCAAGCCTTCGTCTCATTCCGCCCGAATAAGTTCCGCAACGTCTATCAATCCAAGAGTCCATCTCAAGTCGCTTAATCATGGAAGCAATCATTTCCATTTTCCTCTCATGGTTCAAGTGATATAGATCTGCTTGGAACTCCAATAATTCTCGGCCGGTTAAAATCTTGTCAATAGCAACCTCCTGCGCCACATAACCCAACTGACTTCTCACAGAATCTGGATCAGTTAGTGCATTTATCCCACTTACTTGCACTCGCCCTGAGTCTGGAGCAAGCAGAGTAGTAATGATCCGAAGTGTCGAAGTTTTACCTGCTCCATTTGGTCCAAGAAGTCCATACAAAGATCCTTCTGGGACAGTCAATTCCAATCCACATAAAGCCTCAATAGACCCAAAAGATTTTTGAATTCCTTCCAATTCAATCATTTTCATAAACAATTCATCCCCTAGGTGTATCCGGTTGGAAATCTAAGCATTTGGATGAAATCATGCTGATGAGTTCTCTAAAGAAAAACCTGTTTAGACAATCTCCAAGCCAATAGAAAAATGTTTAATCAATTCCAATGACTGGTGGTGAAAGTCAACTGATAAAGGCAACCGACTCATAACTAAGATTAAACAGACCCCAAACATATAAAGAATCGACCATCTAAATAAACCTTTTGCTCGTTCGATATCATCTGGCTCCTCTCCTAGTCGAAAAACCATTTGAAGAAGACGGAAATTAAAAGGAACCATCATTAACCCATAAAAAAGTCCTCCTTCAGGTAAAGCCCAAACCCCGAAACAACTTAACAATGCAGTAGCCCAGCCATAACGATTAATTGCCCTAGCCGTAAATCCAGTTCCCTTAACTACAGGAAGCATTGGAATTCCTACCGAACGGTAATCTTCGCGAAGCAACATTGCTAAAGCCCAAAAGTGTGCCGGAGTCCAAACCATCACCAAGCCAAATAACCACCAACCACCCCATCCGATATATCCACTTGCAGCAGCTGCACCTACAAGAGGCGGAATAGCTCCTGCAACACCTCCAATAACGATATTTTTTGAAGTGCGTGGCTTCAGCCAAACTGTATATAAAAGAACATAACTACAAAGACCAAGCAAAGACAAAGATGCCGCTAAGTAATTAACACCAACACTTAATAAAACTGCTGAAATGAAAGTGCAAACAATTGCCCCAAGGAAAACAGAGGTAGAAGAGATTCGGCCCGAAGGTAAGGCTCTACCACTCGTTCGTAGCATCCTGCCGTCAAGTTCCTGTTCCCAAAGGCAATTCAATATTGCTGCTGCTGCTGCTGCTAATGCACCACCACAAAGGGTGCAAATAAATCTCGGCAAAGACAAAGGCCAACCTTCGCTCAATGCCATTCCACCAACGGTTGTAGCCAAAAGGAGAGGGATCAACCTGGGTTTAGCAACTTCTAACCAGGCGGGAAGCTTTACAAGTCGTCTTGATGGGACAACCTTCTTCCTAGAGACATCTTCTTTAAACAACTCAGGAGAAGTACTAACCATTGCAAGTCTCCAAAAAAGATGAATCACCTAGGGCTCTCACTTGTGGATACTCCTGAGGGCCCTTGAAAGCAAGGGATGACAACAACGCAACAAGTAAAGCTGCGATTAGCTGGTGGGCAACTGTCACAGATGGATTAGAAAGTTCAAGTTTTGCTGATAACACCCCAACACTGATCTGAAGGCCAACTAAACCAAGAGTCGCTGATAACCAGGGCCATTGACTACGAGGCCAACCACCTACAGCAAGAGAGCTGATCACAAATGCAAACACACATAATGCAACTGGCATCGCGACGAAACGATGCCAATGCAGCCATTCGCAAGACTGTCCATTCAAGAAACATCTTTGAGCAGCCCAAGTAGTTGCCATTCGCCCCCCCAAAAGGCACTGACAAAGAACTCCCACAAGTGATGTAACGCTCATTAAACGCCAAAACAAAGGAGGAGACTTTTGCCTCGAGCTGCTTAAGCCTTGAGAAAGAGCAGTCACTCCGACTAAAAGCAAAAGTCCACAGGCTAAATGAGCCGTAACAACTCCCGAAGGCAAAAGATCAAATACTGTCAAGGCACCTAAAGCTCCTTGAAAAATGACCAAAAAGAACAAAATTGCACATGTAGGAGGAGCCCAACTTGGCAATTCATTTCGCCTTAAGTGCGATAAAACCATTTGAATCAATAAGGCCAACCCAACAAAGAACGCGTCTAATCGATGAAACCACTCTAGAAAGACCTGGAGATTCATCTGACGGCCAGGCAGAAAAGAACCGAAGCAAAGAGGCCAGTCTGGGCATGCCAACCCAGCCTCCATAACTCTTGTGGCACCTCCTATAACGACCAGAGCCACAAGGGCTACAACAAGATGGGCTGCCAACTGAGAAAGGCGCCATCTAATCATTGGTTTTGATGAGGTGGTCATAAGGTCATCTCTGCCAAAAAGGGAAAAGCCCCTCTCAATCGAAAGTAGCGATCAAAAAAAATCCGTCACGTTCTATGGACGACTGCAACATGAGGAGAGCAACTAAATCATCTATTCCTGACAAACCGTAATTCAAACCAACCCAAAACCCCTTCTCTAGTGAGCATAAGGAGAAAATAATCCACTAATTTCATAGGGAATTAACAATCAACAGGTGCAGGTATTAAAAGATTTCCATAACCTTAACGAAGAAACAGGAGCTGATCTGTGCCGACTCCCTCGGCAATTTTTACAGTTTTAGCGGGGATAGTCCTTGTAATCGGGGGCCTCTGGCTAGGACAAAATATTGATCTACTTCCCAATAGTGCTAGCAGTAATGCTCCTATATATGACGAGCTGTTCAAAGTGCTCTTCAGCATTGGAGCAATCCTATTCATTGGGATGATGGGATTAGTGGTCTATAGCCTTATTCGTTTCCGAAGGAAGCCAGGTGAAACAGGAGACGGAATACCTCTTGAAGGCAATCTTCCTTTAGAAATTTTATGGACAGCGGTCCCTGCTGTTGTCATTCTCTTTATAGGCCTATACAGCTACGACATCTATGACCGCATGGGTGGAATGACATCTTTATCAAATCAAGGTCATGATCATTCAATAACTAAATCCAATGAGCGTATCTGGGGAGGGGTTGGGATAAGTACAAATCAGCTAGGCAATTCAAGTGAAATGAATCCATTAGCAATAGAAGTCACAGCAATGCAATTTGCGTTTTTATTTCACTATCCTGAAGGGGATATTCTTACCGGTGAGTTGCATGTTCCAACCGGAAAACCTGTCAGCCTAAAAATGGAATCTAATGATGTAATTCATGCGTTCTGGGTTCCTGAATTTCGCCTCAAACAAGATGTAATCCCAGGCCAAACTACTATTCTAAACTTTACTCCTACGAAAACTGGTAAATACCCAGTCATTTGTGCAGAGCTATGCGGCCCATACCATGGAGGTATGCGGTCAACAGTAATAGTCGAAGAGCCTGAGGCCTTCGATAGTTGGCTTACCAAAAATGCCAAACCAATTGCTTCGGAAACATGACTGTTGCGCCTCCTTCTGACATACGCAAGGCACCCGAATCCATGCAACCTAATGGATGGCTGAGATACTTCAGTTTTAGCTTGGATCACAAAGTTATCGGCCTACAATATCTTGTTTGTGGCTTTATCTTTTACTTAATTGGCGGTGCCTTAGCTAGCGCGATTCGAATAGAGCTTACAAGTCCAATCTCCGATTTTATGGCAAGGGATGTATATAACCAAGTCTTAACCCTCCATGGCACAATCATGATTTTCTTGTGGATTGTCCCTGTTGTAAATGGAGCATTTGGGAACTATTTAATACCGTTTTATGTTGGAGCGCGAGACATGGCCTTCCCACGTCTAAATGCGGTTGCATTTTGGATGATCCCTCCAGCAGGACTAATGCTTATAAGTAGTTATTTCATTACAGGTGCCGCCGAATCTGGATGGACTGCCTATCCACCTTTAAGCATTACCACTCCTGCTGCAGGGCAAATTATTTGGATTATTAGCGTTCTTTTGCTTGGGGGTAGTTCGATTTTTGGAGGGATCAACTTTATCGCGACAATTTTAAAACTGCGTCGACCTGGGCTGAAGTTAATGCAATTGCCTATGTACTGCTGGGCAATGCTTGGGACAAGTATCTTGGTCGTTCTCTCAACGCCAGTTCTAGCAGGAACACTAATTCTCCTTAGCTTCGACATAGTTGCCCATACAGGCTTTTTTAATCCTGTAATGGGTGGAAATGTAGTGGTTTATCAACATCTTTTCTGGTTTTATTCTCATCCAGCTGTCTACATAATGGTTCTTCCAGCATTTGGCTTAGTCAGTGAAATCCTTCCTGTTCATTGCAGGAAACCTCTTTTCGGATACACCACAATGGTGTATTCAATCATGGCCATTGTTGTACTTGGGCTTGTGGTATGGGCACATCACATGTTTACAAGCGGTACCCCACCTTGGATGCGCCTTTTCTTTACTATTGCCACCTCTTTTATTGCAGTGCCAACAGGAATCAAATTCTTCAATTGGGTGGCAACTCTTTGGGGAGGAAGGATATCTCTGAACAGTGCGGTATTGTTTTCCTGTGGATTCATCATCAACTTTGTATTAGGAGGAATTACTGGCGTAGCACTGGCGCAAGTTCCATTCGATATTCATGTTCATGACACCTACTTTGTCGTCGCACATTTTCACTACATAGTCTACGGTGGCTCGGTATTTGTTATCTTTTCATCCATTTATCACTGGTATCCAAAATTCACAGGAAAACTTTTGAACGAACACCTAGGTAGATTTCATTTCCTAATAACTTTTATTGGCTTCAACTTATGTTTTGCACCTCAGCATTGGCTAGGCCTTAATGGAATGCCTCGCAGGGTCGCTGAATACGATCCTCAATTCACCTTTGTGAACCAACTAAGCAGTGTAGGGGCATTATTAATGGCAATCAGTACCATTCCTTTCATATGGAATGTGATTCAAAGCAGTTTCAAAGGGGAGCCTGCAGGAGACAATCCATGGGGAGGCCTAACGCCTGAATGGTTAACCAGCTCACCTCCTCCTGTCGAAAATTGGAATGGGCCTGCACCTCTGGTAAAAGAGCCGTATGGATATGGTGCAATAAAAAAAACAAGCATTCTAGAAACAACTGAAGACAATCAACCGCCGGAGAAAATCCAATGACGACAATAAGCACTGCCAAGCAAGCATCGGAAACACAACTGGAAGAGTCGCATAGCCATGAAGATTTTAGATTATTTGGCTTAGCAACTTTCCTAATAGCGGATGGCATGACCTTCGCAGGTTTTTTTGCCGCCTACCTAACCTTTAAAGCTGTAAACCCTTTACCTGAAGGAGCCATATATGAAGTCGAATTAGCATTACCCACCTTGAACACAGTCTTACTTCTGGTGAGCAGTGCAACATTTCATCGTGCAGGTAAAGCCCTTAAAGGAAATCAAGCAGCGCTTTGCCAACGGTGGTTATTAATAACAGCCGGTCTTGGTATTGCTTTTCTTATCAGTCAAATGGTTGAGTACTTCTCTTTACCTTTTGGCTTAACTGACAATCTTTACGCTAGTACTTTCTATGCCCTTACAGGATTTCATGGACTTCATGTAACCCTTGGAGCCCTAATGATTCTTATCGTTTGGTGGCAAAGTCGCTCTCCAGGAGGACGAATTACAAGTCGTGAGCCCTTTTCTTTAGAGGCAGCTGAGCTGTACTGGCACTTTGTTGATGGTATTTGGATAGTGCTTTTCATCATCCTATATCTCCTTTAAAAAGCAACATTAATCACCCCTTCAGAACAAAGTTCCTTCAATCACTTGCCAACTTTGATAATACAGTCAGAATTAGTCTCAATCTAATGCTGACACATGCTGGTAGGCAAAGAGCTACTAGACAAAGCCCGATCTCTCAGCAATCGTCCTGAGGATGAAATCGCTAGGGGATGTGGTTATGTCGGCCCAAGTGGCCGTGTACTTCGCAAGAGCTTCTATAGAGCACTTGTGGAAGCAAAAGGCTACAAGCCCCCATCAAGCGGGAAGGGCAGAGCCTCAAGAGGACGGCAAGCCGAATTCAAAACCCGTGTACATGGCAATGGGAACCTATTAATTGGGCATGCCTATACCCGAAAGCTAGGTCTTGAGCCTGGGCAAGAGTTCAAAATAGAACTCCACAAAGAATCTAAGGTCATTGGCTTACAGCCTTTAAAGGGAAAATCCAAACAGGAATAATTTTCGCTCTAATTAAGAGCTTTAGCTAAATCATCACATGCTTAAATACCTCATCTACTTGGCAATTACTTTGTTGAGCAGATGAGGTATTTAAGCATTAATACCAACCGTTCTCACTCAACCAATCTTTAGAAACTTTATTTAAGATATTGTTTTTCTCAATCTCCTTTTTACTTGCTACTTGCCAAAATCTCTCGGAATATTTAGCTAGTAAATCCACTTCCAAGTTAACTTCAGAACCAACCACTAAATTCTGCAATGTAGTGCCATCCCAAGTGTGAGGGATGACAGCCATCCAGAATTGACTTCCATTTTCAACACAACCTGCAACCGTAAGACTGACGCCATCTAAAGCAATACTTCCCTTTTCACAAAGATATTTTCCAAAAGTCTTATCCGCCCAACGCACCTCAAGTCTACGTGAATTTTGAAGTTCTTCCAAAGCCACAACTATTCCCAACCCATCAATGTGGCCGCTTACTAAGTGGCCACCTAAGCGATCAGAAAATCTTAAAGCAGGTTCAAGGTTCACAAAACTTCCTTTTTCCGCCTTACGTCCTAAAGAGGTACGGGAAAGTGTCTCTTCACTAACAATTGCAAAAAAACCATCCTCCCCTGACACTTCCGCAACAGTTAAACAAATCCCATCAACAGAAATACTTTCCCCAATAGTAAGTGGTGAAAAACGAGCGCAACCCTCTACTAAGACACCTCCACGGCGACGTTGCACCCTACCTACCGACTGAATTAAACCAGTAAACATTTTTCAGCTCGAAAAGTATTTCATAGCCATAATCAAAGCAAGCATGCAGGAGGGCGCAACGTGGTCGAGATGAGCGTGGCAGGACTCGCACTCGACGCATCCAGTCGCAGCCCAATAGTGCTGCTTAGGGATCCTTCTGGTCAAAGACAGGTCCCAATCTGGATTGATCATGCACAGGCTCATAACATCATGGTTGGGTTTCAAGATAGAAGTCCCGAAAGGCCATTAAGCCATGACCTAATGATGGCATTACTGCAGGCAGGCAAGCTCAATCTGGAGAAAGTAATCATTCATTCCATTGAAGCAAGATCTTTTCAAGCCGTGCTGAAACTTAGTTTTCTTGAAGAACAAAAAATCTCTTTAGGGAATTCTAAAAACGTTATTGAAATAGATGCTCGTCCAAGTGATGCAATTGCCCTAGCAATCAGGGCTAAATGTGGGATCTGGATGCTCGAAAATGTTGTTGCAGAAGCCTCTATACCAGTTGATGCAATTGCTGACGAAGAAGACCAGGAACAATTCCGACAATTTATTGATGAATTAAGTCCTGCTGATCTGATTCGTCATTTAGAGGAAAAACAAGCCAACGAAAAAGACTCTTTCGAGCCACCTGAGCAAACTTCAGAAACTGACGAATGAAAGAAGCGATGCGTCGCCCCCTTGGAAGCAATAGCTTGGTAAGCCTCTTTACCCTTGGCTCGATGAGGGCAGCAAGTTCTCAAGAGGCAATGTATTCGGTCGTCAAGGAAGCATTTCAAGCAGGCATTAATCACCTTGAGACCGCTCCTACATATGGTCCTGCAGAAAGTTTTCTTGGATCTTCTATTAAGCGTCTTGAACAAGAAGGGATGAAACCTGAAGGAGGGTGGGTTATAACAAGCAAAATCCTTCCTGGTGCTGAAATTAAAGAAGGCCAAAGGCAAATAAAAAAAATTCTTGCAAGGCTGGGGAAATCAAAAATAGACAATCTGGCTGTACATGGGCTAAACCTTCAAGAGCATTTGAATTGGGCCATAAATGGTGATGGTGCTGAATTATTCAAATGGGCTAAACAAGAGAACATGGTTAATCAAATTGGGTTTTCTTCTCATGGAAAGACTTCACTTATAAAGGAAGCACTCTCTAGTCATTTCTTTCAATTCTGCAGTCTTCATCTACACCTCTTTGACCAAGAAAGACTCCCAATAGCCCGTGAAGCCTTGAGAGAGGGGATAGGGGTGATGGCTATATCGCCAGCAGACAAAGGTGGTCGCTTATATGAGCCCAGTCAAACCCTTCTAAATGATTGTGAACCCTTTCACCCCCTGGAACTGGCTTATCGATTCCTTTTAGCAGAAGGGATAACTACTCTGACTGTTGGAGCAAGTAAACCTAGCGACCTTAATCTTGTAAAAAGACTGATCAATTCAGCCAACCCACTCAATCCCCTTGAAAATGAAGTTATTGAGAGATTGAAAAGCAAAGCAGAGAAAAGGCTTGGGGAAAATCTCTGCAAGCAATGTAAAAAATGCCTCCCCTGCCCTAACAATGTGCCAATACCAGAGCTATTAAGGCTTCACAATCTTGCTGTTGGATATGAGCTTGTGACTTTTGCGAAAGAAAGATACAACCTAATTGGCAGAGCTGGTCACTGGTGGGAGCAACTTAATAGTACAGCTTGTAAAAAATGTGGGGATTGCCTACCTCGTTGCCCAGAGCATCTATCAATTCCTGATCTTCTTGAAGAAACACACAAACAATTAGTTGACTCCCCTAAAAGAAGATTATGGGGTTGACTCATACCACTTTGAACGTAAATCTTCTTTCTTCTGATTAGTTAATGGTGGCAAGGACCAACAACGTGACCAAACATCTGCTGAAGGGAAAATTAAAGGTTTAAACCTCGAAGGGACTCTTTTAATTTGCTCAAGTCTTTCTGAAATAGGAATAGCGGGGATCCAACCCTCTGCCATTATTCTCCCAATCAATGGTGGAGACCAAGCCTTCTCAATCCAAGAAACAGGTAAAGGCTGCCGGGTCTTTAAAGGTCTGACAAGCAAAGTCCAGTGCAATGGAACACCATCCTTTGGGAAGGCAATACTTAAACGTGGATCCATTCGAACGCTAGTTAAACATTGGTGCAAAGGAACAACCGCGACTCGTGCATCTCCGTTTGAAAGCCAATTCAGAGCATTCTTGTCATCAAAGGTCAATGCTTGGGCTTTTAATTGTCTTAATGAGTCATAGGACTTAAGTCTCTCCGATATAGATATCAACAAACGTGGGCTTCTCGGGAGAACCACAAGTCCTTTAAGTGCTGGATCTAATAATGCATCCCAACTATTATTTGCCTCCTGTAAAAAGTTTTCACCATTTCTAAAAAGCATTACCCAAGGAGTAAACCCTATAGGCAAAACATAAGAAGCAAACCCTCCTTTTAAGCTCTTAAGGAAACTCCAAGCCTGTTCACCTAATCTTTTATCAAGCCCGGTAGATCTAATTGGGCTTAATGTCTTTTCCGCAAGAACTTCTAACCAACCATCACTGAGGGCTAATAAATCTATCCTTGATCTAAATGCATTACCAAAAGGGTCTTGATTTTTTGATATTTCTAATGGCTTATATTGCCAATCAGAAGGCAATGACCTGATCCACTTTTTAGGCAATATTTCTGGTGCTCCTCTTAAAACAGCTCTTAAATCAGTGCCAGTGCAACCAGCTAAACCAGTAATT
The DNA here is from genome assembly GCF_034092415.1 of Prochlorococcus sp. MIT 1341. NCBI lineage: Bacteria > Bacillati > Cyanobacteriota > Cyanophyceae > Synechococcales > Prochlorococcaceae > Prochlorococcus > Prochlorococcus sp. MIT 1341. The sequence goes on along the minus strand of NZ_CP139304.1, from coordinate 1,812,598 downwards.
CCTGCACTTAATCCAAGCTGTAAGAATCTTCTTCTCCCAATCGAATCAAAATGCATCATTCAAAACTAATGCGGCAAGGTATTTTTCTTAGTGATCGGACCTATGAAGATCAGATAAAGCCTGGTCACATAATCGAACCAGTTCAAGTCGAGGAGCTCCATAAAGTTGAGCTAGAAAAGTCAAGACTCCTGCACCAACACCTTCCTTAACGTATCCACTTTCATAATCCCTAAGTGATTGATGAATACTCAGATCAAAGTGTAAGCCTGCTGCCAAGCCTAATAGCTTGACAGAGAAGTGATTAGAAACCCGATTCATTAAGCCTTCTAATCCAAAAGTATCTTGAGCGCCATCTAAAGCCTCCTCCAGAAGCCAGGCTGTCGTCCCAAGTGCAACCAAATCTATCAATCTTGATTGCAACTTAGAGGATAACGAGGCCAATGCCAAAGACAGAACAGCAATCATTTGACTCCCTCCTCCTAAAAAGACTGGTTGGCAGGATTCAACCGCACCCAACAAAATACCAACAGAAACTGCTTGAAATGGATCTCCAACAGCCGCCATTACCGCTTCAGGAGAGCTAAAAGTAGTTATCTCTGCAGCTTTTAGGCCAAGAGAAACCACTCTTTTTTTGATCTCTATAGGTGGCGTAATCAAGCTACTACTTATCAAATCACCAACATCAATTCCTAAACCTGTTAAAACAGCCTGAGCGGTAGTTGTTCCACCAGGCACACACTCACAAAGGACAAGCGGCCCCTTTAGCTTTTTGCCAATTGCCTTGCCCTTTTTTATAAGTGCACTAACGCGGAGCTTTCCCATCGACTTACCAGTAGTAAGACAAGCAGCTGGACCCAAATAGGGGGGCTCAATACGAAGATGTGGAAAAGGTGGGATTTGAGACAACCCCACTACCAACGCCATCGGCTCTACTTCAAGCCATCTAACAGCTACATGACTAATTAAAGCTGGCGACACTCCTGCAGCCAGAGGCGGCAAAGGCCAAAACCGATTCTGATTAGGACCAAAAAGAAGCAACTCTCCGTCGGCAACCGCTGTATATCTCCTCGCTTCAGGCGTTGATCCAGCAGCTGATATGCCATCTACCTCTGCAGTTCGTGTGCCCCCTAAAACCAATAAAACCGAAAGGCTACCTCGACTCGAGAGCCATAGTTTCAGCCACTTTTGAACATTCCCAGATGATGCCCCGGGGCCAAAAGCCTTGCATCCTTTTGGCAAAAGTCCATCAGTAAGGCTATCCACCTATTTAAAGCGGGTCTAAGGCGACCAAGCCATAAAGCAAAAGCGGAGGTTCAGGAATAGGAGCTTTCAAACGGGGAAAAATCCAGAATGCCAAAGCATGAAGCACAAGAACATAAATAACCTCCTGAAGCACAACCAAGGCAATTGCCATTATTTGCACTTGAGCCAACTCAGGGGAGAAGGGAAGATTAAGCAGTTCAAAAAGTCGATCTAAGAGGCCTGCTGATGCACGTGTAATTACTACCCACAAGTTCTCCCCTAACAAGACTGACAGGACAAAAACTCTTACCAGAAAACCTATTGAGCCAATGAAAACCCCGAAGACCCAACTCACCCACCAACTGAGCCTGCGATACCAACAAAAGCCCAACCAAAAAGACAAAAACCCGTAAGGGAAAAGTACTAAAGGGCCTCTCACTGGACCCATGAGAGCAACCAAAAGCAAAACCGCAAGAATTAAGCCTTCAAAACCAGCACGCAACCCTCTCCTCACCTGAAGTAATGCCAAAGGTAATGGTAAAGCCAATCGAAAAACAGCACCCCCAATCGGCAAATAATAAAGAGCAATCCAGATCAAAGCAAAAGCTGCAGAAAGATAAGAGGATTCCATCATTTGCAGAGCATTACGCCGACTAAGATTCTTTCTCACTGATGATTTCCGCTTCAAAGAAAATAAAACCCTTAAATTAATCAACGTTTGCCACCTGTTCGAGTGGGCTTTCTCTCCCTCAAGGCCTTTTCAAACTGAAGTCGTTCAATCATTTCCACTTCAAAACTAACTCCAGCATTTCTCAGCGCCTTCGTAACAGCTTCTGCAGGGGCTGACGGATCTGCTTTTGAAAGCTTGATAGTGATCCGATAAGGATGTGGAGATAAAGGAACAGATTGAACAATCTTTTTTGTTTCTTTACGAGGCAAATTCCTTAGAGCTGGCAAAGGAGTTTTTTCCTCAACAAGAGGTTTAGAGATATTAACTGGGATCTGTATTTTAGGTTCCAAAATACTTGATGATTTTTCTAAAGAAGTTTCATCGGAAGGAATATCGAAACTAGTTGCCAACTTCTGTCCAAAGCGACTTTGAGAGCATCCCTGAACAAACAAAAATATTACTGAAAAGCATAAAAGCCTCTTCGAAGAAAATCTCCTTCGCATTAAGAAAGAGTGTTTGGGCATCAGGTATTACCAGGTGTTATGACTCTCACAGAACTCGCTCTCAATCGACCTGTCTTCGTTAAAGCTGGCTTCTTCACTGCTGGCTTCTTCGCTGCTGGCTTCTTCGCTGCTGGCTTCTTCGCTGCTGGCTTCTTCGCTGCTGGCTTCTTCGCTGCTGGCTTCTTCGCTGCTGGCTTCTTCGCTTTTTTCGGAGCCCCACGTCCCTTCTTGTTAGCCATCTTTGCTGTAATTAAATCAACTGCCTCCGACAAAGTGATTTCATCGGCCTTCTTCCCTTCAGGCAAAGAAGCATTTACTTTCCCCTGCTTGACATAAAGGCCATAAGGACCGTCATAAACCTGAATGTTATCTGTCTCGCCTTCTGGAATTCCAAGATCTTTCAAAGCTGTCCTTCCCCCCCTACCACGCTTTGGCATTGCTAACAATTCAATTGCACGATCAAAACTCACACTCAATACATCATCATCTGCTTTTAATGATCGATAGTCAGGTTTTTCACCCTTACCTTTATTCCACACAACATATGGTCCAAATCTGCCCTGGCCGGCTTGTACTTTCCCCCCATCAGGATGCTCCCCAAGTAATCGCGGAAGACGTAACAATCCAATAGCTTCTTCAAGCGTTAAGTTTTCAGGAGCAAGCCCTTTAGGAAGAGAAGACTTTTTGGGTTTTGGATTATCATTGCTAACCTGACCTCTTTGCACATAAGGGCCATACTGACCAAAAAGCAAAAACACTTTCTCACCACTATCAGGGTCTGTACCTAAAGATTCAGGGCCATCAGCCTTCTGCTTAATAATCAATTCAACCTTTTCGGAATCCAAATCAGCAGGCGACGTCTCTTGGGGAATATTTGCCTTAATTAATTCCTCCTCTCCTTCATCATTTGTACGCTTCGACTCTAAATAAGCTCCATACCTGCCAATACGAACAACGCATGGGAGACCCTCTAGATTAATTGTACGAGAAACAGCCGAATCAATATCTCCTTCCCTTTGGGTAACCTGACTTTCTAATCCTTTATCTCCTTTATAAAAACCCTCCAAATAAGGCAACCATTCCACTTTTCCGGTTGAGATCTCATCTAGAGTTAATTCCATCTTTGCAGTAAAATTAGTATCTACCAAGTCAGGGAAGTGCTCTTCTAAAAGAGAAGTCACCGCGAAAGCTGTAAAACTCGGAGTTAAAGAATTATTCTGTAGATTTGCATAGCCTCTATCAACAATAGTCCCAATAATACTTGCATAAGTTGAAGGCCTTCCTATCCCCTCCTTCTCAAGAGTCTTCACCAACGAAGCTTCACTAAAACGTGCGGGAGGCTGGGTCTGATGTCCAAAAGCCTCGATTTCAATAGGCTTAGGGGAGTCACCTACTACTAAATCAGGGAGAAGAACTTCTTGCCCCTCTAAAGCTGCTTCAGGATCATCACTACCTTCTACATAAGCCCTGAAGAACCCAGGGAAATCAATTCTCTTTCCAGTTGCACGAAAATTCGCCTCTCTAACTGCAATGTCAACTGACAACATTGTTAAACGAGCTTCTGCCATTTGACATGCAACAGTTCTTTTCCAAATCAATTCATAAAGGGATAAATCACGTCCCTTAAGCCCAGTTTCATTTGGCGAACGAAAGGCCTCTCCTGCCGGCCTAATTGCCTCATGAGCTTCCTGTGCATTTCTTGCTTTAGTACTAAACTGCCTTGCTGATTTACTTAAAAACTCGTCACCATATAAAGATTTAACGCAATTCCTGGCAGCATTAATTGCCTGATCAGAAAGATTAACGGAGTCAGTACGCATGTAAGTAATAAAACCACGCTCATATAGACCCTGAGCACAACGCATTGTCTCCCTCGCAGAAAGCCGAAGTTTGCGGTTGGCGTCTTGTTGCAATGTACTAGTAGTAAATGGTGGAACTGGTCTACGAATAGTGGGTTTTTCTTCAACAGAATTAACAGTCCAAGCGACATTATTTATCTCTTTAACAAGATTTTGAGCCTCTTTTTCACGCAGCAAAAGTGCAGAAACATTTTCTTTCAAGGCACCCGTAGCCTGATCAAAATCGTTACCTGAAGCAATCTTTTTTCCACCCAAATGAGTGAGCTTGGCCTCAAAAACATTGCTTGCATGTCCAAGCTTGGCTTTTAAATCCCAATAGCTTCCACTTCTAAAAGCTCTTCTTGCTCTTTCTCTTGTTACAAGCAATCTAACGGCAACGGACTGCACACGACCTGCGGAAAGTCCCCAAGCAACTTTCTTCCACAAAAGTGGCGAAAGGGTATAGCCAACTAGACGGTCAAGGATCCTCCTTGTTTCCTGCGCATGTACCAACTCCATATCCAAATCTCGTGTCTTTTGAAGAGCACTTGAAATAGCTTCTTTGGTTATTTCATGAAAAACCATCCGTTTAACTGGAATCTTTGGGTCAAGAAGCTGCAAAAGATGCCAGCTAATGCTTTCACCTTCCCGATCTTCGTCAGTCGCCAAGAGCAAGCGGTCTGCTCCTTTTAAAGCCGTTTTCAACTCCTTAACAATTTTCTTCTTGTCTTTTGGAACAACGTAAAGAGGCTGAAAATCCTTGGTTGTATCTACACCAATCTTCGCCCACTTCTCACTTTTCTTAGCTGCTGGGATCTCACTGGCGTTGTTTGGAAGATCTCTAACGTGTCCCATAGAGGCCTCAACAACAAAATCCTTAGGCAGGAAGGCTCTAATAGTCTTCGCCTTAGTAGGGCTCTCAACAATGACGAGGGTATGCACCACACTTAAAAAAGGTAACCTTCTCAATCTTTATCGCACCAGAAGTCAAACTCCGTAAATAAAGCCGTTACGAAAGGTTTGATTTTCTTGCACCGCTAAAGTTGAAGTTAATTATCCAATACTGCGCTCGACATGCCCGAAATGGGTGCATTACTTCTTTCCACCCAGGCCCTTCCAGCGCCGGCAGACCTGCTCAATCTTGGCCTCAATGCTGGCGCAGTGGCTCCTGAGGGAGTTGTTCTCATAGCCTTGCTGGGAACGCTAATAGTGGACCTTGCAGGAGAGAAAGCTGCCGCACGTTGGGCCCCGCCCATTTGTTACGTAAGCCTGACAATTGCTCTTCTTCTTCTCGTTCGGCAATGGGATATACCTCTTGAACCATCTTTTTTAGGAGCCTTCGTTGCCGATAAGCTCGCAATATCCTTTCGGGGAATAGTTGCTCTATCAACACTAATTTCGCTTCTAATTAGTTGGAGATATGCAGAGCAAAGCGGAAGCCCTGTGGGTGAATATGCAGCCATCCTCCTCGCAGCAACCCTTGGAGCGATGTTGCTATGTGGTTCAACAGATCTCGTCAGCGTTTTTGTGTCTCTAGAAACACTCTCCGTTGCGAGTTATCTTCTTTCGGGGTACATGAAAAGAGACGCTCGCAGCTCTGAAGCCGCCCTGAAATACTTACTTGTGGGCTCAGCTGCAGCTGCAGTTTTCCTTTACGGGGCCTCACTTCTCTATGGAATAAGTGGGACCACAAGCATCCAGGGGATTGGACTAGCTCTTCTAACAAGCCCCACACCTCTCTCAGCAATTGCCCTAGTTTTCGTCCTTGCCACCGTTGCATTCAAAATTGCAGCAGTCCCCTTTCACCAATGGACCCCTGACGTATACGAAGGCTCTCCTACTCCCGTCGTGGCGTTCCTGTCGGTAGGTTCTAAAGCTGCAGGGTTTGCACTAGCCCTCCGATTATTGATCGGCTGTTTTAGTGCATTTGACGAGCAATGGAAACTTCTGTTCACTGTCCTTGCTGTTCTAAGCATGACATTAGGAAATGTTGTTGCTCTAGCTCAAACATCCATGAAAAGAATGCTTGCTTACAGCTCTATCGGGCAAGCAGGCTTCGTAATGATTGGACTGGTATGTGGGACTGAAGATGGTTTTGCAGCAATGGTGTTATATATGGCCGCTTACTTATTTATGAACCTTGGTGCATTTGCATGCATAATACTTTTCTCTATTAAGACAGGTAGTGACAGAATTGCTGACTATGCAGGTCTTTATCAGAAAGATCCACTAATAACTCTTGGGCTTAGTTTGTGTTTATTGTCTCTAGGGGGGATCCCTCCAATGATTGGCTTCTTTGGCAAAATCTATCTTTTCTTTGCAGGTTGGGCCAGTCATCAATACTTACTTGTTGTAGTAGGTTTAGTTACATCAGTTATCTCCATTTACTACTACATATCTGTAATCAAGATGATGGTAGTAAAAGAACCACAGGAAGCCTCTGAAATAGTTAAATTCTACCCAACAATCAACTTGCAAATGCTTGGCATCCCTGCCCTAAGGTTTGCCTTAATTAGTTGTGTTCTTGTTACTGCAATAGGTGGAGTGTTTTCCAACCCAATTTTTCAATGGGCCAATAATGCCGTAGCAGGAACACCTCTCTTGCAAGACTCAATTGCTCTCACTAATCAACAATTCCTTGGCTAAAGAGAAAGAAAGTACCAATCCAGTAGCCTCCTTATTGGAGGTAAGCAAGATCTATGGGGATGGGAATGCAGAAGTTAAAGCATTAGACCGTTTAAATCTAACCGTTAATCATGGAGACTTTCTTGCCGTAATGGGAGCAAGCGGATCAGGCAAAAGTACTGCGATGAATATTCTAGGTTGTCTAGATCGGCCAACAACTGGCAATTACCAACTAAATGGAATCTCCATCGAAGATCTTGATGACGACTCCCTAGCAGATATACGTAATCAAAAACTTGGTTTTGTTTTTCAACAATTCCACCTTCTCCCACAACTAACTGCTCTTGAAAACGTAATCTTGCCAATGACTTATGCCGGAGTCCCTGTACAAAGGAGACAAAAGCGGGCACAAGAAGCACTGTTAAAGGTAGGTCTTTCAGAAAGGATGGACAATAGACCTAATCAGCTATCCGGTGGTCAGCAACAACGCGTTGCCATCGCCAGAGCAATTATCAATCAGCCTTCATTACTACTGGCAGACGAACCAACCGGGGCATTAGATTCAAAGACTACAGAGGATGTCCTCAATCTTTTTGAAGAGCTTCATTCTCAAGGAATAACTTTAGTTCTTGTAACCCACGAAGATGAAGTTGCTTCAAGGGCAAAGAGAATTGTTCGTTTTAAAGATGGAAAAATAATTAGCTAGTTAAACTTCCTATTAGTTGCATTTTTTCTCAACGCCTCAATACTATTTCACCTAAAGAATTCAATACTTTTAACCCCCCATCACTTGAAATGCCATTAATACGCCAAGCCTCTCCCGAGGCCCTATCTAAAAACTCTTTTGCCCAAAGTCTTTGTGCAATTTGATCACACAACCAATCGATCTGATGAGAAAAAGACATTGCTCTTTCAAAAGCAAATAGGGTTTCCACGATCCATGGATTCAATCGACTCTTACCTGGACCAATTAAACGCCTAAGTGCTACTCCTTCGAAAGGAACATTATTATAAACATTTAAGCCTAAACCTATCCGGGCAAATCGCACATCATTACCACGGTATATCAAGCCTGGTAGAATTCCGGCAAGCTTCTTTTCTCCAACAACTAAATCATTTGGCCACTTAATCTTGACCGGTAAATCATATTTTTCAATCCTTTCAACTAATGCAAAAGCCACTGCCAAGCCTAGTATTCCAGCATATTTTTTCTCATAAAACCAAGGGAAAGCAGCACTGATCCATACACCTCCCCGGGATGATTGCCATTCACGTCCATACTGGCCTTTCCCATGACGCTGCTGCAATGCTAAAACTGCACGAGGAAATCTAGAATTTTCTAAATATGGCTTTTCTTTCAGCCATCTAGAAAGAACCAACTCAGTACTTGAACACACTGATTTACAACGCAAATCCCACAAGAAATTTGAAGGAGAACTCTTCTTCAATAAGCGACTTACTGCAGCAGCTCGACCAACAGATTCAACTCTCACTTTGCCACCATAGTTTCATTCGACCGACTGCTTCCTCCAATTCATCTACGGGTCTAACAAGTGCTAGTCGTAGCCAACCCAACCCCCCTTCACCAAATCCAGAGCCTGGGGTAAGAGCAACCCCTGTCCTCTCTAGAAGCCCAGCAGCCAAATCTTCATCCTTAACCCCTCGATCTCGTGCCCATAATGGAACTGGAAGCCACAAATAAATTGCCATTGAAGGGGAGGGCAGATCCCAACCCAATTTTTTTAATGCAAGCATTGTCCTATCTCTTCGTTCCCTGTAAACCTCAATCATCTGACTAGGCCAATTAGCAGCATGCGTCAATGCCACTATTGCTCCCCGTTGGACCGCTAATGAATGGTTGAAATCAACGACCCCTTTTAAATCTCTAAGTGCCGTGATCAAAGGCTCAGCCCCGACTGCAAAAGCTATCCGGAAGCCACCCATACACCAAGCCTTAGAAAACGAAAAAAACTCTATCCCTCTTTTTCGCCATCCATCAGATCTCAGCAGAGCAGGAGCCTCTCCTTCCAGCGCAAGATCCACATAAGGATTGTCATGCGCGACTATGAAGTCATGCCTAACTCCTAAGGCCAATGCTTCATCCAACCAAATCTGTTCTCCGACACAAGCTGTTGGATTATGAGGAAAGCCTAAAACCATCATTTTCATACGCTCTAAATCACTTTTTCTCAAGGAATTAAATTCTGGTTTCCAATTGTTTTCTGGATTTAGCTTTAAGTATTGGATTTTGGCATCGGCAAGCAAAAGGCCTCCTCGATGAGACGGGTAGGAGGGGTCCATAATCAATCCCATGTCCCCTGAGTTCATTGTCGCGAGTGGTAAATGTGCGGTGCCATCTTGAGACCCCAATAAAAGTAAAACCTCCTTATCTGGATCAACTTCAACATCAAAACGACGCGCAACCCAAGAAGTGACAGCTTCCCTAAAAGGCCTTGTATCTGCATGTAAGCAATATGCAGAACTATCAGGGTTTTCTAAATTTCGAGCAATCTCGTCTAAAACACTTGAAGGGGGCAACAAATCTGTTGATCCAAGTGAAAGGTCAACCAAATTAGGCATACCTAATTTGGTCTTCGCATTACGATAAATATTTTTACGTTGATCATTTCTTGCAAATACTCCTCTCCCAAGTTTGCTAAGACGCCTGGAAGTATTCATCTAAGTAAAAGGATAATCAAAGCTAATTTTCAATTGATTTCTTTAATTCTTCTAGTTCAGCATCTACCTCCGTAACTTTTACCTGCTCAATTTCTTCCGAAGAGATCAAAGAATCCTTATCTTCCTCATTTGTATCAACTGCAGGCAAGGCAACCGCTTCAGCGCCACTCTTTAGCTTTCTCCGAAGAGTATTTAACTCATCATCTAAATCATCACCCCCCTCAAGAGCTGCAAATTGGCTCTCTAAATCAGCTCCTGCCAACTCTGCTGATGCCTGACTGGTGGCTTCCAATGCTTGAACCTTATCTTCCATTCGCTCAAAGGCCTCCATAGCAGAACCAGTACCCAAAGTACCGACAGCACTTTGGAGCTGTTGCTGAGCCTTAGCCGCTTGGGCTCTGGCCTTTAACATATCCTTTTTGGTTTTTGCCTCAGCGATCTTGCCTTCTAAGGCAACCAAACTTCTCTTCAGCAAATCAACCTGTCCTTCTTGTGCCTTTAGTTGATTCCTCAAAGAAGTCGCTGTTTCTTGAAAAGTCTTACGACGAGTCAAGGCTTCTTTTGCTAAATCCTCTGAATCCTTTTGGATTGCAAGTTCTGCTCGTTCATACCAAGTTTTAACTTGATTCTCAGCATGCTGGGCCTGGCTAAGCAATCTTTTTTGGCTTGAGATGGCCATGGCAACTGCCTGCCTTAGCTTTACTAAATCAGTCTGCATGTCTGCTACAGACTGATCAAGGATCTTTACAGGATCCTCAGCCTTACTCACTAAGTCATTGAGATTGGCACGAATTAAACGACTAAACCTGTCAAAGAAGCCCATTGAGGCATATATAAAGCCTTAAGGAGACTAGCGACACTTCAGAGATCCTCCACCTAGATTGTGAAAATGAATTAGGTCGCAAATCCAAAGGCCAATCATCCGCAACGAATGAGAGCAAACCAAGAACCAGCTTCAGCACTTGGATCTTGCCTGGAAGGTCTTCAAAAAACTTGGCAAAAAAAAGGTAGTTTGGCAGGGCTTTTAAATGACTGGAAAGTTATTGCAGGACCGCAACTTTCGAGCAATTGCTCTCCTGTCAGCCTCCAACGCGGAGTACTAATAATTGGGGCTAGCCATCCCCAATGGCGTCAAGCACTTCTATACAACCGTCCCCAACTACTAGCGGCTCTTAAAGCCGCTGGGCACAAAGTTAGAGTCCTAAAAATTCAGCAACATCACCCAAGAGAGTACAAAACTACAGATAGTGAATTAAAGGTCTGGGCTCGCCACCCCAGCAGAATTGATGTACATGGAATAGCAAAATGTAATTTATGTGGCAATCCTTCTTCAGCTGGAGAATTAGAGATATGGGGAAAGTGTTGTTTTTGTAAACAAAAGGAGCTCAAGGAAAAAAATAATTAATTCCATAAGATTAACCCAAGTAATTCAAGAAATGAAGTCATATTTTTCAATACCTCTCGGGTCTAGGATTCATCCAGTCAGGACTTGTTCCAGCAGCCTTTAACTTATTTGCTCTGGCACTCAAGCTCTCCAATTCAACGCGCCATATCCTATATATACCAATTTCCCCGAGGACTTCATGCCTTAATCCTACCCAGTAACTCATCTCCGAAGTCTTCTTATCAATTACCATCAAAATAGTTTTTATGTCTTTCTTAGAAAATGAGATCTTAGGAGGAGATTCATCTCTTCTTTCATTTCTTATACGATCTTCTAAATTAACAAGAGCCTGAGGAGATCTTCCTTCATATATCACAACTTTCCCAGTATAAAAATGCAAGGATGGTTTCATAACTCCAACCATTGCAAAAGGCTCAGAAGATTTATTCTTTTTGACTAGAATCTCAGCAGATTTGCGAACTGGGAAATGACGCAAATCGTCTCCTAATGACCACAAAGGTACGAGCGTAGTAAGAGAAAATATCATCAGCATCAATTGAATTGGCAACAAACCAATAGACTCGTATCGCAATATCGCAATAATCCCGAATGCACTTGCAAGTGAAAAAATCAATGCTCCTCTTAAAGCGAGTCCACTTTTTACAATTTCCGATCCCAAGCTCGGCATCTCAGGATCACTAATAAACTGTATCCAATCAGCTGAAACAAGAAGAATTATAGATAGAAGAATAAGAATTAAAATAGTAAAAGTCCAGGCATATCTAATAGCTTTAAATTGTTTAAAAGATAACGTGGAGCAAAGGCCAACCAACAAGGCAGCAGCGGGAGTTGCTGGCAACCAATAGCTAGGTAACTTGGTTGCGGCAAAAGTAAAAAATAATAGTATAGATAGAAGCCATGCCTTAGCAAAATTATTTAGTGAATTTGGCGGATCTAAATTATTTTCTACCTTGTCAAAGTGCCTGGAAGAACTAGAACGAAACAAACCATAAATTAAGAAAGGAGTAAAAGGCAAAGATGCTAGGAGCATCATAGGAATAAAAAACCACCATGGTTGAAGATGGCTATTAACAACGCTTGTAAACCTCTGAAAATTGTGATACCCAAAGAAACTTTTCCAGAAAGGCTCTCCCTCAACAATCAACTCCGCCAAATACCAAGGCAATGATATGCATAAAGTAACTAAAAGTCCTCTGCAAGGCTGAGTTATCTTCCAAAGCCTCCCAAGATCTTTTTGTAAGCAACCAAAGACAAGCAGTACTAGCCCAGTCAAAATCACAGCAACTGGACCCTTTGTTAAAACTGCTAACCCCAAAAATGCCCAAGCCAGCCACCAAGGATGACTTGTCTTAAATGCATAACGCCTCCAATGAATCAAGAGACTGAGGCCAAGTGTGCAGCAAAGAAGGGGATCACTAACTGCTGTCCTACTCCATAAAAGAACCAATGGAGAAAGCCCGAAAGCCAAAGCAACTACAACTCCAGTCCTTCTCGGGTGTTTATCTCCAGGTTGAGGCCACCTCATAACCGTATCGCCTAGTGCACACATCAACGCCAACGTTGACAAGGCAGATGGAAGTCTTGCTGCCCAAGTACCTAAAGGATCCCAATGAATATGCCCAGGCAATCCATAAAAAAATGCCATAAACCAATAAACCAAAGGAGGCTTGTCATAACGAGGTAATCCATTAACTCTTGGAGTAAGCCAATCTCCTGTTTTTGCCATTGCTCTTGCTGCCGAAGCAAAAAGAGGTGGGGTCTCATCAACCAATCCTGTTGACCCCAACTGCCAAAGGAAGAGCACAATCCCAATAGCCAGGATTAGCCATATGGTTCTATTTCTTTTTTGTGGTGAAACTTTCAACTTCAATGAGTAATTAAGAGAAGAATTCTTCAGGGCCCTTACCTATCGCCTCAGCAGTAATGCCTGATCGAATCCACTGCTCAACAAGACTTGCAAAAATATCCAGCGAGGCATGCTCTTCAGCCCACTTTCTACACTTTTTTCGATCAATTTGATCCACTCGCGTTGTTGCCGAAATCAATTCATCTAAATCATTAGGCGGAACCAGCCAACCTGTAAGGCCTGAAACAATCAACTCTCCTGGGCCTCCTCTGTCATAAGCAACAACAGGGACACCACACGCCATTGCCTCAACAATCACATTGCCATATGCCTCATTCCACTTAGGAGTATTAATTAAAGCTCTACAAGCACCTAGTTGAAGCTGTAAAACTGAGGTCGGGAAAAACCCCATCCACTCTATTGTTCCAGTTGGGACAGATTCCTCAACACGCTTTGCATACGCAGGATCATCGATAACTCCCCATACCAATAATCGATCATCTAAAGCTGCTGCTACTGCTGCTGCATCTTCAAGTCCCTTCTCTGGGGAAACTCGTCCAACCCAACCCAATGGACCTTTAGGACTCGATTGAAATTCATAACTTCCCAAATCAAACCCATTTCCAACAACAATAGGCTCTTGAATCAATGAAAAATCAGCCGCTTGCCGATGAGTGTGAAAAGCAAATCGAGAAGGTGCTGATATAGCAACTTCACCGATTAAATCTTGCATGATTTCTGAAACACCACCCATACTTATCAAATGAAACAAGCGAGGGACGACTCTCTTTGTCAGCCAGATCGGTAGCCAGTCATACCCAAAATTAATTACTGCATCTGCTTTACCCCCTAAATCAAGTGCATCAGCCCAAAGTCCCGGGAGAACTCCTCTAGGAGGTATCAAGGCTGGTCCCTCAAATTTGCGTCGTTGCCAACTAGGTTGATCAACCCCCTCAACTTCTCTTAAATCAACCCCTGAGCAGCCTGAAGGCAGGACTGAGCCCTTTGGGGCAACCAAAGTGATTTGATGCCCTAGCTCTAAAAGCCCTTTCGTAAGAGAAGCAATTGTAAGTTCGACCCCACCGCCTCTCCCACTACCAAGACAACCCACAGGAGTGCTTACCAAAACGAGGTTCAATGCTGACTCCCTCTTCATGGATCTTGCCCTTCCTGAGAAAGGGTTGAATCATTCCAACTAGGTTCCCAAAAACGCCTTCGTTGGCTAACTAAAACAACCGATATCAAAACCAAGCCAACTCCTATCCACTGAAGAAATTCAAGTCTTTCTCCTAACCAAAATCCACCTGATGCCAATGCAAAAACAGGCGTCAGAAAAGCAAGAGTACTAAAACTTGTTAACTCTTCTTTACTTGCAAACCAAAAAAACAAGCCATACGCAATTGCACTCCCAAACAAACTTGCATATGTCATCAACCCCCAATCTAAGACGGTCCAATTTGGAACTATTGGCCAAGTTTTTTCAACTAAATGCCAACCAATAAGTGGAATACTTCCCAAAACCATGTGCCAGCCAGTAACTGCAACCGGATCACTTTCTTTACAAGCAAAACGAATCAAAACAGTGCCACAAGCCATTGCAATGGCTGCTCCCAGCATCCAGGCTTCCCCATTCGTAGTTAACGATTGAATCGTAGATGTCTCACCTAAAAGCCACCATTCTTTGAGCAAAGCTGGAGGGATTCCCAAACAAACAATCCCAACTAAACCAATCACTAAACCAAACCAGCCGATCGGGTTAATTGCTTCTCCGAAAAGGCTTCTAGCGAAAAGAGCGACCAAAAGAGGTTGAGAGTCAATCAAAACCGAACCCAATCCCGCCCCAGTTTCAGAAAGACCTTTCGCTAGAAAGATTTGAAACAAACTGGCATCAATAAGAGTGAAGAGTAAAAACCAACCCCAATCGGCAGAAGAGACAACCCAACTCCTACCCAAAAATGGCAAAGCTGCAAGAATGGTTATACCAGCTGGCAAAAGGCGCAAAGAAGCTACTAATAAAGGCCCTCCTGTTTCCACAAGTGGGGCCATTGCAGCCATGGCAGTCCCCCAAAGTGCAAAAGGAAGAACCATTAATAACCAATGCCGAATTAAAAACATAAATGCAACATGCTGAGTCCTTTTTAAGATCCGATGACACTCGCAAAAACAAAATGTTCTGGCCATTGCGCCGCAAATCTCGCAGAAAGATGGCGCGTATCAGCATTGAAGGACCAATTACCAGTTCTACCCGCAAATGGTTTCTGAAAGCTATTAAGCAAGTAGAGGAAAGGGAATTCCCTGCATTGTTGCTTCGAATCGACAGCCCTGGAGGGACGGTCGGGGATAGTCAAGAGATCCATTCCGCTCTGGTCAGATTGAGAGAAAAGGGCTGTCATGTTGTTGCAAGTTTTGGCAACATTTCTGCATCAGGAGGAGTTTATGTCGGTGTAGCAGCAGAAAAAATCGTTTCAAACGCAGGAACGATAACTGGTTCCATTGGGGTGATTCTGCGTGGGAACAACCTCTCTAAATTGCTCGAGAAGATTGGAATTCGCTTTGAGACTGTCAAAAGCGGAGCCTACAAAGACATCCTTTCTCCTGATCGCCCACTATCAGATGAAGAAAGAAATTTACTTCAAGAGCTAATTGACAGCAGTTATGAACAATTTGTAACTGCTGTTTCAGAAGGCCGAGGGCTTAGTGCATCAGAAGTTAAAAAATTTGCTGATGGGAGAGTCTTCAGTGGTGCTCAAGCAAAAGATCTGGGCTTGATAGATGCTCTTGGGGATGAAGAGGATGCCAGAAAACTGGCCGCCAAACTCGCTGATCTTGATGAAGAAAAAGCTCGCACTGTGAACATAGGAAGTCCAAAGAAAAGACTTTCTGGCCTAATCCCAGGGAACCATTTCTTTTCAAAACTCTTTAATTTGCTTTCTATGGAATTAACTAGTGGCACAGAAGTCCTTTGGCTCTTCAATCCATGAAGATGGCAGGCCAACAAGATGAATTAAAACTTCGAGGTTTACGCGGTGCAACAACCTGCAAATCCAACACAATCAAAGCCATCGAAACCGCAGTCCAAGAACTTGTAAGCGAATTGATAGATCGCAACCAATTGTCCCCTAACCAAATTGTCTCAATAACCTTCTCAGTTACGGCAGATCTAAATGCATGTTTTCCTGCATCCATAGCCAGACGCCAAGAAGGTTGGGATGACATAGCTCTTCTTGACTGCCAACAAATGGCAGTCCCAGGAGATCTAAGACGATGCATAAGGATCCTGGCATATGCTTGGCTCCCAATCGACACCGCCCCCAAACACCCCTACTTAGGAGAAGCAACCATCCTTCGTCCTGACAGATCCTCCACTCCCTGACAGATCCACCTCCGTCCCAAAACCTCTACTTAAAAACAAACCTCTTAGGAGAATTACCTAAGAGGCAAATTGCATGCCCCCTAAATCACTTCGAATCCAATGCCTAACAACCTTATAAACCTCAACAGAAAAAAAATAGCTTTTGCAAGTATTAGTGCAGGACTTATTGCAGTTGGAATGACAATAAATAGTTTTCCAAACTCAAAAGCAAAAGCTGGCAACCTAATGGAATTTCGCTGGGACGCAAGTAAAAACTACAAAAAGCTCTATTACTGGCAAAGCTCATCTAAGCAGAGGGATAGAGCAACCTATTATTTAGTTCTAAGAGAGCGTGATCGCAATGCTGCCGTCCTTAAACTGAGCATCACTGTTCCTGATTACTTCGATGCAAAGATAAACCCTAAAAAATTGAGCCTATGCAAGCTTCAACTTGGTGGAATGTTGAAACGAACAAAATGCATTGAAAAGATTCCTGCAGTGTTTGAAATAGCCAAAGACCGATCAGAGATTGATATTTTCCCTGACAAGCCAATACCTGATGGGGGACATTTCGCTCTAGTGATGAAAATTTTCAATCCGGCCAGCTCTGGAATGTATCAATTTAATGCCCTGGCACAGGCCCCAGGGGATGTACCAATGGCTGGATATCTCGGCAGCTGGAATATCGATATCGAATGAACTGATAAATTAATCAACCTAAGTAAAGACTCGTTCAGGTGAATTTCTTATGACTAAAAGGACCTTAGGTGGAACCAGCAGAAAGCGGAAGCGTGTTTCTGGGTTCAGGGTGCGTATGCGAACCCATACTGGCAGGAGAGTCATTCGAAGTCGCCGAAAAAGGGGGAGAAGCCGATTAGCCGTATAGGTTTAAATTGTGCAACAAAATCAATAGATCTAAGCCTTCTTCTAAATTCAAATCAGCTGAATATGGTTTTGCCTTTATCAATGCGGTTAAAGGGTTATCGCTGTTTTTACCACCTAAACAAAACAGGTAAAAGATTTCATGGCAATTCCATGGTTTTAAGAGTTGTCAAAGCAAAGCCGAATCTCCTTAAGCCTGATCATCGGAAAGTAGCAACCTCTAAGTGTCAATTAGCCGTGGCTATAAGCACCAAAGTCAGCAAAAGAGCAGTCATCCGTAATCGCATGCGCCGACTATTCCATAACCACCTCAGAGGTAAGCTCACAAATCCTCAAGATAATTCTTCGCATTGGGCGCTACTAAGCCTGAAACCAAACTCATTGAATGAACAAGAGAAAAAACTACTTGAAGAATGTGACAGGCTATTTTTCGCCGCAGGTTTGATCCAATGACACCTAGTACCGAAGAGACTTTCTATGAGGGTGGGCCTGCAAGAGGAGATCTTATCCTTAATCTTTTGGCGGGATTAACCCTGATTGGCCTCCCATTCACAGTTGGAGCCTTAGTAAGAGCCTTATGGCTTCGCTTCAGAATTACAAATAAGAGGGTTTCTGTTACAGGAGGATGGCTTGGTAGAGACAAAACACAAGTTGTTTATAGCCAAGTCAAGGAATTACGTTCTGTACCTAGGGGATTTGGCTCATGGGGTGACATGGTTCTTGTTTTAGAAGATGGGTCCCGCCTAGAAATTCGTTCGGTACCTAACTTTAGGAATACAGAGAAGTACATCCTTCAACAAATAAGTACCAAAAAGAGTCAAAATACCCTTCAAGAGGTAAAAGGCTTTGCGGGCTAATCCCAAAAACTAGTCATTCAGCCTATTGCTGTTGCAAACTGGCAGTACTTTTCCAATTCACCTAAGAGACACATCGTGATCGGGTTCATTTCAGACAACTTGCTAATCCCGATACTGGATTTCTTCTATGGATTGTTCCATAGCTATGGCCTGGCAATTGTCGCTCTCACCATTGTCATCCGCCTAGCACTCTTTCCTTTAAGCGCTGGATCTATCCGAAGTGCCCGTCGGATGAAAATTGCCCAACCGGTAATGCAGAAGCGGCAAGCAGAAATCAAGTCCAAATATGCAAATAACCCTCAAAAACAACAAGAGGAGTTAGGAAACCTCATGAAAGAATTTGGCAGCCCTTTAGCAGGATGCCTTCCTCTACTAGTACAAATGCCAATATTATTTGCTCTATTTGCAACGCTTAGAGGTTCACCCTTCGCCGATGTTCCTTACGCAGTTAACTTCAAAGTCCTTCCTTCTGAGCAAATAGCAGCAGTTGAACCAAAGCCCTTCACCAGTCCAAGACATTCCATCTTTATTACGGAAAGCGATCACTTCCCAGTCGTAGCGAGTCTTCCAGGAGGAACCAAGCTAGGAACCGGTGAAAGTGCTCAAATTAATCTACAAACACTTGATGGAGACAATTTTAAAAACCTACTTTCCAAATATGAAGGAGGCAAGAGTTACACCCCTTCTTGGAAAGTTACTAAAGGCGAAGGCCTAGTAAAAGTCTCTTCAGATGGAACAGTAACTGGAATATCCCCTGGGGATGCAACGGTTGAAGGAAAGATTCCAGGTTTAGCAGCAAAAAGTGGCTTCCTATTTATCAAGGCTCTTGGACAAGTCGGTTTTTATGTGGATGGTTCCATTAATTGGGATATTGCAACTCTTGTTGGAGCGTTCGGCCTAACTCTAGTAATTTCCCAAGTGCTTTCTGGCCGAGGTATGCCAGCCAATCCACAACAATCAACAGCCAACAAAATAACTCCGGTAATGATTACAGGGATGTTCCTTTTCTTCCCATTACCCGCGGGAGTACTTCTATACATGGTTATTGCAAACATCTTCCAGGCTGTTCAGACCTTCCTACTTAGTCAAGAAGCACTACCAGACAACCTTCAAACCATTCTTGACCAACAGCTATCAAAAAAACAAGACTCTACTTCAATTTCACCTGCTCTTGTTGAAGGTTCCGAGCGTCTTCCATTTGAACCCAAAAGTGGAAAATGATTGAAGGATTGGGGCCTATTAGCATCAAAGAATTGCAAATTCTTTCCTCCCCAAAAGTCTGGGCATTCAATTGTTTTTTTGACGGAATTAAATCAATAACCCCAATTGATGGCGAAGTAGAGGCTTTATATAAAGGCGACTCTATAAGTATTAAATGCAAAATCAATACTCAATTATTACTAACCTGTGACCGCTGTTTAAACGAATTCAAAAAGGCTATAGAAATAAAAGAACAAGAGATAATCCTAGTAAGTGATCAATTAGATGAAGTTTTGAATAACAATCTCGCAAAAAATATTTTTGATAATGCTGAAGATTTGCTAGAGGTTGTCAACCCTAAAGATAACTTTGACCCTGAAAGATGGGCATTTGAACAGTTGAGTCTGCAAATGCCACTTATAAATAATTGTGGAGATAACTGTCCTGGTCCTTGTCTATCTAGCCAGACAAATACAACACAGTCAGAGCTACGCACTCAGACAAATCACGACAATGACTCCCTTGATCCACGATGGAATGCGCTTAAGAGAATTCAGTCAAAATGAAAAGCTGGGATGACCATCTAGATCTCCTTATAAGAGCAAGGACTCCTTTGCTTTGGATAAGAAGCACAGAAGAAGAACGAGTTGAAGTCTTATTAGAAAAAGCTGCCAAGAGACTTCAACCGAGACGTCTTGCTACTTGGGACTTTATTGAAGGACTAAAAGGAATTCCAAACTCAGATGGCCTTGGTTCTAAGCAACCTATGGTCGTCTTGGAATGGCTCCAAAAACTTCAATCAACTAGTCCAACAATTCTTCTAGTAAAAGATTTTCACAAATTCTGCGAAGACGCTGGTATTGCAAGAATGCTCAGGAATCTATCAAGACACCTACGTCAACAACCCCATACAGTTGTCCTTTCTTCTGGGCAGTGGAACCCACCTAATGAGTTAGATGATTCACTGACAATTCTAGACCTCCCGCTTCCACAAGAAATAGAGATCAGGGAACTCCTCAGCAAGATCGCATTGGCAAGTGGGGAAGGCTTAGAAAGTGAAGTTTTGGAGGAGCTAACCCATGCATGTAGTGGGCTAAGTGAAGCAAGGGTTCGGCAAGTCGCAGCAAGAGCACTTGCTCAACGAGGCCAATTAGGAAGAGAAGACCTTGCCGAAGTCTTGGAAGAAAAGCGGCAATCCGTTGCCCGTAGTGAGGTTCTGGAGTACTTCGCAACAACCGCAACTCCTTCAGATATTGGCGGTCTTGACGCCTTAAAAGGCTGGTTAGATCAGCGTCATCAAGCTTTTTCAGACGAAGCTCGTCACTTCGGACTTCCTTTACCAAGAGGTGTTTTATTGGTAGGGCCTCAAGGAACTGGCAAATCACTTACTGCTAAAGCAATAGCCCACAGCTGGTCAATGCCATTACTTAGATTGGACGTTGGCAGACTTTTCGCGGGTCTAGTCGGTGCCAGTGAAGCCAGGACACGTGAGACCATCTTGAGAGCTGAGGCAATGGCTCCGTGTGTCTTGTGGATTGATGAAATAGACAAAGGCTTTGGTGGCGATGCACGAAGCGATGGCGGGACCAGTCAAAGAGTACTGGCAAACGTTTTGACCTGGATGGCAGAAAAAACTTCGGCAGTATTTGTTGTCGCAACAGCAAATGGAGTTGAACGACTTCCAGGAGAGCTTTTAAGAAAAGGTCGTTTCGATGAAATTTTTATGCTTGATCTTCCAGTAAGTGAAGAGCGTCACAGCATCCTTAAGTTGCATATCCGTCAACGTAGGCCAAACCTTTCTTTCCCTATTAATTCTGTTGTTGATAGAACAGAAGGTTTTTCTGGCGCCGAACTCGAACAAACAGTCATTGAAGCGATGCACTTGGCTTTTGCAGAACGAAGGGAGTTGCAAGAGACAGACCTTATCCTCGCAGCAACTCAGCTGATCCCACTTTCAAAAACTGCAAGCGAACAAGTCAATGCCCTCAAAGAATGGGCAGCCAGTGGAAGAGCTCGTCCGGCCTCATTGAAATTAAGTCAATCTATGAAGCCAACTTGAAAGCCCAAACGAGCTTAAAAACAAAAATATTTCCAAGAGTTGAAGCCCTGCCTGCCCAAAATTTTCTAATTAAAAGATTTTTTCCAAGCACTAGTCGGCCTACCTCTGGAGATAGTCAACCTAAAGCCCTAGGCTGCAAGCGGTTTTGATATTGCTCATTGTGCTTGACCAGCGTCTCGTACGTGAAAACCCCAATCTTATTGCCCAACAGCTTGCGCGACGTGGCATGAAAGTTGACCTTTCTGAAATTCAACTAATCGCGAAACAGCAAAGGGATCTCGAAGAACAGCGAAGCAAGTTGCAAGCAGAAGGGAACCTGATTGGAAAGAAAGTAGGAGAACTTATCCAAGGCGGCATTAGCCCAAAGTCAAATGAAGTATTAGAGCTGCGAACACAAGGGAATCATATAAAGCAAAAAGTTACCATCCTCGAATCTGCAGAAAAAAAATCTGCAGCAAAGTTACAAGAAGGCTTGCTTAATCTTCCTAACATTCCCGATCAAAAGTGCCCTGATGGCAAGGATGAAAAAGACAATAAGAAAATCCGTGAATGGGGCAAGCCAAGAATAGAAGAAGGTTTAAAAAAACATTGGGAGATAGGTGAGGGGCTTGAACTTTTTGAAACGGAAAGAGCTGCACGAGTCGCACAAAGTCGCTTTGTCATTCTTATGAATCAAGGAGCGAAGCTTGAACGGGCACTAATTAATTTTATGCTGGATTTACATTCTTCAAAAGGATATAAAGAGATACTTCCTCCTGTTTTAGTAAACACTGCAAGTCTTACAGGTTCCGGCCAACTTCCAAAATTTGCAGAAGAAAGTTTTAGATGTGCAGAAGATGACCTTTGGCTTACTCCAACTGCAGAGGTTCCTGTAACTTCAATACACCGAGGTGAAATTCTTCCTTCAGAAAAACTTCCCATTAAGTATGTTGCATATAGTCCCTGCTTTAGGAGAGAAGCAGGAAGTTATGGCAAGGACACCAGAGGTTTAATT
Organism: Prochlorococcus sp. MIT 1341; assembly: GCF_034092415.1. NCBI lineage: Bacteria > Bacillati > Cyanobacteriota > Cyanophyceae > Synechococcales > Prochlorococcaceae > Prochlorococcus > Prochlorococcus sp. MIT 1341. The sequence continues at coordinate 1,790,446 of NZ_CP139304.1, read as the reverse complement.
AGACTGCATCAATTCAACAAAGTAGAGCTTTATTGGTTTGTTGCACCTGAACAATCAGAATCGTCTCACGAACAAATAACATCGGATGCCGAAGAAGTCTTGAAAAAACTTGAACTGCCTTATCGAGTTATAGATTTATGCACAGGTGATCTTGGGTTTTCTGCTGCACGTACTTTTGATCTAGAAGTCTGGCTACCAGGCGCAAAAGCTTTTAGAGAAATCTCAAGCTGCAGTAATTGCAAAGACTTTCAAGCAAGACGATCGTCTATTAGAACAAAAGCAAACAAAACAAAAAAACTCATTCATACCCTTAACGCCAGTGGGCTTGCCATTGGGCGCACTATGGCTGCACTCCTTGAGACAGGTCAGCAAGCTGATGGGAGTGTCAAACTTCCTAAATCACTAGTGCCCTACTTTGGAGCAGATCATCTGAAACCAGCACCAACAAATCAATAATCATTAAATGAACGTACTGACTGCACTAATAGTCCTTGGGTTTCTCATCCTCATTCATGAAGCAGGTCATTTCCTAGCCGCAACTATTCAAGGAATCCAGGTAAATGGATTTTCAATTGGATTTGGCCCTGCACTAATAAAACGAGAAATCAAAGGGGTTACATATGCAATTAGAGCACTTCCTCTAGGAGGCTTCGTTTCATTTCCTGATGACCAGGAGGAAAATAACATTCCTGAAGATGATCCAAATCTTCTTAAAAACCGCCCAATCCCTCAAAGAGCTTTTGTCATCTCTGCTGGAGTAATTGCAAATCTTCTACTCGCTTGGATTGTTCTATTTAGCCAAGGAGCATTATTAGGACTCCCAAGCCAACCAGAGCCTGGAGTTCTAGTTGTAGCAATTGAAAGCCATCAAAGAGCTGAGCAAGCTGGCCTGCAACCAGGAGACCGCATTATCGAAATTAACGGGATCAATCTTGGCCAGGGTCAAGAAGCTGTCCAGGTACTTGTTGAAAAAGTCAAGGCCTCCCCTGAAGGCGCTCTTTTATTAAAAAGCATCCGAGGCAAAGAGAGAATCGAGCAAAAGATTGTCCCAACCAATGTCCAAGGCAAAGGAAAAATTGGTGCTCAATTGCAACCAACCATAACCAGCAAGCTAATCCCCGCAAAAAATATTGGGCAAATCCTCCAAGAAGTAAACAAGCAATTCTTCGATCTACTTAGCAAAACAATTCGGGGATACAAAGGTTTATTTACAGAATTTGGAACCACAGCAAAACAATTAAGTGGCCCTGTGAAGATTGTTGAAATTGGTGCTCAGCTAACAGGACAGGGCTCTTCAGGCATAATACTTTTTACAGCATTAATTTCGATTAATCTTGCGGTTCTAAACTCCCTACCCCTTCCTCTTCTTGATGGAGGTCAGCTTGCACTTCTTATATATGAGGCCATAAATGGGAAGCCTCTACCAAAGCAACTTCAACTAGCAATACTCCAATCCGGCCTTGTATTCATGGTTGGATTAAGTATGATTCTAATAATTCGTGATACATCACAGCTATCTATAGTTCAAGCTCTTTTCTCTAATTAAACAAAGAAAAAGCCTTTCTTTCCTAGATTTAATTTATCATTTGAGACTCAAGAACAGTCATAAGGTTAAGATGGTGGATTATTCCCTAGGACTTAAAATCGCCGCATGGCTAAAAAGTCAATGATCGCAAGAGATGTGAAGCGCAAGAAGCTTGTCGAGCGCTATGCAACCAAAAGGAATGCTTTGTTAGCAGCCTTTAATGCTGCTAAGGACCCCATGGAACGTCTCGAAATTCATAGGAAAATTCAAGCTTTACCGAGAAATAGCGCGCCAAATCGAATCCGCAATAGATGTTGGGCTACTGGTAAACCCAGAGGCGTTTATCGTGATTTTGGACTTTGCCGTAACCAACTACGAGCTAGAGCCCATAAAGGCGAACTCCCAGGAGTAGTGAAATCAAGTTGGTAAATGCTTTTGCTAAAGGTTTCGATCTCTGACTTAACCCCAAAAAGCACCATCAATCAAAACAAAAAAGGGCTCTTATAAAAGAAGATCCCTTTTTTAATGTCACAAAATAAACAAATCAATAGGCACTAATTCAAAGATTTCATATCTGGGGGCTTATAAAATGCAAGAATATTCTCAGACAAAAAGACATAAGAGCACGTGCAAGGTCAGACAAAGTCGATCTCCTTTGATGGTCGGGAGATAAGGCTGACTACAGGGCGATTCGCGCCACAGGCCGGAGGTTCAGTATTAGTGGAATGCGGTGATACCGCAGTCCTTGTTACTGCAACGCAATCAACAGGAAGAGAAGGCATTGATTTTCTCCCACTAATTTGCGACTACGAAGAAAGGCTCTACGCAGCAGGGAGAATCCCTGGTAGTTTCATGCGACGAGAGAGTCGTCCCCCAGAGAGAGCGACCCTGGTTGCTCGACTTATTGATAGGCCAATGAGGCCTCTTTTCCCTGGGTGGATGCGAGATGACATCCAAATAGTTGCGACCTGTCTATCACTTGACGAAAGAGTTCCTTCTGATGTCCTTGCCGTAACGGGTGCCTCAATGGCAACCCTTCTTGCGGGAATCCCATTCCAGGGACCTATGGCAGCAGTAAGAGTTGGATTACTTGGCGATGATTTCGTACTAAATCCAAGCTACAGAGAAATTGAGCGAGGAGATCTTGACCTTGTAATAGCTGGGACCCCAGACGGGGTAGTCATGGTTGAGGCTGGTGCAAATCAACTTTCAGAGCAAGACATCATTGAAGCAATTGATTTCGGATACGAGGCCGTCTCTGAACTCATCAAAGCCCAAGAATCAATACTTAAAGAATTAGAGATCAAGCAAGTCCATCCAGAAAACCCTACCGAGGACAAAACATTACCTTCTTATCTTGATAAAAACTGCAGTAAGGAAATACGAGAAGTCCTAAAGAAGTTTGAACAAACAAAAGCTGATCGAGATAACAAGCTTGAAGAAATAAAAGCCGCCACTGCAGAAGCTATTGAGGCTCTCAAAGACGATAACAGTGTTAAAAAAGCAGTCACAGGAAACAACAAGCTACTTCCAACAGCATTTAAATCTCTCACCAAAAAGCTTATGAGGGAACAAATTCTTAAAGAAGGAGTAAGAGTTGATGGTCGAAAACTAGATGAAGTAAGAAAGATTGATGCAGCAGTTGGCGTTCTGCCTAAACGCGTGCATGGATCAGGCTTATTCAACCGAGGCCTCACACAAGTTCTTTCAACGGCAACCTTGGGAACTCCAAGTGATGCGCAAGAAATGGACGACCTCAATCCAAATACTGAAAAGACCTACCTACATCACTACAATTTCCCTCCATATTCGGTCGGAGAAACCCGTCCTATGCGTTCGCCTGGGAGAAGAGAAATCGGACATGGTGCTTTAGCTGAACGCGCCATTATTCCCGTCCTACCAGCAAAAGACACATTCCCTTATGTCCTGAGGGTGGTTAGCGAAGTCCTTAGCTCTAACGGTTCGACCTCCATGGGTTCGGTCTGTGGAAGCACCCTTGCATTAATGGATGCTGGTGTTCCATTACAAGCGCCTGTAGGTGGAGCGGCAATGGGACTTATAAAAGAAGATGAGGAAATCAGGATCCTGACTGACATCCAAGGGATAGAGGATTTTCTGGGTGACATGGATTTCAAAGTTGCTGGTACCGAAAAAGGCATCACCGCGTTGCAAATGGATATGAAAATCACAGGATTATCAGTGTCGACCGTCTCTGAAGCAGTTAACCAAGCACGTCCTGCAAGGATCCACATCCTTGAAAAAATGAAAGAAGCAATTGATAAACCTAGAGAGTCTCTTTCACCTCATGCCCCAAGGTTGCTGAGCTTCAGGATTGATCCTGAACTTATTGGAACAGTAATCGGCCCAGGAGGTAGGACCATTAAGGGGATTACAGAGCGTACTAACACCAAGATAGATATAGAAGATGGCGGCATAGTCACTATTGCCTCGCATGATGGTGCTGCAGCTGAAGGCGCAAGAAGAATCATTGAAGGCCTTACTAGAAAGGTAAATGAGGGAGAGGTCTTTACTGGAGCTATTACAAGAATCATCCCCATAGGAGCCTTTGTAGAAATCCTTCCAGGGAAAGAGGGAATGATTCACATCTCCCAACTTTCTGAAGCTCGAGTAGAAAAAGTAGAAGATGTTGTCAAGGTTGGGGATGAAGTCACCGTGCGTGTTCGAGAAATAGATAACCGCGGAAGGATCAATCTCACTCTCAGAGGTGTTCCACAAAATGGTGAATCAATGCATCCAGAACCAAGTCCCATGCCAGTTGCGCCACTCACCTAAGAAATATTAATTAACCAACACAATCATCCAAGGCGCGTAGCTCATCCATAATCTTTTTGCAGATTTGAGGATGTTTAAAGCCGTGGCTCGCGACCAAACAACCCGCTTGCTGCCAATCCCCTTTGTTGTATTCCAAAGTGGATCCATCTACATGTGTAAAGCCGCCCCCAGCAGCAATTAAGACAGCCTCAGGTGCAGCCATATCCCAATCTTTGGGAGCAGTTTTGCCTGAAAGTGAAATATAAATATCAGCCTCTCCTCTTAGAAGGGTTGCGACCTTACATCCCACGCTGCCCACTTTTTTTCCTGAAAGGAAGGGGATGCGTTCTAGAAGCTTTTCAAGTTTTAAATCTCTATGACTTCGGCTAGTGACCAACAACAAGTCACTTTCTAAGCGACGATTACTAAAGGAAGGTGAGATCCGATCTCCTAGGCGGTTTTCGCACCAAGTTCCAACTCCTAAACCCCCAAACCAAAGCTCTTCCAATTCAGGAATTAAAACAATGCCAAGCACAGGACGATTAAAATGGACTAAGGCTAAATGCACTGCGTAGTCAGTAGATCCCTCAAGAAAATCCTTAGTCCCATCCAACGGGTCCAAAATCCAGAGCCACTCGCTATCAACAGGTTTATTCACAGCCAATTGTTTCTTTACAGTCTCTTCACTCAGCAGAATCCAGTCTTCTTGTTTAAAAGAGGACTTTAACCCTTCTAAAAGCCAAGTATTAACTGCAAGATCAGCTACTGATACAGGTCCATCACTTCCTTCCTGAACCTCTAAAACAGAAGGAAAACCATATGGAGGGTTCTCTCTCCTCGAGTATGCAAGAAGAATATCCGCCGCACCCCAACACATTGGCCTTAGCTTCTCTAAGAGAGACGCTAAGGTCAAATTGAACGGCAAAACTGGATTAATAGACATCATGGCTTTGACTACTCAGGTACATTTTGAGCCAAAACTCTGAACCTGCACCAAGCGTGCTGTATGTCGTTGGAACTCCTATCGGTCACTTAGGGGACTTATCTCCACGGGCAGAATCTCTTTTAGCAAAAGCTTCAATCATCGCTTGTGAAGACACTCGTTATAGCGGAAAACTACTAAAAAGAATTGAGGCTAAAGGCCATCGAATTAGCTTCCATAAGCACAACTTTCGTAGCAGAATCCCAAAGCTCATTAATCTTCTTGAAGAAGGTAAAAGCATTGCAATAATAAGTGATGCAGGCCTGCCTGGTATTTGTGACCCAGGCCAAGAACTAGTAGCAGAAGCTAGAAAAAACAACCATCAAGTCATTTGTATCCCTGGCCCGTGCGCAGCAACTACAGCTCTCGTAAGCAGTGGACTTCCTTCAAGCCAATTCTGTTTCGAAGGTTTTCTTCCCCCAAAAGGGAAACATAGGAGAAAGAGGCTGAAATCAATTGCACTGGAGGAACGTACAACAATAATTTATGAATCACCTCATAGATTGATTCAACTTTTAAAAGAACTGCATGAACTTTGTGATGAATGCCGTCCTATTCAAGTAGCTAAAGAACTAACCAAGGTTCATGAAGAACAAATAGGACACAATCTTAAATTAGTTTTACAACATTTTCTTGATAACAAACCTCAAGGTGAATTCACGCTTGTGCTAGGGGGTTACAAGAATAATTCAGAACCGTTAACTGACAAGAAACAATTGAAATCTGAATTGAATAAGCTTATCAGAGATGGTTTATCTCCTACCGAGGCTGCTAAAAAGCTTGCCGAAGAAATAGGGGAGTCAAAAAGGGTGCTCTATTCACTTATTCATGAAGAAAATAAAGTTTCGAACAATGACTAGAATAAACACACAAAGTTTTCGCATTTCTCACTTCAGGTGCTTTTTCGATTGAAGCTACTAGTCTCAACATTGACTAATGGTGTTCTTTTACTATTTTTACTTTGCCTTGGTTCACAAAATCTAAACGACAAGGAAAGCCTCAATCTTGGATTTGATACAACAACTGAGCTTCCTATTGGATTTCTTGTAGGAAGCTCAGTTGTTGTAGGTTTCATCTGCGGAGGTAGTACGGCAGCGGTTTTGATCCCAAATAATTCTGATAAAAGAAATTAAGTTGCCTATATATCTAGGGCTATTAATGAACCCTCAACAATCAATCTTGAGATACCTCTTGCCAATAAAAATGGTGTTGATATATTAAAAACATTTGTGTTTGGGATCTTAATCACTCTCTGATTTCGTCCACACTGTCGTTTAGCAGACCTGGGGTTAGAAAATAAATATAAGGCCTTCCTTTCCTTATCAAGCTCAGACAATGAACCTAGCTCAGGGAAATCACTTAAAGGTCGAGCCTCCAGTTCAACTGTCTTTTCCACAAGCATATAAACACTTTCTGGGAGAACACCAGGTACAAGTGGTTTACATTTAATCTCACGATGATCATCAAAGATATCTTGATCCATCAAAGGCACAACCTCTTGAAAAATTGTTCCTTCAAAGGACTCTTCTAACTGGATAGAAGAGTCTTCTTCTGAGGAATTATCAAAATCCTCAGCATCATCTAAAGCCAACTGCGAAGAGGCTTTTGTATTCAATTCAAGGGTCTCTAGAGTATTGACTTCCTTACAAACAACAAAATTATCATCTTTAGACTCGCTTGCTTCAGCCTTTATCTCTTTCTTGGTTGCCCCACGAACCCGAGAAGCTTTAAGAGAGGCATAATCTTCTTCTGACAAAAAAGTTTTTAGAGTTCTAGTAACAGTGTTAACGCTGCATCCGTAAGCATCAGCCAATCTTGCTGAGGTCTCCCCAGCCCTATAGCTATCCACCAGTTGTCTCTTCTGGCTCTCGCTCAGTCTTCGCGTAGCCATTAAATCAAGAACTCATACTCAAACATTAGGCCTACGAGTCTCCAAAGGCTGTCAGAATGTAATGAAGCTCCCTTAGCTCAGCTGGATAGAGCATCTGCCTTCTAAGCAGCAGGTCGTTGGTTCGAATCCAACAGGGGGCGTTCAAATTATTTGTCCCTTCTGAGAACAAGCCTGACAAAGCGCTCAGAAGCCTTTAGCAATCAAAAAGCCAAGAGTCAAAGGATGCTGGTATGCAATGCACTTGACCATCTTGGGTCTTATAGCATCTCTCTATCCCCCACTCTTTCTCGATTATTTTCACTTCTGTAGTCCCATTCGGAATTGCTGGAGCAACTAATTGTGCACGGTTCATTTCAACTTTGTAAATAAGTTTTTCTAGCTGCTTATGAGTAAATAGCAATAAGCAAAAAATTGGATTGACAGCTCCATATAAGTTGAAGATCTTTTAAGGAGTCTATATTTGAAACCATTGGCAAGCTATCAGAAAATAAAATGCCAAAGGGAATAGAGCCCTAACGAATAATTAATTGGATAAACAAAATTCTAGGGAGATCTTGCTTTGGAGTTTTACGATGATCAATCTAAAGAAAATGATGACATGTTGCTTTTTCCCCTAGGTAGGTGGACTTAAAATTAAAGCTCCTTATGTTATGGCAATCAGCCTGAAAAAATCACTAAAGTAAAATGCCTTATTCCGAAACCTCAGTACTTGTAGGTGCTTTTGTCCACGTTCCGATAATTATTGGCTTGTTTTTCGTTCTCAACAATTTCACAAAAAAACGGTCTAACTATACTGAAGATACTGAGTCAGAGCTAAAAGATGAAACAGTTAAAAGACTTTCTAACGAAAACAAATCTCAATCAATTGGCATAGGTCTCTTAGAAGAACAAAATATTTCTAACCCTGATTCCGACAATAAAAAGCAAGTCAACAATGAGAAGCAGAAAGAAAAGGCCGAGGCTGAAAGACGTTCTATTGAGGCAAAAAAAAGGACTGAGATCGAAAGCCTTGCCGCTGATGCCGAAAGACTGACTACTGAAATAAAGCAAAAAATTGAAGCCGACAGACTTGCTGAGGAGAGCAATCAAAAAGTCTCTAGAGAAACTGATCTCATTGCAGATCAAGCTGACGAAGAAAATGACATTGAAACTCGTCTAAAAGTAGAAGTGGAACGACTAGAAGCAGAGGCGGAGTTCCTGCGAAAGACATCACAATCGGAGCTCAAAGACTCTTCAAATAGTGACAATATGCTCAACGCAAAAAAAACTCCTAGATTCAATCCATGGCAAATAGCTGCTATAGGGGTACTTGCTATAGGTGGAACAACAATTTTCTTTTCGAATAGCTCTCCAGAGAAAGATGATGCACTTAATCAGAGTTCTTCAATCAGACATTTTCTTGTTGAAAGAAGTTAACGCTATTAAAAAAGCTAGTTCCTCACAAAATCAATGCAATACACTTATATTGATTAATTTACTTCATACATTTCTACCAACATGGTAGATAAAGTTTTGAAAATTAGGATTATTAAAATACAAAATAACAGCTAAAACCAATAGAAGGTTTAATCCAAGAACCACTGAAGCAACAACAATTCTCTGCCTTTTCCCGGGGATTCTGTATTTTATCCCTCCAAGCGAATATTCATCTATGTCCACTTGCTTTTTATCATTAGCCTGTGAACCTTGTTGCTTTTTATTTTTAGCTCTAGAGCCTTCAATCTCAAACTTCATCCCTTTAGGACTTTGGGATCTCGATTCCAGGTTCACTTCTTCTGAGTCATCTCCTTGAGTGGGTTGGGCTAATTGCCCTCCCTCCTGATCGGACTGAAAACCACCCGCCTTTGTTTGCTTTGATCCTGACATTGACTTCAAAACTTCTTTCTCTATTCTCATAGCACTCCTTTAAGGAGATAGCCTTCTCTATTCACACTCTTAACCTGATTAATCATCCTTTAATTCAGGAGAAAAACGATTTCTCTCCCAGCAAAAACATCCTTCATCCCCTTTAAGGGCTGAGAGATTGGAGAAAACAAATCACAAAGAGACAATTCAAATCCTCGTTCCTAAGCAAAGTCGGTTGACACCCAAAAGCAATTGTTCAGCCTTCTTACCCCGACTAAATTTAAGCTGGCTCATTATTAAATCTGCAGCTAAACCTAAAGCCATTGTCTGGCAAGCATAATTTTCACTTAGCTCAGCTTTTGATTGAAGAGACTCTGCAAGAACCAAAGACCTTTGACAAATCAAGCGACTACCTGTGCTTAAGCAAACTTTTGCCAAATGATTCAACTCCGCAAGAAAAGTTGGGTTATCAGATGCATTAAGTCTCGGCTGAGAAAACCCACTACACAAAACTAAAAAAAGAACAAGCGCTTTTTTTTTCATAAGGCCGCTCACCCAAGTGATCTATTTGTATGAAGAATGCTGATCAACTCCAAAAGGACTATTCCAAAAATCCTAGTGAAATCAACGAGAATTGAAGTGGGTTCACCAAAAAATTAACTTCTAGAGGTATCTCAGAAGAGAAGTATGAATTTCAAGCTCATTAAACAAGATCATTCAAATAGCTACCAAAAAGTCCGATATGAGGGGTTTGCTGGGATACTGTGTTTCGCAAGAAAATCTCCTTTTCTGATGAATTTCGACTACCACGCAGTTGCCGCACTTCTGCACACTGCAATTCCTCTAGCCGCTGGGGCAGCAGGAGTCGCTTATTACGTCATGCGTCAGAGAGGCATTGGATTCACCGGTGCACATCTGCTTGTGGGTGTACCTATGACAATCATCGGCGGCGCAGCAGCCTTTCTGTTCTACGCAACCAAATAGGACATAAAGGCTCTAGGACAAGATCTTTAAACTTCTGTTTTTAACAGCCTTTGTCAAAAACAGAATAAAAAGTTTCGGGCCTTACTCTTAAATCACTTAAAAGCTCGTGAGCACTAAGTTCTGCTCCTTTAGGAACAAGATTAAGGCTCTCAGCTAATAAGCCCACCACTCTGGGTGAAGTCAGTCCGGTTTGCTTAAGTTTCTCCAGTCCGCAATTTCCATTTCTTTTTGATAGCTTGCTGCCTTTGCGGTCAAGCAAAAGAGGAACGTGTCGATATGCCACCGGAGAGGGCCTATTGATTACATCAAAAATAGCCAGCTGTGTCGACATCCCTTCACGAAGGTCTTCACCCCTAACAACTTCAGTAATTCCAAGGGTCAATTCATCAATAACAGTAGCAAGATGGTATCCAATAAATCCATCTGATCGTCTTACAACAATGTCTCCAGAGGATTTTTTAAATTTTTTATTTACATCTAACCTCCAGCTTGGCAATCTCCCCTCTTGAGCCCCCCAAGACAATCGAAGGTCTTTACAAGTACCTGGATATAGTTTCTTTTTGCCACTCTCTTCAGAAAGTCGACTTAATGTCCTTCTACTACAGCGACATGGATAAACCCTCCCGTTTCGCCTCAACGTCGAAAGCACTGTGCTGTAGAGGCCTCTCCTTCGACTTTGGCGAATAATAGGTCCATCCCAGTCAAGCCCTAACCAAAGAAGATCGGATTTAAAACTTTCAACAGCCCCTGGGCGAGTTCTACTTGAGTCAAGATCATCAACCCTTAAAAGCCAGATCCCTTCTTCAAGTCGTGCTCGCAACCATGAAAGCAAAGCGGTTCTAAGATTGCCCAAATGCATTACACCTGAAGGAGACGGAGCAAATCGGCCTCGATAAGAATATTTCCGAAGACGATTTCCTTCATCGAATTGCCTAGACAAATGTGCGGGCAGATCCAATTTGCTTAGTACTTTTATGGAACTCAGGTTTAAAAGAATACAAAAAAAGCGGCCTAATAAAGGCCGCTTTTTTTAATCGGAATAGCAAGTAATTTTTAGACTAACCCTGTACACGGTCCTTAAACATTTTTCCAGCAGTAAAAGCCGGAACACGCTTTGCAGGAATCTTGATCTTTTCACCTGTTTTAGGATTAAGACCTTGTCTGGCAGAACGATCACGAGGTTCAAAAGAACCAAATCCAAGAATGGATACTTTCTTGCCCTCTACGACTGAATCAATGATGGTGTCGATAGCGGCATCAACAACCAGTGAAACATCAGTCTTAGTGAGCTCTGTACGAGCTGCAACTAGGTTGACCAAATCAGCTTTGTTCATTGGGAATGTGAGTGGAGCGGGGGAATGGCTGAGATGAAACCAAAAATGGTTTTCATCAAGAAAAAATTCCTAAGCGCGCTAATGGTATTAAGCCCAGAGCCACACGGCAACCCAAAGAGCCTGTGGCGCAATGCTTTTTACGGTTAATTAAACATAGGCTCATCTCCCCAAAAAGGCTCTTTCCAGTCATCCCACTCAAAAAGCCTCATACAATCGTCCCCCCCAGAGCCTGAACCAAGAGCCAATGATGGCAATGGATTTGAAGGAACCCATTGGCGCAATTTTTTCAAACTTTCTCGCTGGCGACGCCAATGAAAAGTCTTTCTAGTCTGCAAAGGAGCCAATCGATCAACCTCCACAAGCGAGAGCAATCGTCCGCAGAACAGCACATTCCAGGATGCATGTACATGGGCAACACAACTGCCTGGGGTAGGGCCTGGAGTCCATAAAAGCCGAACACCTGCAGCTGTAACCAATTCCTCCGAAAAAGTTTCAACCTTTTCTAAAGCAGGCAATAGATAAGCCTCCTGCTCATGTAACAAAACAGGCCAATCAAGTGCTGCTTGAAGCGCAGCTACTCTTCCATGGCCTTCTCTGCTTGTCAGGAGGATCCGAGGTCTCGAATTCCTTGCAAGTTTTTTCAAAATGTCGATATTCTTCTTTGTTACATCTGGGCAGTCAATCAATAAGGGTTCTTCATCGGAACCCAACCACCAAGCGATACCACCTGTAGAAGAACTATCTACCTGAAAAGCACAAAGATCATTCCCAAGGAATAAAGGCATGTTCTCTTGCGTTCTTTCAGAGGTCCCACTCATATCGTTGATAAAGCTCCTTTTGCTATTAATTTGTAGTTACTGCTTCCATAAATGCGAGATCGAGGCAATTGACCAAGACAAATATCGGCTCACCATGGCCTCTTGGGAGCACCATAACGAAAAGAGGGGTAAATTTCTCTGTAGCTGCACCATTTGCATCCCAAGTTCAATTATTATTGTTTTCAACTGCTTTTGATAATAAGCCAAACAAAATAATCACGTTATCAAGTTCCCATAGATCCGGAGACTACTGGCATATAGAAGTTGAAGGAATAGGTGCGGGATGTTGCTACGGTTACCATATAAACCAATCAAGTAATTTCAATAACTCTATTGATTATTCCCAGAAAGTTTTATTAGACCCTTGCGCAAGAGCAATAACAGGTTGGGAGATTTACAATAGACAATTAACAATAAGTGCTTCGGCTAATTTAGAGAATTGCTTAAAAGGTGTTGTTTGTGAAAGAGATAGCTTTGACTTCACTGCTCATCCTAGGCCCAGACATATGTTATCTAAAAGTATCATTTATGAATTACATGTTGGTGGTTTCACTCATAGACCTTCGTCCGAAGTTAATCCCAAGCATAGAGGTACATTCTTGGGTTTGATTGAAAAGATTCCCTATCTAAAGCAACTTGGAATTACATCAGTTGAACTATTGCCAGTATATGCATTCGATTCTTCAGATTCACCTAGAGGTAAGAAAAATTATTGGGGTTATAGCCCTATAAACTGGTTTACTCCTCACCACGAATATATCGCAGGAAATGATTCACTTCAAGCAAGGCAACAATTCAGGAAAATGGTTTCATCGTTTCATGATGTAGGGATAGAGGTGATTCTTGATGTTGTTTACAATCATACGACTGAAGGGAATAATCATGGTCCAGCAATCAGTTGGAAAGGGTTTGCAGAGAATCTTTATTACCATATAAACGAAAACGGGGATTACTTAGACGTTAGTGGATGTGGGAACACTATTGCAGCGAATCGTCCCATTGTTCAACAACTAATTATTGAATCTATGCGCTGTTGGGCAACAGAACTAGGTATTGATGGATTTAGATTTGATCTTGGAATAGCATTAAGCAGAGGCGAGGGTTTAGAACCTCTTGATAGCCCCCCTCTTTTCAAAGCTATTGAAGCTGATCCAACATTAAGTGACTTAAAACTTATAACTGAACCTTGGGATTGTGGAGGGCTCTACAAGATCGGTGACTTTCCTTCTCAAAAGATGAGCACATGGAATGGGTATTTTCGAGATGATTTAAGAGCCTTCTGGAAGGGAGAAAACAACACTGTTTGGAAATTAAAGGAAAGACTTAATGGAAGCCCGGATCTATTCAATAATGATCCTAATTGCATATCGCGTTCGATTAACTTTATTACTTCACATGATGGTTTTACACTGAATGACCTAGTTAGTTTCAATCACAAACATAATCTTGCCAATGGGGAAAGCAATCGTGATGGAGAGAATCACAATAACAGCTGGAATCATGGCATTGAAGGCCCCAGTACAAGTATTTCCCTAAACCAACTAAGAGCACGTCAAAAAAGAAATCTTCTTGCAACCCTTCTCCTCAGTCCAGGGGTACCTATGATTGCCATGGGTGACGAAGTAAGCCGAAGCCAAGGTGGAAATAACAACAGCTGGTGTCAGGACAGTACTTTGGGTTGGATGATCTGGAATATTGAAGATTGCGATAGCCTTTTACAGGAATTTGTAAAAAGACTAATAAAGATTCGCAAGCAGCTTCCTTCGATATTTAGTCCCGCAATCTCAAGAACAGAAAAAGATTCCGATTTAACACTTGATGAAAAAAGATTTTCAATCCGATGGCATGGAATTGAAATAGGAAAACCAGATTTTAGTAGTTGGTCTCATAGTCTTAGTTTCAGCATCCATTTAAAAAATGATGAGGCAGCAATGTGGATGGGATTAAATGCATGTCCTAAAAACCTCAATTTCCAATTGCCTAACCCTTGCACTAAATGGAACCTTTTAGTTAATACAGCAAATCAAAGCCCTAATGATGCTCCCAAAGAACCACCGGTTTGGGACAAAAAAAATATAGAGCTAGAAAATCGCAGCCTTGTTGTCACCATAGATGAAAGGTTTTCTAAATCCTTAAGGCTTTAGGCTTTTAAGTGGGAAAGCGGGCGGCGGGAATCGAACCCGCATCATCAGCTTGGAAGGCTGAGGTTTTACCACTAAACTACGCCCGCATTTGTTGATGAAGACCATCTAAACACATAAGAGGTCTAGATGCTCTTTACTCATTCATTATGTCTTTGAGCCTCCCCTTCAAAATAGATTGAACAACAAAATACCTAGAGAAAGAGCAGCGCGCCGTAGATTAATGATCTCCTATGGGCTAGGAGATGCAGGTACAGGTCTTGCCGCAACCCAATTGGGGTTTTATTTATTTCCCTTCTTTACTGGGACTGCTGGACTGCCTGCTTTTATTGCAGGGTCGCTGTTAATGGTTATAAAGATTTGGGATGCGATAAATGACCCATTAATTGGCTGGCTAAGTGACCACACAAAAACCCGATGGGGTCCCAGATTGCCATGGATGATCGGAGCCTCTATTCCTTTAGGAATAGCTCTGGGGGCCATTTGGTGGGTTCCGCCTGGGGGCATCGCCCAAAAGACTACTTATTACATATTTATGTCAATACTTTTAATGACCGCATATACAGGGGTAAACCTTCCTTATGCAGCACTTTCAACAGAATTAACAGAAAATACTGCGATAAGAACAAGGCTAAATGCTGCAAGATTTACAGGTTCAATTTTGGCAGGTTTTACCGGATTAATTGTTGCCGCTTGGCTCCTTTCAAAAGGGGATAGTGGTTTTCTTTTAATGGGTAAAATAACAGGTACTATTGCAGCTTTGTCTACAATTTTGTCATGCTGGGGGCTGGCCCCTTTTGCGAAAAAAGCACGCCAACCTATTCAGCACTCAGAAGCATTATTAGATCAAGTCAAAAGAATACTTAATAACGGTAGGTTTCTCCAAGTTATTGGTTTATACCTTTTGCTTTGGTGCGGGCTACAGCTTATGCAAACCGTTTCTCTAATTTTTCTTGAGCAGGTCATGCATGTACCAAAAGAAATCTCAAAGTGGATACCTATCCCATTTCAATTAAGTGCTCTTGTTGGTCTTCAAGTATGGAGTCTTTCATCAAATAAATTTGGAAGGGTTAAGGTGCTTTTTTGGGGAGGCGGATTATGGATTTGTGCTTGCTTAGTAGCTATGTGCCTGCCTCCTCTTTCCACAACAGTTGCAACAACAAGTGCTCTATTTACTTATGGGTATGAGGGACTAAAGATGGGTTTATTAATTACAACTATTATGGTGATCGGATTTGGTGCATCTACTGCATATCTAATTCCATGGTCTTTACTCCCTGATGCAATCGACGCTGACCCAGATCATCCTGCAGGGTTGTATACAGCATGGATGGTTTTAATTCAAAAGATAGGGATTGGCTTAAGTGTTCAACTTCTTGGGCTTCTCCTTTCATTTTCTGGATACCAGTCATTGGCAGAATGCGAAAACCTAACCCTTTGCCTTAACCAACCAACCACAGCTCAAATCACCATACGTATTTGCATGGGGTTAATTCCTGCTCTGCTTGTTTCCTTTGGACTATTAATAATGAGACGCTGGCCCGACAAGGGTGCACACTTGCAAGCAATGAATTAATGAAATCACCTCGTTGGCTTAGGCGTCTTGGGAGCAGTCTTCTTATAGGAGGCCAAGCAATTACAGCGACCCTAAAGGGACGTATAAATTCTATTGATCTCTCTGATCAACTTATGGAGGCTGGGCCAGGTAGTTTCCTAATTGTATTGATAACTGGGGTAGCAGCTGGAGCAGTATTTAACATCCAAGTAGCAGCAGAACTAAGTCGGCAAGGGGCTGGAGGAACAGTTGGTGGAATACTTGCAATAGGTATGGCTCGTGAAATCGCACCATTACTCACTGCAACTCTGCTCACTGGGAAGGTGGCAACTGCATATGCTGCTCAACTTGGAACGATGAAAGTCACTGAACAAATCGATGCAATAACAATGCTTCGTACCGATCCCGTGGAATATCTTGTCGTACCAAGGCTTATTGCAATGGTCATCATGGCCCCAGTGCAATGTCTTTTATTTTTCAGCGTTGCTTTATGGAGTGGCCAAATAAGTAGCACCCATCTATATCAAATCCCACCAGATGTCTTTTGGAATTCTGTTCGAACTTGGCTTAGTCCTGACGATTTGCCCTTCATGCTTATAAAAGCCATAGTATTTGGACTCCAAATTGCAATCCTTGCTTGCGGATGGGGTCTAACCACTAGGGGGGGGCCAAAAGAAGTTGGAGCAAGTACAACTGGTGCAGTTGTAATGACCCTAGTCACGGTTGCTTTGATGGATGTTCTTCTAACTCAAATTCTATTTGGCTGATGTCAACAACAACAAACAAATCATCCGAAAGTAAAGACAGCGTGAGTCTCTCCCCAAATCCCAGACTCCCACTACTAATAATCCTTCTAGGGGGATCATTAGGGATTCTTCCAATTAATCATTGGGTGCCAATACTTTTAACCACTTTTGGGCTTTTCCTCCTTATTCAGACATATACCCTGCGACTAGAGTTTGATGCAAACTCCATGGTTGTTTGGCAACTAGGCCGAGAGTTGAGAAGGTTTCCATACGAAAATTGGCTTGCCTGGCGTCTTTTACTTCCAGGCCTGCCAGGAATCTTGTATTTTCGAGAAGTGGCAAGCCCTCACCTATTACCAATACTCTTTGACAAAGACACCTTACAAAACCAATTACGCCTAAGACTAAGCACTCTAGAAAAACCTGAAAAGTCACACCAAACGCTCTCTTAAGCAACAACAAGTCCTCCTGCTAAAAGGTCAATGCCTGAAGAAGACCTCCCAGTCTCCCAACAACCTTCCACAGAAGAAACCCTAGGTCAGGAAGGGGGGGGAACGCCAATTAATCAAAGGCCAATAACAGCAACTCCAGAAGGCGAAGCCATCAAAAACAAGTCTGATTTCGATGACTTTCTAGAAACAGCAGTCAAAGAACTTAAATCTCGTCGTAAAGACTTACTTATAGAGATCGAAGAGCTAACCAAGAAGAAAGCTTTTCTAGAAAAAGAGATCAACAAATCTTTTTCCGGCCAATCTGATGCAATAGCAAGAAGAGTAAAAGGATTTCAAGAGTACTTAACTGGAGCCCTACAAGATTTAGCTCAATCTGCTGAGAAACTTGAGCTAGTTGCTCAGCCAGTTTTAGTTCAACCTTCGCCTCTAGACCAAAACATTTCTAAGCCTGAAGAAGAAAAAGAAGAAACTATTAGTAATATGCCAATTTCTGAGACATTCAAACCAGATGAAGCACTTATAAGAGAATGTCTAGAACAATTTCTTGGTCAACCAGATTTCTATGCTGAACCTTGGAAACTTCGAAGAAGTTTGAGTAATAAAGATAATGAATTATTAGAAGATTGGTTTTTTAGTCAAGGTGGTAGAGGTGCTCAACCAAGCAGAGGTAATAGAGTAAGAAATACTCTTGTAGGTGCTGCTGTTATCTCAATCCTTGGAGAACTTTATGGAGATCGATTCCAAACCCTTGTACTGGCAAGTCAACCCGAAAGGCTTGGAGAATGGAGACGAGGACTTCAAGATGCACTCGGCTTAGGGAGAGAAGATTTCGGGCCTAGTAGTGGAATAGTTCTATTCGAACGTGGAGATGCCTTAGTGGAAAGAGCAGATCGGCTAGAAGAGAAAGGAGAAGTACCACTAATTATTGTTGATGCAGCCGAGCAAGTTGTTGAAATTCCTTTATTGCAATTTCCTATTTGGCTTGCTTTTGCAGCTAGTCAAGAAGAAATCTATGAAGAAGAAGAAGAGTTCCTTAGATGACCTTGATTTCGCTTTTCTTTTCGGCATTCGTCGTCCTACTTTGTTATTTACTTGGATCAATTCCTAGTGGATACTTAGCAGGGAAATGGTTAAGTAACATTGATCTTCGAGAACTAGGCTCGGGCTCAACAGGTGCAACCAATGTCCTTCGCCATATCGGGAAAGGTCCAGCATTAGCTGTTTTTCTTATAGATGTTGGGAAAGGCACTCTCGCTGTTGTTTTGGCAAAAATGTTCCTACAAGGAGATGGATGGGAGGTCCTCGGCGGAATTTCAGCCTTAATTGGGCACATATGGCCAATATGGCTGAATTGGCAAGGTGGCAAAGCTGTAGCAACAGGTTTAGGAGTACTTCTAGGCCTTTCATGGCCAGTTGGATTAAGTTGTTTTGTTGTTTTTCTAGCTGTATTTTTTGCAACCAAAATAGTTTCCCTGTCAAGCATCGTTGCTGCTATCAGCCTGCCTATTTTAATGTTAATAAGCTTTAGATTTACACATTATAGTCATGCATATATGGCCGTTTGTCTAATGGCAATGTCATTTGTTCTCTGGAGACATAGAAGTAATTTCAATAGATTAGTCAAAGGAACAGAACCTAGAATCGGCAAATTCTAATTCTTTAAAGCAATCTCTTCGCAACACTTCATAAAAGCTTCTAAAGGGTCATCTGCACGAGTAATAGGCCTACCAATTACCAGTCGAGAAGCTCCATCCTTAATAGCTTGCAAAGGACTAGTTACCCGTGACTGATCATCATTTTTAGATCCAAAAGGTCTAATACCCGGCGTTACAAGATCAAATGGGAGGGGATACTTTTGCCTCAAATGCCTTACTTCTAAAGGTGAGCAAACACATCCCCCTAAGCCAGCTTTAGAAGCCAACTCAGCCATTCGATCTACACGAGATTCAACAGACTCGTGAATTCCTAATTCTGATTGAAGTCGATTAGTCTCCCAACTAGTCAAGACTGTTACTGCAAGGAGCCTTGGACTTGGCAAACCCGTAGCTAAGGCGCCTTGTTCCGCGGCATACTTCGAATCTTTAAGAGCCTTAGCTCCAGAACATGCATGAACTGTAATCAGTTCAACACCGCTAGAAGCAGCTCTTCTACATGCATTGGACATAGTTGCAGGAATATCATGAAACTTCAAATCAAGAAAAATATGCAATCCCTTATCTCTTAATTCAAGTACAACATCTGGTCCTGCACTAAGGAACAATTCAATCCCCACTTTCACCCAACGCAGATCTGGGATCATTGTTGAAAAGGAAAGTGCCTGCTCTCTATTCATTCCATCAAGAGCAAGAATTATTTTATCTGCTGGATGTTTAGTCAAAATAGAACTAAATCTGAAGGATCTAATTTAATTAGTCAAGCGTCGAAAAGTCTTTTTGCCTAATTGAACAACCTTCCCCAATAAATTAGTGCTATTAATAAATTCAAAATTTGGATCAGTTAATCTTTTCCCATCAATTCGTATCGCTCCACCTTGTATCTGGCGTCTAGCTTCACTACTACTTACACATAGACCAAGCGCGCTAAGAAGATAAAAAGCTTTTACTGGAAATTTAATCTTAGAAATCGATATCTCTGGAACACCTGCTTGGTCATCCTGTGAGCCTGAGACTAGGGCTGCGGCATCATCTTGAGCAGCTTTTGCGGCAAGAGTTCCATGTCGCGTTTCGGTTACCGCTAGGGCCATTAATTTTTGAAGTTCGCGAGGGTTTGAAGGAAGTGTCCCAAGCTCTACATCTGTAAGCAGCGTAAGATAGCTCCTCACAACGTTGTCAGGGACTTTTTCCAACTTTGAATACATTGATATTGGATCTTCATCAATACCAACAGTATTCCCTAAGGTTTTACTCATCTTCTGTACACCATCCAAACCAGTCAAAATTGGCAGTAACAAGCCAAACTGAGGTCTTTGATGGAAATGCCTTTGAAGATCTCTACCCATTGCCACATTAAACTTCTGATCAGTTCCGCCTAACTCCACATCAGCCTTGATAGCCACTGAGTCATATCCCTGCAGTAAAGGATAAAGAAATTCATGCAATGAGATAGGGTTCCCAGAGCTATAGCGAGTTGCAAAATCTTCCTTGGCAAGCATTTGTCCAACAGTTGATTTACCTAGCAACTCAATCACATTTGAAAGATCTAAATCTTTCAGCCATTCACTATTTCGATGTATTTCCAGTCGGCCTGGGGTTTCAAAATCTAACAATGCCTTCTCTAAAGGTTGTCCCAAACCAAGTTGATTTAAATAAGTCTCTGCATTATTTTCAACCTCATCTGCCGTCAATTGCACTCTAGTAATACTTTTACCTGTCGGATCACCAATTCGTGCGGTGAAATCTCCAATAATTAAAACCGCAATATGCCCAGCATCCTGAAAAGCCCTTAACTTTCTGAAAAGGATACTGTGACCCAAATGAATTGAATTAGAGGTTGGGTCGATACCTAACTTGATACGGAGAGGTTTTTGATTCTTTACACCAACATCTAAACGAGTAGCAAGATCCTGGTCCAAATCACCAATTCCACCTAAAGGAAAGAGATCTGCAATTCCCCTTTCCAGCCAGGAAGGCAATGAAGTTATCTTGTCTGACATATCAAAACCTAAAACTTCCTAAAAGGATCGTAAATGGAGGGAGCTTGGCGTTCAATCTGACTCTCTATCCAATTGACTCTTCATACGATCCAAGGTGGTATTCATTTGCTCAAACATCTGTTCAGGAGTGACTCCAAACTGACCTAACTGAGTTCGAAGTTGCTCTACTGTCATCTTGGCCTGGAAGTCTTCTGAAAGTTCAAACCGTTTCATAAAGACCCTATATCTCTCCATTAGCCCTTCCATAGTCTGGATAAACATCTTCTTTCCTTCGCGGTCAAACTTGCCATAATCCGACCCAAGTTTCATAAGCTCCTGGTAGTCACTAAAAAGCCTCTTGGCCTCCTCCTGCACAATTTCGGATTCAAAGAAGGCCATTGACGGCTGAAAGATGACTCCTATTGATTCTGCAAAAGCCATAGGAACAACAACAGTACGGATCAACGTAATCATTTCCTCTTTGTTCTGAAATCACATAAGTTCTTTCAATTGGAAACCCCTAACCACCTTCAAAGGCAACTAGGGTCTACAGGATTAGAACCACTCTCTAGAGCATTGCTGGACAGCCATTTAGCACCGATCCCTTCCAAAAGTCTTCTTAACAAAGGCTTCTAAAAATGGAAAGATCTCGCGGACAGGGAGAGCTCTTCACTCCTTGGTCCCTTCCTATAGGGAAAAAGCCAATCACGGGAACAAACCTCTCAAGTGAAGTTCTCAAAGCCTGGCAGAAAAGTCTGCACAACCATCAAAAGAATCTTTTTACAGGAAATGATGAAAAGGGAGCAGAACAACGGCTACTTTTTACAACCCCACCAACAGAAGAAAATCCATTTATTAAAGCAGCAAAAAATCTAAATCCATTAGATTTAACTCCATTACCATTGAGCTTCTGGCGCTTGCCAGAAGACCCCTACAAGGGCCCAGCGATATATCTTGTAATGGACTCTCCAAAAGAATTAAACACTCCGATTTTACTTTATGTAGGAGAAACAATTGCAGCCGAAAAAAGATGGAAAAGTGATCATGATTGCAAAAGTTATCTTGCATCATATAAAGAGTCACTTTCTAAGGCTAAGGTCCTATTCAATCTTAGTATCCGTTTTTGGACTGATGTCCCAATGTCTACGAGAGAAAGAAGGAACCTTGAGCAACTTTTAATAAAAAAATGGCTCCCTCCCTTTAATAAAGAGACTAGAAACATATGGTCAACACCTTTCACAGCTGAAAGCAGCTAAGGCTCACAGCTAGCATCCAGCCACCCATCCAAAACCACCACATGAAGTTTTCCCTTAATGCCAATGCTTTGAGAGCTTGGGATGGGGACGTTCTCATCATTGGCGTCCTCGAAGACAAAAGCAAATCAACCTTCAAGCTTTTAGAAGAGAGATATGGAGACTCAATAACTAAAAATCTTACCAAGCAAAAGTTCACTGGAAAGTCAGGACAAATAGCGACTTTTCATCTCTTACAGCAGCACTCTGAAGAAGCAACATTTGTAGTTGGCCTAGGAGAAACAAACAGCCTCACGATCGAAAGCTTTCGAAAAGCAACCTCACTTGCAGTTAAACAAAGTAAAGGAACTGAAGGAAAAATAGGAGTTCTTTTCCCTTGGGGAAATATTGACAAAGCTAAAGAAATACAAGCTGTAGCCGAAGCAGTTCGTCTTTGTTTGTTTAAAGATGAGCGCTTTAAGAGTAAAACTGACACACAAAATACCCCTAGTGAATTAGAAATGATTGGAGTAGAGAGTATCCCTGAGATAAGCCTTAAAAACGTAAGTTCAACTTGCGCTGGTGTTGAACTTGCTCGAGAATTAGTTGGAGCACCACCTAACCAACTTAGCCCTGAGGCATTGGCAACAGAAGCTACTCAACTTTCTAAGGAATTTAATCTTCAACTAAAAATTCTTGAACAAGAAGAATGCAAAAAAGAAGGAATGGGAGCATATTTAGCTGTTGCACAAGGTTCAGATCTTAAGCCAAAATTTATTCATCTAACTTATAAAGGTAAAGGGAAAATAAATCGAAAATTAGCAATTGTAGGAAAAGGCCTAACCTTTGACTCAGGGGGTTACAACCTGAAAGTTGGCGCGGCACAAATAGAACTTATGAAATTTGACATGGGTGGAAGTGCTGCCGTTCTTGGTACTGCAAGAGCAATTGCAGAAATTGCACCTTCTGGAGTCGAAGTACATTTCATAATTGCTGCTTGTGAAAACATGATAAATGGATCAGCTGTTCACCCAGGTGACATAGTCACAGCCTCAAATGGCAAAACAATAGAAATTAACAATACTGATGCAGAAGGTCGGCTAACACTTGCAGATGCACTTTTTTATGCATCTAAGCTAAAGCCACATTCAATTGTTGATTTAGCGACACTTACAGGGGCTTGTGTAATAGCTCTAGGAGACGAAGTTGCTGGGCTATGGTCAGAGAATGATGAACTAGCAAATGATTTGCTAGCCGCTGCGACCGAATCAGGGGAGGGCCTTTGGCGAATGCCAATGCAGAATTCCTATAAAGATGGCTTGAAATCAATGCTGGCTGACCTAAAAAATACTGGCCCACGTGCTGGAGGCTCTATAACTGCAGCACTTTTCCTTAAAGAGTTTGTTGAAGCTTCTACACCTTGGGCCCACATAGACATAGCTGGGACAGTCTGGGCGGACAAAGACAAAGGAATCAATCCCGCAGGTGCGACTGGATACGGAGTAAGGACACTATTAAAATGGATCCTAATTAATAACGGGAAAGATTCCACTAACGATTAACACCTTTTACTTAGAAAATCACTTAAGTAAAAAATTGAAATTCCCCACTTGAAATATATTTAAAGTCTAAAAAAAATGCTCCCTATAAATCAAGAGGCCATGGCTTCCATAGAAAAATCTCTCGATTCAATTCTTTCTGAAAAAGAAAGGGTTTTAGGCCCCTCAAGCGCATGAATCTGCCAATGCGCTCTTTCGGAGCATGTATCCAAAACTCTATCCAAATCGTCAGAGGCTTGCTTTGGGGACTCATATGGACCTATATGCCTAGTCACAAGTCCATCCTTAATAGTCAGCAGATACATACATCTCCTTCCTCAAATCGCTCAGGAATGGTAAGCGATTTTTCTGATTACTGGGATGGGTGAAAACCCGCATTTTTAGCAGGCTCTTTGTATAATAACTATACCATTTTAAGGATTTCGTTATATTTGCCCATCTATTCGCGCCATGCGTTTTTGCTTCTAGCCTCTTCGCCCCAGACCTCTTCAAGTCTTCGGTCTCTACCACAATTAAACCTATAAAAAGAATATTTAAGATTATTTCTAACCGCAAAATCCTGGTGGTATTCCTCTGCAATCCAAAATTTATTTAAAGGCCGCAATTTAACCTTTAAGTTATCAGTTTCTGTACTTAATTCTTTCGCAGCAGACTTGAAACTCATCTCAGCTTGATCTGCTTGCAAGTCATCGCCAACAAAAATCATTGGCCTATATGAATCACCTCTATCGCAGAATTGTCCTTGTCCATCGAATGGATCAATATTTCGCCAAAAACTTCTCAACAAGCTTCTATAACTAACTTTTTCGGGATCAAACTTAACTCTTACGGCCTCCTGATGACCAGTATGCTGACGATACGTAGGAAGTAAAGAACGCCCCCCAGTATAACCACTCTCGACTGAACTAACCCCATCAAGTACCTCTAAATCATGCTCAAGGCACCAAAAACAACCGCCAGCAAAAACCGCTTCTTGATCAGATGCCATTAACTTTAAAGGAAACACTAATAATGAACAAATAAGAAATGCTAACGACGCAGAAAAAATCAGATTTCTTTTCATTTTACTTTAATCGAATCAAATATTAACTCAGCTGCTCTTTCCGTCACTCGAGGTTCACCTAATTTCTTGCGAAGACGCTTATAGCCCTCCTTCATTTCAAATACAGAGACAGGCTCTTCAAGCAATTCTTTAGCAAGAGAAACAATGTTATCAGAATTAAAATCTTCTTGCACTAATTCTGGAACCAATCGCTCGTTAAGTAGAAGATTGACTGGTGATATATGGTCCACACGAAATCCAAGTATTTGTTTAGCAATAAATGCCGTGATTCGACTAACTTTATAGCCAACAACTTGCGGAACCCCTTGTAAGGCTAGCTCCATATTTACAGTGCCTGACTTCCCCAAGGCAAGATCAGCTGCTGCAAAAAGGAATGGTTTAAGCATATCTGAATCCTTAGCATTCAAAACTCTTCCAGCTTTTACACCTGCCTTTTCTAGGCAGAGTTTAAGAGGGCGCTCAAAAGATTCCTGTCCAGCAAGAACTAAGACCTGAAGAGATTGATCAAAATTCTGCAAAGTTGCTGCTGCCTTGGCGAGATCAGGCATCAAATATCGAAGCTCTTGTTTCCTTGAAGCCGGCAAAAGTAATAACAAACGATCTTCTTTTTTTAAGCCAAGCTTTTCCCTGGCGACATTCTTTTCAGGAAGCGAAATAGTTGTATCGAGCATAGGGTGACCAATCCAAGTAACTTTGCCACCTCTTTTGGAATAAAAATCCGCTTCCTCAGGAAAAATCGCAAGAATTCTGTCAGAAAAACTAATCAAATCAGTTGATCCACCATTGCCAACTCTCCAAGCCCATTCCTGAGGAGCTATGTAGTAATTAATAGGGATTTCTGGTAAATCATTTTTTAATTTATTTCCTAGTCGAATATTTGGGCCCATGTAATCAATCAAAATAACCGCATCTGGAGTGTTCTCCTTAATTAATTCATCCACAAGAGACTGAACTCTTAAAGTCGGCAAAACAAATGGCAGAGCTTCCCAAAGGCCAATTGCCCCAAGAGAAGAAGTATCCGCGACTAATTGGGCTCCAGCCGCTTGCATGCGAGGACCACCAAGTGCAAAGACTTCAAGATTTATAGAACGTTTCTCAGCTTCCGCAAAAAGAGCCTTAACCAACAAACTTCCTTGAAGATCTCCAGAAACCTCGCCAGTGCTAACAAAAAGACGAACCATTAACGAGTTGAGGTACTGGCAGGCATAGGACCCCTTCTCCCATTTTGAATAGAAGCCTCTACAAAATCACAAAGATGGCTTGACGCAGGCATCAAATGTTGTTTTCTCGCATGAGTTAAAGCCTCTGACATCACATGATCAGACTTAAACAACAAAGTCCAAACCTCCTGAAGCTGACGTAGCTCTCCTCCATCCTCGATATGGTCAAGTCCACTCCTCCTAAGCCCAACTCTATTGAGGCCTCGTAGTCTCCCAGGATGACCTTCCACAAGACAATAAGGCGGGACATCTCTATCAACTCTCGTCATACCACCCACCATCGCAAGACCACCAATATGAACGAATTGATGTATACCAAGGCAACCTCCGATAACTGCTCGATCTTCAATAACTACATGCCCAGCAACTTGAATGCTATTTGACATAACTATGCCATTGCCTAACTCACAGTTATGTCCTAAATGGCAATAAGCCATTAACAAGTTCCTATCGCCAATCTTTGTTTGTTCTCCTTCATCAGTTGCCCTATTAATAGTCACATATTCCCTAATCGTGTTTTCATCACCAATAACCACCTCTGTAGGGGCACCACGATATTTCAGATCTTGAGGTTCTAATCCGAGGCAAGCACCTGCAAAGATTCGATTATTAGATCCAATAGTTAACCGTCCATCAAGGACTACATGGGGACCAATCCTGCTATTTGCTCCAATATGCACATCAGGCCCAACAACTGCACCAGGGCCAATAATTACGCCACTTTCTATTTCTGCTCGAGAATCAACTTCAGCACTGGAGTGAATCTCAGTGGCACCGTCGGTCTTAACCGATAAAGGGTTGAGAAACTTGTCCATATATTCAGTCGACAAGTGAGAACATTAAATTCCCGGAGCAAACAAGCTGACTATCAACAGTTGCCTCGGCTTGAACCTTGCCAAATCGTTTTCGCTTAAGACTTAGTAACTCACAGCTAATTCTAAGTTGATCGCCTGGCACAACAGGACGTCTAAATCGCACACCATCAATCCCAGCAAAAACAAAAAGCCCCTTAGGAAGATCAGGCATCTGAGTCACAATTAACCCCCCCACTTGAGCCATTGCCTCAACAATTAATACCCCTGGCATCAGAGGTCTCTCAGGGAAATGACCTTGAAACTGAGGTTCATTAATACTCACATTTTTAATAGCCACAGCACGTTTACCGGGCTCATGTTCAATAACTCGATCAACTAAGGCAAAAGGGTATCTATGGGGCAAAAGTCCCATAATCTGCTCAGAGGTCAAAATCGGGTTGTTGGAAGAGTCGTTAGTCAAGAGATATCGCAGTAGTGGTTGGAAAGATAAGTAGCTAAATCGGTGTGAAGCGCATGAGAGCCCCTGTAGACAATTACTTGTGCTTTTGGGAAACCAACAATAGATAAATCACCGATCAAGTCCAAGAGCTTATGCCTTACAGGCTCATCTGAGAATCTCAATGGAGGATTTAGCCACTTTTTGCCATCACAAACCAAAGCATTTTCTAAAGATGCGCCTTGAATCAAGCCCGCTGCTCTCAGCTCTTCAACATTATCCAAAAAACCGAATGTCCTTGCTGGAGCAATCTCTTTTACAAATTTTTCTGGGGTTAACTCAATAGAAAAAATTTGCTTCCCTATAGCTGCCTGAGGAAAGTCAATAACAGCTACCAAACAAAATCTTTCGGAAGGGGTAGCAGTAATAACACTTGTTTTCCTATGAAAAAGAAGTGGAGCATCAAGAGATATTTGATTTCTTCTAGGAGTTTCTGCAGGGATAACGCCAACCTCCTCAATAGCCTGAACCCAACCCAAGGCAGATCCATCCAAAATAGGAACTTCCTCCCCAGAAACTTGAATCTCCACATGGCTAAGACCACACCCTCCCAAAGCGGCTAAGAGGTGTTCCACAGTTGCCAACTTACGGCTGCCGAAATCAAGAGTTGTGCAAAGAGCACTCTCTCTAAGTTGTTTAGTAGAGAGAGTTGTTGAGTTGCTTTGGTCGTCAATCCATGAGACATGAAAGCCCGCCTTTGAAGAAGGCAAAAGCCTCAACGAGCAATTCTCCCCTGTATGAAGGCCAACTCCTTCACGAGTGACAACACCTGCAAGGGTCCAAGGAGCTTGATAATCAGCAGGCCAAATAGTCACTAAAACTTCCAGCCAACTCCAAGATTAAAGCGCCAATTACCTGAAAGTCCCTGACTTGCAGCTTCAAGACGTAGAGGCCCTACGGGAGTAGTGACAATAACTCCTGTACCTAGCGAATAACCAGCACCAGCCTTATTAAGAAGCCTTCCAGGCTTACCAGGTACTTTTGCTTGTGAGTCAAAAGAGGTTCCAGCATCAACAAAAAGCTCGCCAGCAACAATGCTCCATATAGGGAATCGATACTCTAGAGAGGCCTCCCCAAAGCTTCTTCCAACTGCCAAGTCGCAATTATGCCAACCTCTGACTGAATTCCCTCCACCCATACAAAAGGCCTCATAAGGAGGTAATTGTCCGAAAATGGAGCCTCCTTTTACCTGAAAACCTATGGCTTGAGGGCAATCAGCCTTTTCACCACGCTTAGGTCGACAACCTTTATGAATTTTCAACCAATTAACTGGAAAAAAGCGCGTATAACCAACTCGAGCCCTGTTAAAAGTAGGTGAACTTTCCCCTACCGATAGATATTGCTGTGTTCCAAAACTAAACACATCTCCAGATGTTGGATTTTTTGAATCATTCAAAGTGTTGTATGTAGCACCTGTTCTTAGTCCTATTAATTGATTTTCTCTAGCACAGTTAAAAGCTATGCAAATAACATCCCCATTAGGAACCTTTTTATCTTTTCTATCTCGAGTGCCTACCCCGTAAGGACGTGATTCGCCAGAGAACGCAATAGGCTCAACTATTTGTGCATTAAGGCCAGCAAAAATTGTCCATGGCACCCTCTTATAAGGATTGCCATTGTTTAATGGCCTAGTAAAAACTAGGTTCCCTCCAGTTCTCTGGAGGGCTACAGCATTACCTTCATAATCAAACCAGCTAACATTACCATCATTAATTTTAGCTTCTCCTACTGAATTATATTTAGTCCGTCCATGTGCATCAGTGCCCACTTCATAAGCATAGGTCGAGTCAGCATTATAATAATCAGAGACACCACGAATGTTGCCATGCTCTTTACTCCTAAATGCCTGAGGAACATCTCTACTTAAGAATACTGAAGTCCTAACAGAAGTCCTATAAGGATCACCCTTTATCCATGGATCTGCATACGTTAAATCTACCAATCCCCCGTATTGACCATAGGTAAAGTTTGTGGAGGCACTCCAAGATCTTCCAAAAAGATTGCTTTCTTGTAAGCCAATTGTACCAAAGAGTCCTTGTGCTCCGCTATAGCCAAGTCCCCCTGACAAAGACCCAGTCGACTGTTCAATAATTCCTAAAAGAATAACAACAGTTCCGGGCTCCCCTGGAACAGGCTTAAGAGTCACCTTTACATCACTAAAAAGAGAAGTCCCATAAAGACGCTTAATATCAGCCTCAAGTTGATTTCTATTGAATGTCTCACCTGGTTTAATTGATATCTCTCGTTTAATAACCCAAGGTTTTGTCTTGCCTCCGATTTTATTTCCGTTCTCATCTAGCGAATCACCCTCTTTATTTAAGAACTGAATTTCAACATTTGAAACAGAGCCTTCTAAAACTTTTAATTGAACAACTCCATTAGAAGTTACACGATTTGGGCCAGTTATCCTTGCCAAGGAGTAACCTTCGCCTAGATACCATTTCTGCAAGTCCTTCATTCTTAATTGCAATGAATTCAGATTTAAAGTACGTCCATATTCAGCTAAAAATATCTGATCTATAGTTTCTTCAGGGAGCCTAGGATCTTCTATATCTAATTCAACTTTTGTAAGAATAGGGTTCGGCTGGACCTTTACTAGGAGCTGAACTCCTAATGGCCCGTTGACTGGCTCAATACGAACACCAGAAAACCACCCAGTTGCATAAATTGACTCCAAATCAACCTGCAAATCCTTCCGAGTAACAGTTCCACCTGGGCGGACTCCCATTGCGTCATACGCAGCGAGTTGAAGACGGTCACGCTCAGGGTGATCGCCTATCCCCTCAATAATCACCTCTGTAATTAAGACTGTAGGTTCATCGGGCTGATCCAAATCATCACCCTTTTGACCTCGCTGAGGCTCTGCATCTATTTTTTGGGTTGTTTCCTGGTCATTAGCGAGCAATAGTTTGCCCTTCTCTAAATCTGTTTCAACTGGATGAGCCTCAATGGCGTGAGAATGTATAGCTTTTTCTGCTGACTTTGAATGATCAGTAAGCAAAAAAACTGGCAGGGTCAAAACCAATCCAAATAAGCCTTTTCGAAAAGCTTTCAATGATCGGGTTGAAGAGGATCTCTCCATCAAAATGAACAGGCGTGCTGCTTAGCAGTGAATCTCCGGTGACATTAAAGGCAGTTTCGGGGTTTAGCACATGCCCCTTGTACCCGTTTGAGGACCTCACCGTAGGCTTCAAGTAAATTATCAAGGTCCTGGCGAAAGCGATCCTTATCAAGAATCCTCGCTTTCGGGTCCGAAATTCTCTTATCCCAAAGCCTGCATGTGTCAGGGCTTATTTCATCTGCCAAGACTATCTCTCCACTATTAATAATACCAAATTCGAGCTTGAAATCTACTAGTATTAAATCTATCTGGTTAAAAAATGATTTCAAAAAATTATTAACATTTTTAGCGATCGTTTCAATCTCTGACCTTTGTTGAGCAGTTAACAACCCTAGTCTTTCCAGGCGAAGCTCAGTAAGCAGTGGGTCGCCTAATTGGTCATCTTTATAGTAAATGTCAAGCAAAGCTGGTGAAAGCTCAGTGCCCTTAATAATCGGGGTTTCTTTGCAAAGAGACCCTGCAGCAATATTACGTAAAACGACTTCTAGGGGGATTACCTCCACTTTCCTAGCAGCCATCCAAGAATCACCAGCCACTCCCAAGTAATGAGTTGGGATCCCTTTAGTCTCTAACAACTCAAAAAGGCAAGCAGAAATCTGACAGTTCAAACGACCCTTATCCTCGAACTCGGCTTTTTTAACCGCATTAAACGCAGTCGCTGAGTTCTTAAACTCAATAAACACCTTCTGCTCATGCTCTGCCAGAAAGACACGTTTAGCTTTTCCTTCATAGAGAAGAGAACCATGATTTGGAGTCATGAGAATCAGTAGGAGACTTCAGCCATTAATTGAAATGGAGCTTAATTCTGCAATCCATCTCAGTCGATTTATGACAAGAGAGGTTGGCAAAATGGTGTGGAAGGTCATTCTCCAAGAAGTTAGCCTTGGTAGAAGCCAACAAATTCCCCAATACAACTCAAGCAGATATACCTAGGCAGTCAATTCACCTGAGAACATGCTTTATGGGGAAATCGAAAAAATGACTCCAATCCCATTTCAAATGAACCATTAAACCAGTAAAACCGAAAGATGTGGTCTTTCCCAAGAACTCCCATCCCGCACTAATCAAGCCTCTCCTTCTTTAAAGATTTTCATGCCTAGCTCCACCACTGTGAAAAAGGAATTGCCCCCGCTTCATCAAATACTCATCATTGGAAGTGGAGGACGAGAAAACGCTCTCGCTTGGTCACTTTCAAAATGTCCAGATGTAAAAGAGGTTTGGGTTGCTCCAGGGAATGCTGGGACAAATCAACACCATCGCTGCAGTTCTTTAGAAATTGGAGAGGAAAATTTTGAAGAACTCCTCAAGGCCTGTAAAGAGAAAAAAATCAACCTCATAATAATTGGCCCGGAGGACCCTCTTGCAGCAGGTTTATCTGAAAAGTTTCGAGACCAAGGTCTTGCTGTATTTGGCCCATCAACTGAAGGTGCAAAGCTCGAGTCGAGCAAAGCATGGGCTAAAACTCTTATGAACGAAGCAGGGATCCCTACTGCTAAACATTGGACAACCAATACAAAAAAAGAAGCCCTTGAAGTCCTTAACGGATTACAAAAAGCCCTTGTAGTAAAAGCGGATGGTCTGGCAGGAGGGAAAGGAGTAACTGTCGCCGAATCCATCAACGCCACCGCGGAAGCTATATACGACACATTTGAAGGGAAATATATACCTCCTTCAGAACAAGTTGTTCTTGAGGAAAAACTTGAAGGCCCTGAAGTTTCGGTTTTTGCTTTATGCGATGGCAAAGAAATGGTGATACTTCCTACAGCTCAAGATCACAAGAGACTTAAAGATGGTGACAAAGGACCAAATACTGGAGGGATGGGTGCATATGCTCCGACCCCACTCATCACTCCTGAGGGGCTAGAAAACATAAAGAAAACAATTCTTGAGCCAGCCTTAAATGCCTTAAAGAAAAAAGGCATTGACTATCGAGGTGTAATTTATGCAGGTTTAATACTCACCTCATCTGGACCTAAAGTTATTGAATTTAATTGTCGCTTCGGCGATCCGGAATGCCAAGCCTTAATGCCCCTATTAGGTCCAGAACTGGCGAAGGTTTTACAAGCATGTGCGCACGGTTGCCTAGAGTTAGCGCCTGAGCTTTCAACAAAAAATATCTGTAGCGCATGTGTCGTGGCAGTTGCCCCTGGCTATCCAAAATCTCCACGAACCAATGAAGAAATCAAAATTGATCTTCAAACTTCAGATAATCTGCAAATCTTCCATTCTGGAACCAAAATGGATAAACAAGGATCTTTTTTTACAGCTGGAGGAAGAGTTCTATCAATTACAGCACAGGCAGAAAGTTTTGAAGAGGCTTTTAATCTCACCTATAAGGGCCTACTTGAAATTAATTTTGAAGGGATCAACTATCGTCGCGATATTGGCCACCAAGTCAGGAATTCTTAAGCTTGGACCGGAAGATAGTCAGCATGGCAAGCACATCTTCGCAAGCCATCTCTGATCGAGGAAAGAACCAACCTCCTCCTCAAGACCCTAAAGGGTTCTGGGAACGAGTAAAGATCTGGTGGTCTGAATTTAGCCTTCAAACAAAATTGCTAGCAATAGCAACCCTTGCGGTGAGCATGTTAATGACAGGCATCACCTTCTTTGTTCTTAATGGCATTCAAAGGGATGCTGGGATAAATGACACACGTTATGCAAGAGACTTAGGCTTATTACTTTCAGGAAATGTTTCTGAACTTATTTCAAAAGGGAAAGAGAGAGAATTAGGAAGTGTAGCGGAAAAGTTTTGGAGATCAAGTAAAAGCCTGCGCTATATCTTCTTTGCTGACAAGGAAGGGTTGATCTATTTAGGAATCCCAGTAAGTGGAACACCTATTAATGGATATAGCGAATTACAACTTACTCGAAGATTAACACTACCTGAAAACTTCAAAAAACGATCTCAAAATCCTCTAATTAGACAACACCTAACGCCGCAAGGACAAGTGACAGATGTATTTGTCCCATTGACATGGGAAGGTGAATTTCTTGGAACTCTTGCCCTTGGTGTTAACCCCAATGAAAAGGCACTTGCGAATGCTGCACTTACTAGAGAAGTTACCGTAGCCGTTTTCATATCTATTTGGGTCTTAGTGATACTAGGCGCAGTTATAAATACACTTACAATTACACGTCCAGTGAAAGAACTTCTCCGAGGGGTAAGAGAAATAGCTTCGGGTAAATTTGACGCAAGAATATCAATGCCAATAAGTGGTGAACTTGGTGAGCTGTTAAACAGTTTCAATGCTATGGCATTACAGCTAGAAGCCTATGATGAGGCAAATATAGAAGAGTTGACATCTGCACAAGTAAAGCAACAATCTTTAATAGCTACAATGGCAGATGGAGCTTTATTACTTGACGAAGAAGGCAAAATTGTATTAGCAAATCCAACTGCAAAAAGATTATTTCGATGGGAAGGTAGGAATCTAGAAGGACAAGAACTGCTAAATGAACTTCCCGAAATACTATCAAATGAATTACATGACTCGCTAACATCCATTCTTAATAGATCAAGTGAAAGCAACGACCTTCGTTGCAGCCTTGATGAGCCAAATAGAACTCTAAGAATAGTACTTCAATCGGTTAGGGACCCAAACAGAGAAACGCTAAAAGGTATTGCAGTTACAGTACAAGACCTAACAAGAGAAGTGGAACTAAATGCCGCACAAAGTAGATTTATAAGCAATGTTTCTCATGAATTAAGAACCCCATTATTTAATATTAAAAGTTATATTGAAACACTTCATGATCTTGGAGATAAACTGAGTGAAGCGGAAAAGATAGAATTCCTAGGGGTAGCAAATTCTGAAGCAGATCGATTGACAAGACTCGTCAACGATGTTCTGGACCTTTCCAAGCTTGAGTCTGGTAGATCAGTCCAGTTTGAATCAATAGATCTTCAACCTGCACTTGAACAAACACTTAGGAACTACAAGCTCAATGCAGACGAGAAGAAAGTTCTTCTCAAGCTGGATTTAAATGAAGACATCCCAAAAGTACTTGGCAACTGGGACCTTCTTCTACAGGTTCTAGATAATCTCGTAGGAAACGCCCTAAAATTCAATAAGGCTGGTGGCTTACTAATTCTTCGTTCTTATACATGGCCAGATACATGTACTGCAGAACCTCCAATAAACAAAGACTCTGCTCCTTTTTGCGAACTCATCTCACCACTCCCGAGGTTAAGGGTTGAAATTTCCGATACTGGTTCTGGCATCAGCAAGGAAGCTCAAGAGAGTATCTTCGATAGGTTTTACCGGGTTGAAAATTCTGTTCACACTGAGGTAGGTACAGGCCTGGGGCTATCAATAGCACAAGGAATTATTCAGAAGCATGGAGGGAAGATTGGCATAGCAAGTGAGCCAGGGACTGGAACAACATTTTGGTTTGACCTACCACTCGAGCAAGCTGATGCTGATGAAGTGTATCTACAGGCTGAGCGCTCAAACCAATTAGCCATATAGAAACAACTCCTCCAAATATATATTATTTACCAGGAAAAGAAACTAGGCTCTTTCTTCATTAATGACCCTATGAGGAACACCACTAAAGATTTGCTCAAAGTTACTAAAGGAGTCTTTAATCTGTGGACCTTTTCCTGTAATTACGAACTCCCTAATCCTTTTGTCATGCCATGATCCTCGCATCTTAAAAACATTTACAGCTCTAGCCATCTCCCCTCTTATTTCGACATATTGAAGCAATAAGATAGTGTCAGTGATAGTTGAAATATGAGAATCCGTTATAGAATGACTACCCATAAATTCTTCTGCTGTATTTGTAAAAAAGCCTGCAATTTCTTCTTGCTTAGCATAACCAGTGACGCCAATTACGAATTGTCTAAATGCATTTAGACTTACACCTCTTGCCAGTGCTGAAAGAGAGTCTATTGCCATTCTTGAAGGCTTGAATTGAGTAATCTGAGTCTTAATTATTTGCAGGTGATCTTCTAAGCCAGTTGACTCTGGGTAAGCACATATAATCTTTAACAGTCCATCTCTCTCCATCTGTTCAAAATCAATTCCCCAACTAGTTGCGTTTCTAAGAAGTTGAGCTCTTGATTCTTCGTAAGCAAAGAGGATTGCGCGCTCTTGATGAGTATAGGCATCCTCAATAAATTTAGAAACAAGCATTGTTTTGCCAGTTCCCGTTGCTCCAGTAGCAAGAATAATTGAATCTTGGAAAAAGCCCCCACCACACATCTCATCTAAATCAGAAACACCCGAACTAATCCTGACATTAGAAGACCTCTGGGTTAAACGCATAGCCCCAAGAGGGAAAACACTTATCCCACTTTCACCCATAGTAAAAGGGAACTCGCCTTTCATATGAGTAGTACCTCGTAATTTTAGGATCTCTACTGTCCTTCGTCTCTTTTCAGCTTCTAGAACATTTCTCAGGATTACGACATTATCAGAAACAAACTCTTCAACACCATAACGAGCAATTGGTCCATACTCTTCTATACGCTCAGTAGTCATAACTGTTGTCACTCCTATCTCCTTAAGTCGAGCAATCAAACGAAAAATCTCTCGTCGCACAACATAAATTGCATCGTATTGCTGAAAGACAGCAGTTATTGAATCAATCGAGACTCTTTTTGCCTTGTACTTGCGAATGGCATAACTAATCCTCTCAATCAAACCTGAAAGATCAAAGCTTCCTGCCACATCTTGCCCCTCTGGATCTGGGGAAGCATCAAGAATAAATAATTTATCTTGATCAACCATTTCTTGGAGATTCCATCCAAAACTTGCCGCATTTCGAAGAATGTCCACTGGAGATTCCTCAAAAGTCACAAAGATACCTGGCTCGTCATATTGCGTGATCCCATTATGCAAAAAATGAAGAGAAAAGACTGTTTTACCAGTCCCAGAAGTGCCGCTAATAAGTGTGCTTCTGCCAGCGGGCAAACCTCCATGACATACATCATCAAACCCGTCAATCCCTGTAGGGAGCTTTTGCACCTGCATTTGAGATGCAGGTCCATTGTTAGTCTTTGAATCCATAACTGCTTTGATCTAAATAAACGCTAGTAAAAAACAGATCAATAGCCCCCTCTCCACCGTGAGCCTTAAGAATCTGATGGTGCTATGTGCTCATCTCCAGACCAATCATGACGAATTCCCAGCAAAATCCTCTTCAGACAACTCTTCATAGAGCAAATCTAGTCCTATAAGAACCCTCTCTCGATCTGAAAGGTCTCCAATAATCCTTCTTACAGGAGGTGGGAGAATCTTTGCGAGTGTCGGAGTTGCAAGAATCTTATCCTCCTCAGCTAATTGAGGATTCTTCAATACATCAATTACCTTTAATGCATATACACCTCGAAAATCTGTTTCCAGAATGTCACGAAGGGTTTTCAAGGCACGCATTGAATTGGGCGTATTCCCTGCCACATAAAGCTTCAGGATGTATGTCTTAAGCGCACTCATAACCAAAAGATTGATTCTTGAAAGGAAAAAACAAGGGGCATTCTTTCTTGAACCAAACAATATCAAGCAAATACTAAAGGCAATTTCCCCTAATAATCGTTCAGAAATCAAATGATAAAGGACTTAACCAATTAAATCTTGACTGATTGACCCTTTACACATGAAAATGATTGATTGTAATTCGATTGCGATTCAGGCTTAATCGTTCGAATCTGGTTTTGAACCTATACCTCAGGTCAGGACAAATTTAACGAGCCTGGACGTGTCCCAATCCCATGGCAAACAAACCAACACCAAAAACAAAGGAGCAGAAAGAACTGCCCTACGTCATAGTCGAATCCTCAGGGAAACAGTTTTGGCTCCAACCCAATCGCTATTACGACATTGATAGGGTTCAGGCCAAAGTAGATGAAAAAATCACCTTGAAGAATGTTTTACTTTTAAAAAATGGCAAGGAAGCCACTATTGGGAAACCTTACGTTGAAGGAGCGACCGTCGAGCTCAAAGTGTTGGCCCATAGAAGAGGACAAAAAATAATTGTCTATAAAATGCGCCCAAAAAAGAAAACACGTCGCAAGAATGGGCACCGCCAAGAACTTACTAGAGTTATGGTTGAATCAATCTCTCTTGCTGGAAAGGTAATCAGCTAACTCCTTCCCTTCTAAACCTAAACCCTACCTCTTTAATCACATGGCTCATAAAAAAGGAACTGGCTCTACCCGTAATGGAAGAGACTCAAATTCAAAACGTCTTGGTGTAAAAGCTTTTGGTGGAGAATCAGTTACTGCTGGTTCAATCCTGATCCGCCAGCGTGGAACCTCAGTCCTGCCAGGGATAAATGTAGGGAAAGGGAAAGACGACACCTTGTTCGCTCTTACTGATGGTGTGGTTAATTTTGAAACCATTAAACGTGGGCTTCGCAACAGAAAAAGAATAAACATTGCCACAGCCGGCTAAAGGCCAAAATATTTTTTGAAGGCT
Source organism: Prochlorococcus sp. MIT 1341 (assembly GCF_034092415.1). NCBI lineage: Bacteria > Bacillati > Cyanobacteriota > Cyanophyceae > Synechococcales > Prochlorococcaceae > Prochlorococcus > Prochlorococcus sp. MIT 1341. Next base: position 1,752,840 of record NZ_CP139304.1, on the reverse strand, counting down.
TAAAAGTTTTTGTTTGATTTACTTTCTCTAATCCAATAATGTGCTGTTGCTAAATTAAGGGTTTATAAGTACGTGCTGTAATTAGTAGCGGGTGAAAAACCTCTAGAAAATTCTTCTGAAGAGTATTGAAGAATCCTTCAATCAACTCTTCGTCGTCAAAGTGAAATGGATATTCCCCACTAAATCCCTTAAAGAAATACCAATTAAGTAACGCTATAGAACCTGTATTCATGCGCTCTAAAAAGGAAAGCAACTGACTAGATGGATCTGGCAAATGTTCAAGCACATCTAAACAGACAACAAAATCAAAGCAAACGTTTCCTGTGCTATTTAAATCTCTATGGAAAGAGATCTTGCTATCTAATGCGAGTGCTTTCGCTCGTTGCTCTACAAAGGATCGGTTTTGAGGGTTTATGTCCACAAAGCAGACATGGTCAACTTGATCCAAAGCGGCAGCAAATAAGGCATGCGTGCCAATCCCTCCGCCAAAATCCAGGACATTCCCTCGAGAGAACATCTTTAAGAGTTTCAAGGTGTCAGCTATGTATTCTGCACTCCCTAAATGCCATGAAGCCAGATCCAACAAATGCGCTGTGCCCACACCCTCCTCATAAAAACTAGTGGGATCTGTTAATTCTGAAGTTTTAGGGTGCAGAGCTGCTAATTCCTCTGAACCTTTAGGCAAAAGATTATTTATATCATTTATAGTTGTCTTCAGGTATTTAGCTAAATGTAATTTGAGATCTAAGCCAGTTTTCAAGAATTCTCTAAGGTCAGAATCAACCTCTTCAAAAGGCTTATTCATGAATCTAATCCAACTTATAAACAACTTAGAATGTAATTAAGAGTAATGCGAGTAAAAAACTAGTTCCACCAACAAGAAGGAGACACAAATTGAAAGAGCCTTTCGGTTTTCTAAACATTAACAAGCCAACAGGCATAACATCTCATGGATGCGTAAGTCGCATAAGGCATATTTTGGGAATTAAGCGTGTTGGCCATGGAGGAACACTCGATCCAGAAGTAACAGGTGTTCTTCCAATAGCTGTAGGTAAAGCAACTAGGCTTCTTCCCTACTTACCAGGAGAGAAAACTTATCAAGGGGAAATTCAATTAGGAAGAAAAACAACAACTGATGACATGAGTGGAGAGCTTATAGACCAAACAGATTGGCCTATATTGGACAGTGAGCTGTTAGAGAAATATTTAAATAATTTTTGTGGTTCAATCCAGCAAAAACCGCCTCAATTCTCAAGCGTTCATATAGAAGGTAAACGTGCTCATGAAATAGCAAGATCAGGTAAATATATGGAGCTAAGTGCAAGAGATGTAACTATCCATTCATTAAACCTAATCAACTGGAGCCAAGAGAAAGGGCTTCTAGAAGTATTCATACATTGTTCATCCGGTACATACATTCGTTCCCTTGCAAGAGACCTAGGAGAACTCATCCAATGTCATGGTTGCCTATCAAGACTTCAACGAATACAAGCATTAGGATTACATATATCGCAATCAATTGAGCTCCCAGAGAAAGGAGATTTATTAACAGAATTGCATAAAAAGTTAATTCCACCAATCGAGTTATTCGGCCATATGCAACGGGTCAAGTTAACTAGAGAGCAAAATAATGATTGGATGAATGGAAGAGAAACTTCTACTACAAAAAGACAAGTAGAAGAGGCCCCAAAACAAGACAGTCTCAATCAAGGCAAGAGCTCATCAATCATTGTTCTTGATCCCATGAATGATGTTATTGGGATAGGAATATTAGAAGAATCAGCCATACTTAAACCAAAAATAGTTTTCAACGCCAAATAATCCTGGATCAAAATTCAGTCGGATTTAATGAATTATCACTGACCCAATTCCTAAGGGTAATCCATAGCAGATTTATCAGCCCACAAGTGAACATTATTGTGAACTTTTAACCAGCTAGCAGGGATCTCACCTATGGGCTCGGAGTGAAGCAAGGTTCTTAATATCTCTGCTTTATGTTCTCCAGTAACAACCAGATGGATCTCTTGCGAGGAGAGGATATCTGATATACCTAAAGTGATTGCTTTTAAAGGAACAGAAGTAATCCCACCTGAAAAATCCTTTACATTCTGCTGTCTTGTGGAAGCTGAAAGAGTAACCAAATGACAACCACTAGCAATATCGCATGGTGGTTCATTGAATCCAATATGCCCATTGACTCCAAGACCTAATAATTGCAGTCCTATCCCACCTGAGGATTTCAACAAACGAGAATAGTTATTTGCTTCCAAAATCAAATCTTTAGACATTCCATTTGGCAAATGAACCTTGGACTGATCAAAACCTAAAGGCTCAGCCAAATTTCTTCTCATAAATGAACTAAAGCTATTAGGATGGCTTTTTTCTAAGCCTACATATTCATCAAGATTAAAACTACACCAACCACTTCTCAGAGCCTCAAGATCTGACTGCTTCCATGAGCTCAAACGAGAAACCAATTGTTTATAGATAGGCTGCATAGTTCTTCCTGTGGCAAGACCTATTGGCTTCTGGTTAGAGGAGGAAACCCTTAATCTCAATTTCTTCTCTAAAAGATTAATAAGCTCGTAAATCAAAGAGGTTTCATCTTTACTAACATGGGCCACGTAGGGCCAGGCAGCTTTTTCGTATTTGGATTTCTGCATTTCAATCGAAACAAGTCTCAAAAAAGATTTACCATGATTTTTATTTGTGCATTAAATCAAACTTATTGAAGAATACTACCTAATTCGTCTATAAGGAATCACTTGAACCCCTGTGTAGTAGTGCTTGAGAATTTGTCTATAAGTTAATCCTCTATTGGCCAAGCCATAGGCCCCCCATTGACTCATTCCAACACCATGTCCAGCACCTAATCCACGAACATACAAGAAAGGTCTATTAGTTGAGACATCTATTTTGGGCAACAATGAAGGTGGTGATGTAAATAGCGATGGGGGTGAGAGTGGAGGTGCCCCTAACGGTGGAAGTGAAGGTGGCTGGGACAAGGAATCAAAATCTTTTTGGCCATCAAAACGAGAGCTATCCAAGTTATTTATACTTGCTTGTGAGTTAATTGAATACATTGGTTTCTCAAGATTTTGCTGTGGAGCATAAGTTCTGAAAGCTCGCTTCGGATCCACTTGAGAATTTGAAAGTACATCCAAAAGATCATGCTTTTGAGGCTTGGAGTCAAGCATTTCAAAACTAACAAATGTGCTCTTAAGTCCTAGGCGTCGACGAAGCTCTTGACCAGTTATTGAGATTGTGCCCATCGGACCAATAACCAAAACCTTTTTGACTCTTCCTGTTAAACTTTGACTCTGAACCCTGATAGTCTTTAGGCCATTAACCTCATGAAAAGCACGGCGCAAATACCTTGGAGTAAATGCCATTGACCATTTCCTAGAAGGACTATTATCATCAAAATCTTTTACGCTAATTAAATAAGGTAACTGTTCTCGCCAAACATCACCACTTGATTCTGTTACTCCTCCAGAACTACTATGAAAGACTGCATTTATAAGCTTTCCCTTATGAGCCAAAACTAATGTTCGAGTTGTTTCTGCTGCCTCTCTAGTGCTTTTCGTCTCAGCCTCAACCCCAAGATATACCTGATCTGACATAGTAGCTTGCACATCAAAAAAGTTTTTATTTGAATACCTTTTTAATGCATATGTCCTTGCAGCAATAGCTTGCGCTTGCAAAGCATTCATCGGCCAAGATTTAGGCATTTCACTACCAATAACACTTGCTAAGTAGCTCTCGATTCCTACATGATTCACTACAGTTAAAAGACCATTTTTTAAAATAATCCTCAAAGCCCCCTTATAACGTCGATTGCCGAACCACACCCCTCTTGGGTCATTAGTCCTAATCGAAATAACTGACTGGTCACCAAATCTCAAAGACTTTCTAGAAGAACCTGGAAAAATCGCTTCAAGTCGACCAGACCGTCTTCTCAAAGTCAATGAAACAGCTTGCCTTTCACCAGAAGAAATTCCTTCTATTAGCAATGGAATATCCCTATCCGCTCTAAATCTCAAATTTTTTGCTTGATCAAGTAAGACACGCATTATTGGCTCTTGAGCAGCAAAAGCTATCTGGACAGGAATGACTAGTGAACCCAATCCACCTATAAACAAAAAAAACAGAACCGGCAGATGCCGAACCACAAAAAATTCTTTAAGAAGAATCCCAGTGTGCCCATTTAAGGAGCGCAAAGCCAGTCTTTTAATCTGTTACATGTCAGCATGAACATCTAATCAACAAGGCCTTGCAGGTCACATTCCTCGGCACTAGCTCTGGAGTCCCTACAAGGGCCCGGAATGTCTCATCAGTTGCACTGCGACTTGAGCAGCGTTCTGAGTTATGGCTTTTTGACTGTGGCGAAGGGACTCAACACCAATTTCTTAGAAGTGAACTTCGACTATCTCAACTCAGAAGAGTCTTTCTAACCCATATGCATGGTGATCATGTTTTTGGATTACCAGGCCTCCTAGCAAGCCTAGGGCTCGCTGGAAATAGTTCTGGAGTAGAGCTATATGGCCCTGACCCACTGAAAAATTATCTTGATGCAGTACTTGAAAGCAGCTCAAGCAGGATTAGTTACCCCTTAGAAATACATAAAGTTCGAGAAGCAGCAGAAAAACAAAAAACTCTGTTTGAAGATAATGAAATCCTGGTTACTTGCATTCCACTCACTCATCGAGTGCCTGCTTACGCATACAGAGTGCAGGAAAAAGATAAACCTGGGCGTTTTAATGTAAACCGAGCAAAAGAGCTGGCCATACCACCAGGGCCAATATATGCAGCGCTAAAGAGAGGAGAGGAAGTCATCCTCGAGGATGGTCGAATTATTAAAGGAAATGCTCTATGTGGCCCAACCCGTCCTGGAGTAAGCCTTGTTTACTGCACAGACACACTTTTCTCTACAAAAGCAATTGAGCTAGCAGAAGGAGCAGACCTCCTAATTCACGAAGCAACCTATGCCCATTGCGATGCTGAACTGGCTTATAAACGGAAACATTCCACAAGTACCATGGCTGCTCAAACAGCTGCAGAAGCCGGAGTAAAGCAACTTATTCTCACTCATCTAAGCCCTAGATATGCACCAGGAAATGCAATTACACCTAATGAACTATTAAAAGAAGCACAAGCAATTTTCCCAAATACCCTCTTAGCAAAGGACTTTTTGCAAATTGACGTCAAAGCTCGCTGCAACAGTTCGTGATTCCTAGTGAGCGGTCATCCCACGTCGTGAAAGAATGTGTGCGTGCGGTTTTCGGTCAGTTCCTGTCGTCCTCAATGGCATCTCTAATTTCCTTCTTTCAACGCTCACTTGCAAAACTCCTAATACTGGTGCCAGTCCTAGTTGGCCTCAGCATCAGCCCGATGTCCGTAGGAGCTCTTTACCCAAGTGATCCTTCCTCAGTTGATGTACTCGATACAAGCCTTCGTGGTCAAAACCTACAGAACACGGAGTATGTGAAATACGACCTTTCTGGGAGGGACTTAAGCGAAGCTAATTTAAGTGGTTCTTTCTTCAGCGTATCCAACCTGCAAAATGCAAATCTCAGTGGAGCAAACCTCCAGAACGTAATTGCATATGCAACCAGGTTCGACAACGCTGATTTATCAGAAGCCAATTTCACTGGTGCTGATCTATTGAAAAGCTTTTTCAATGGAGCAGTTATTGATGGCGCTGACTTCAGTGATGCAGTGCTGGACTTAGATCAACAAAAAGCTCTCTGCCAAAGAGCCAGTGGCAAAACCTTTGATAGTTTGCAGTGCAGCTCTGTCACTGAGAGTTATGTACCCTCATCTGAAGTAGAAAACAAATTCAACCCTGGGGTTGGCTAAAAAACTGAAACCAACCTCAAATCCCAAAAGCTTGCATGGTGGAAATTTTTCCACCATGCAAGCTTTTGGTGTTAACAAACTAGTAATTACGGAGAAAAGTTTGATTCATCCTTAGAACGTGGATGCCTGCTATACCACCACTCCTGCATTGCTGGTGTGAAGCGATTTGAGAACAAAGTCAAAAGAGTTGGAACAGGTCTTGATCCTGGCTGCAAAAGCTCAACTGAATATGACGGGCAGCGTCGAGTAGCTATGTCAGGGACAAAACGACAGCCAACACGTTTCCAGCTGGGTTCCTTACTTTTCCATGCCAATCGGGAACAAGGCCAAGGGAGTTCCTCTCTGTCAAACAAACGACAACATGGACCTACTACGCGAAAGCTGTATTGGCCGCCAGGACTTTCATGAATAGTGCCATGTTCCAACAGAACATCTTCCTCTGAAAAATTTTGGGAAGCTAAACCCACAATCAAGCTGAAAAATAAACAAATTTAGAGTGACAAAAAAGCCACCCTCCGAGGGTGGCTGATGAAAGACCTAATAGCAAGGAAACGCTTAACTAATAAACAAAGTCTAATTCAGTAAAGCTCTTCCTCTGCATGAGTGGTAATTGTGCAGTCAGAAGTTGGGTAAGCAACACATGTGAGAACGAATCCAGCCTCAAGCTGGTCATCATCAAGGAAGCTTTGGTCTGACTGATCCACAGAACCGGCAGTGATTTTCCCTGCGCATGTAGAGCATGCTCCTGCTCTACATGAATAAGGAAGATCAATGCCTTGCTCTTCAGCGGCATCAAGAATGTACTGATCGTCAGGGACCTCAATGGTCTTGTTCAAACCCTCGCTCTGGTTTTGGAGGGTGACTTTGTAAGAAGCCATGAAAAATTGGGAGCGCAGAGAAAACCAGAGTAAAAAAAATCACACCTGGATGCACCCTTCTTACATCGGCAAAGGTCCATAAAAGGGGTATATACCGTGCCCCACATCCAAGGCCAATGAAAACCGAAAGTAGCATAAGAAAAACTTATGCCTTTTTTGGATTAAAAATTCCGCTTTGAGATCTCCAAAAGTGCCCAACTACCTTGATTTTTCTGGGATACAACTTGCCATCCCAAGCGATGGAAAGTCATTTTCAACTCAGAAACTTGTTCTACCAATAAGCCGCTTAATAATGCAACTCCATCGTCCTTAAGGATTCGTGCAAATTTGGGAGCAAGATCCTCAATAACTGAAGCGAGGATGTTACAAAGCATCAAATCCGCTGGTTCACCCATCAGGTTTGTTTCCAAGGCCTCAATAGACCCCTTGGAAACTATTAGGTTCTCCTGAAAATCATTCAAAGAAGCATTTTTCAAGGTCGCATTGACTGCTAAGGAGTCAATATCAACGGCAAAAAGACTCTTAGCTCCAAATTTCAAAGCCGTTAAGCCCAATATTCCACTTCCGCATCCAAGGTCTGCAATTCTCATGCCGTTAATATTTTCTCTCTCAAGAGCCTCTAAACAAAGTCGGGTTGTGGCGTGACTACCTGTACCAAAGGCACTTCCTGGATCGATGCGAAGAACTATTCGATCAGAATAAATAGTTGGGACTTTCAACCAAGCCGGCAAAATCAGCAAACTTTCGCCAACAGGATCAGGTTCCCAATGGATCTTCCAAGTCTGGCTCCAGTCTTCATTTTGTATGCGATCCCAAACCGGGCTGCCAAAATTGCGGTCAAAAGGCTCTGATAGCTCACACAAAGATCTTGTCAAAAAACTCCTCTCTTTTTCCTCCCATTCAAATTCAGGCAACCAAATAAAAAGTTTTGGATCTGATTTTGAGGAAATAAATGACTGAATTGCATAGTTATTTATAGAAAGTTGCTGAAGCCTCCATATCAAAGATTCCTCAACTTCGCGAGGAAAAACAATTGAAAGTCGCCACCAAGCATAATCTTCTACCATTTAAACAAGTCGTCTTTCCCTGTTTACAATGTCACTGGGTAAGCCTGTTGTATCCCTTTAATGGAATGAATAGCCTTTAAAAGGTCTGTAGGGATTGGATCATCAATACTCAAAACCATAACCGCATCACCTCTAACTATGCGACGGCCAACTTGCATTGAAGCAATATTCACATTGTGCTCTCCAAGCAATGATCCGAGCTGACCAATAATCCCAGGCATATCTCTATGCCTGGTAAATAACATGTGTCTGCTAGGAATAACATTTACAGGGAATTCATCAATAGTTGTTATGCGCAACTCACCATCAGCGAAAACTGCGCCAGTAACACTATGTCCCCCTTGCTCACCTCTTGCGGTTAACTGTAATGAACCACCTGCAAAATCTCTGATTGCTTCATCCTTAACTTCCAAAACATGTATGCCACGAGTTTTTGCTTCTAAAGAAGCATTAACGTAATTAATACGCTCCCCTAACGCAGTCGTTAATAAACCTTTTAAGGTAGCAACAACAAGGGGCTGTGAAGGATGCTGGGTAAACTCGCCTTGCAGCCTAACTTCAAGCTCCTCAACTTGCCCTCCAGAAAGTTGGCTAACAAATAGTCCTAGAGTTTCAGCTAACTGCAAATGAGGTTTAAGCCTTTCCATAATCTCTGCACTAAGTCCTGGGATATTGACCGCGCTTCGTGCGGGTAGACCTAACAAAACATCTCGAATTTGCTCTGCAACATCAATGGCAACATTTTCCTGAGCCTCTGCAGTAGATGCTCCCAAATGCGGGGTGAGGATCAAACGTTCATTAACTGCACGCAGAGGGGAGCCTTCTGGCAAAGGCTCCTTGGCATACACATCTAGAGCAGCACCTGCAATCACGCCATTCTCAACAGCCTCTGCCAAAGCCTTTTCATCAACGATGCCTCCCCGAGCGCAATTAACAATCCTTGCAGTGGGCTTCATTGTTCCAAGCAAAGTTGAATTAACAAGATTTTCCGTATCCGGAGTTCTGGGCAAATGAAGGCTGATGTAATCAGCTTGAGAGAACAGATCTTCTAGCGATATAAGCCTCACTTGCATTTGTTGAGCACGATCAGCGGAGATAAATGGGTCATATGCAAGAACTTCCATACCCATTGCATTTGCTACACGTGCAACATGCGAACCAATCTTGCCAAGCCCAACTACACCGAGATTTTTTTTATATAACTCATTACCTACATACTTCTTTCGATCCCATGCTCCGGCCATTGTTCTGGAATGAGCATGAGGGACATGTCTTGATAAAGAAAGAAGCAATGCCAAAGCATGTTCTGCTGCTGCAATAGTATTGCCCTCCGGAGAATTCACCACTAAGACTCCCCGTTGTGTAGCTGCTGGGACATCCACGTTGTCTACACCAACTCCGGCACGCCCAATGATTCGTAATCGTCCAGCCGCTTCAATCACATCAGCAGTCACCTGAGTACCAGAGCGAATCATCAAACCGTCATAGGCACCAATGATTTCTATTAGCTCCTCAACTGAGAGTCCAGTTTTTTCATCAACTTGAGCAACCTGGCTGAGAATATCAATTCCCGCAGAATCGATTGGGTCAGAAACAAGAACCTTAGCCATGAATACAGACAGACTGCCGATAAGAACTGTAGAGAGCCGTCGGTTCTTTTATGAAAGAAAACCAAATAGGGTTCAGAATTTAATTAATTGAGGAAACAATTCGTGCCTATTTGCGCAGTAGTTCTCCAGAACAGTGATTCAGCAAATGATCTCGAAAGAGAGTTACAAAAAACTGCTACACCTATTAAGCGTTGCGAGCTTGTTCCACCACCAACATCAGAAGCTGAGTCCCTAACGATACAAGACACCCCTGAAATGGAAAGCAGAAGAAAAATCACAACGATAGAAATAGAAAAGATACCTTTTCTAAATCCAAACCATTCACGGCAAAAACGCCAAAGGTTCATGGCTCTATGGCTAATGCCCTTCGGATTTCTAGCTGGGATCACCTTCTCTCAAATGACTGGCCTTCAAACCTTTTCAAACATTGGCCTGGGAGCTATTGGAGAACCACTAATAGGTGGACTCTTAGGAATGGGCTCTGGATTACTAGGCAGTTATGTCGCAACAGCTGGTGACCCCTCTGGGAAAGATGAAGACATACGTATTCTTAGAAAAAGGCATGAAGAAAACAATTGGCTCCTAATTTTGGAAACACCATTAGGAAGCGAAATACCTTGGCAAGCACTTCAATCAGCAAATCCCATTGAAGTCATTAGATTTAACGAGTTATGAGGCTATCCAAAAATGAGTTCTTAAAAGGATGCCATGACGCTGATGGAATGTCAGAGCTAATTCAGATAGCAGAAAAAGTTTACCAAACTCATCAACCTATTTGGTCCAACTTTGTCTCTGGAAAGTTACGCGAAGAAGCCATAAAAAAGCTCAAGCAGCTAACAGATATTGAATGCAGTAGTGAAGGTGGCTACAAATGTGCTGAACGTCATCGACTCCTTTTTGAGCACATTAATAATCCACTCAAAAGCCAAAAAGGAAATATACCTATAACTGGATTAAGAGTTGAAGGAAACTTCCTTTTTGATCATCCAAGTAAAAATGATTTTCTGGATGCCCTAAACCTAATAGGACTTCCCTCAGAATTCATTGGTGATTTATGGGTAATAAGAGATAGAGGAGCAAATGCAATATGCAGTAAAGAAATTGATTTTGACTTAAATGGCCTCAAAGGAAAGTTAAGAGACGTGGACTTTCAATGCGAGTCTGTGCCCTTAGAAGAACTACAACTACCACCACAACGAGTAATTAAAGAAATTGCCACCGTGGAAGCTTCATACAGAATTGATGCAATTGCCTCGGCAGGTTTTGGTATATCAAGAGCTAAGGTTGTAAAACAGATAAAAGCTGGCGGATTAAGGCTTAATTGGGACAAACTGTCTCAACCTAGTAAGCTTCTAGCCCCTGGGGATCGCATTCAACATGAATCTCGGGGAGTATTAGAAATACTCAGCATTGAATGCACAAAGCGCCAACGTTGGAGGGTTTTAATGCGTCGAACGTAAATTTTGGTTGGAGTACTGCTAATTTGCCCTAGTACTCTTTTGGTGCCCCAAAAACTTCCTCAAGGGATTAATTGGGCGATTAGCTCAGAGGTAGAGCACTACCTTGACACGGTAGGAGTCACTGGTTCGATTCCAGTATCGCCCACTGAAAACCTTGCCGTAAATATGGCGAAAAAAATCTGGCAGATCTATCTATCAAATTCTCCAAACAAACTTCCTCCAATCCTTGAGAAAGCTACAAGCACCATCAAAAGATATTTCAAAGGTTACCAACACAATCTTTTAAGAGAAGATGATCTTAGAGATTTTATATTTAGAAAATTTTCCAAAGAAGTACTTTGGGCTTATGACACTTTGATTCCATTGGCATATAAATGTGATTTAGGTAGATATTGCTTATTGCATCAATATGGCGGTTGGTATTTTGATATCTCTGTTGTTTGCAAAAACTATATCGAAATAGAAGAACAAATAGATATGCTTATTTTCAGAGATGACTTAAGACATTCACGAACATCCTGGGCCGTTTCAAATGGAATCATATGGTCAAAACCTAAAAATGGAATACTAGAAAATGCCATCAACGATGTAGTAAGAAATTGTAAAGAAAAATGGTATGGAGAGAATCCATTGTACCCAACCGGACCAGTCCTTTTTGGTGAATGTATTGCAAAGTCTAGCAGAAATTTGAATATAATTTATGGAGACCTAATTTGCCCAAAGGTACCTTTTACGAAAAAAGGAATCCCTTTCCTTAAAAGTTTATTTAGAGGTCGATTCGTTCTGCCAAATGGAAGGACTTTAGCCCTACTAAAAAAGAGCCATGGAGGAGACCTTTTACGCCTTGGGGGGCAAGGTACTAACAACTATAATCACATTTGGGAAAAGAAAGAAGTCTACAAAAGTATTGATTTTAGAAATTATTGAGTCATACCTTTGCACCAAGAAAGCTACAAGTCCCTAACAAACCAATTAAGCAGTTTACTTTACACTAGAAAAGTTCAACTCTTATCAAGCATATATCTATTAACCCTGAAAAGAAGGCGTTTCAAAAGGACTTCTATAGGTACTAAAATAGGGATGATTCAAAGCCTTTCTCACCTCCACAACAATAGAAGAGTCAGTTAATGTCGCTCACATTCATAATAGGGCTAGGTATATCAGGTATGGGGGCGGCGCGCTTACTCAATGCAGAGGGAAGGAAAGTAATCATTTTCGAACAAAAAAAGGATGAAAGGATATATGAGATTAAAAAAGAACTTGAGAAAGAGGGAATACAAGTAGAAATCGGAGAAGAGCTTGCAATAGAAACCTTTATTCGATTTCAAAAAGAAATTCAAGAAATCATTATTAGCCCTGGAGTAGAATGGGACCATCAAACACTTAACCAATTAAGAGATCTAAATTTTACCGTCAAAGGTGAGATGTCATTGGCCTGGCAAAGGCTCAATTGTATTCCTTGGATAGGAATAACTGGAACAAATGGAAAAACCACGGTAACTTACCTTCTAAACCATATTCTTGAAAGTAATGGCATAAAAGCTCCTATGGGAGGCAACGTAGGAATAGCCGCTTCAGAAGTCGCTAGAAAATTCAAATGCAACCCTAATAACAGCCTTGATTGGGTAATTATGGAAATGAGTAGCTATCAAATAGAAGCTTCATCTGAAATATCACCCAAAATAGGAATATGGACTAACCTTAGTCCTGATCACTTAGAAAGACATAAAACACTTGAAAAATATAGGAAAATAAAACGTGGTTTAATAGAGAAATCAGAAATTCGTATCTTTAATTGGGATGATATTGACTTAAGGAGTAATAAAGAAGACATGCCCTCTGGGATATGGGTAAGCACTAAAGAGAAAGGAACAAAGGAAAATAAAATAAAAGTCTGGGTTAACAGTGAAGGAATGATTGTTAATGATGGTTTGTCTATATTTCACTCTTCAACAAGCAATTTAATCGGCGAACATAACCTTCAGAACATCTTATTAGTAACAGCTACTGCGTTAGAAATCGGACTTTGCCCAAGAGAAATTGAACAAGGTCTAAAGACATTCCCAGGAGTTCCTCATAGGCTAGAAAAGATTGGCGAAATAAACGGTATTGAAGTCTTTAATGACAGTAAAGCAACTAACTTTGATGCAGCCAAGGTGGGCATTAGCGCAATCAAGTCACCTTCTATAGTCTTAGCAGGTGGACAACAAAAAAAGGGAGACCCATCTAATTGGTTAAATGAACTTCAAAGAAGAGCGACTGGAATAGTTCTTTTTGGGAAAGGTGCTCATTCGCTTCATGAACTAATAAAATCATCAGGATTCTCAAACGAAGTAATTTGCTGCGAGAGTCTCGCAAATGCAGTAAAGCTTGGCATTGAGATGGGCTTAAGATACAAAGCGAAAGCTATTATCCTATCGCCAGCTTGTGCAAGCTTTGACCAATATAAAAATTTTGAGGAAAGAGGGGATCATTTTAGAGAGTTAATAGGACCATCCTTAACAATCAAAGGACAGATATAAGGGAAGCAGGTATCAAGTCGAACTCGGGGCAATAGCTTAAGGGTTCAATCTTCCAGCAAAATATAATCCTTCACATTTAATTCTTATTACGTTAGCATCAAACATATAAAAGGTTAATTAATTTCATTCATTACCATGAACACTAAAACAAATCTCAAAGGTCCTGTGGATAATACCATTTTCTTTATAATAATCTCGATTATTCTTTTTGTTGAATCACTTTTAATCTTGATAGGAATAATTAGAAGAGGAGTGATGAAAAAAGATATTCTCCTAAAGAAGACTGATCTGGGGTTCGATATAACCATTTATCACGAATAGGAGAAGACATAGCTCTAACCAAAGGTTATATCTAGAAACACTAAAACAAAAGGTATATCGAAGACTAGGTGATATCGCTTAGGCACTTTATCTCCCGTAACCAATTCTTTTACATCTGGCCAAATTCATATTAAATATATGCCCACGTTCAGGAGAAGCCGATGAAGAGTCTACCCAAGGTCTCCTTGAAGAAAAAGAAGAAAGATACTTATGACTCATATTTCGACTGCATCACAACCTGCTATAGGCTTGGTGAAGAAGATTTTAAATGTGTAACACGCTGCGTAAATATTCACCTAGAAGAGGACCTTATATAATGTCACAAGAGCCCCTCTTTATAAGCAAAGAAGGTGGAACAATCCATCTTATTAAAGGAGATTCAGGGATATTCTTTCGTGTATGCTCCGACCATCTCTCGTTATATTGTCATGACCTTGTTTCAGCAAAAATGCAGCTGGAAAGACTTGAAGAATTTAGAGGTCGCTCTTATTGCATTAACATGGAGCCCATGAAGCAAGAAGGAGAATCACTGAGGAATTTAGTTGAATTATCAGCAGCACCTTATTTAAGAAAAGATGATTAGTCTATAAATTGGAGAGAAAGCATCCAAAAACTAGCAAAGTCAAGAAGTAGGTTTAACTTCTAGTAACTGCCGGAAAATGAAAGGCCAACATAGAACATTGATTCCCACTAAACAAATCAAGAAAAGCTGCTTGAACTAAGTGGTTTTCCTCATAGACATCAATAGATTATCTGACTAGAAAGAAAAAAAGGACCTACGGCACTTAACAAGCCACTCTGTTGTCAAGACTAATTTCTTTTCTCCAACAGGTAATTAGGTCCCCATTTCAAAGACAGGAGGAGAACCATGAACAGTCAAGAAGGGGCCACCTTAGTAGAAGCTCTCATCCCAGCAATTTTTGGAGGGAGTTTATTTATCCTTGCTATCATTGGCAGCCGAGAACTGATTAAGGAAGCAGGGGTAGCATTTAAGAAAAGAGCAAGCGTATAAGGGAAAAGGCCTTTATTTTTCCTCGCCTATTTTGGGAGTAATCAATGACAAGTCAAAAAATTCCAAGGCAAAACAGCCTCTCCTGTGATCTTCCAAGAAAACAACAAGCCATAGAAGCCCTGCTAGGGCTCGCTTGGAGAAAAGAGAAGAAGAAAAGGCCAGAATGGCTAATGAAAGAGTTAAGTGGTCATTGCTAGTGAATAAAAGGCTTTGCTCCTCACAGATGTATTTCTGGAACATATCAAAGAACGAAGAAATCAACCCAATATTGATTGACCCTTATTTTTTATAGAATAAAGAAATCAATTAAAAGCTTTTAATTGATTTTCAGAGTAGCTTGTTTCTCGTTTTATTTGTCCTGTTGGATTCAAGCAATCAAGTGGCAATCCCTGGCCAATCACAAAAAACAGAGGCGTCATAACTGCCAAGGTAAAAAGAAATCCCAAGCCACCGGATGGATTAAAGTCAATCAAAGTGGCCACCCCATGAAGAGTCGCGTAATAGGCAACGGTAAGGGCAGATTGAAGTGGTTTCTTTCCTAACCACCTAAAGAATGTGCCTAGAAAAAAAAGAACGCCGTTCATCACAAAGCCTTAAAAGCTTAGGTAAGGTTTCACTAAGCATAAAAGAAAAACCCCAACTTAGGGAATAAGTCTATTGCTATTGTTATGCATGACCTAATTTTCAATGGCCCTTAATAGAAGAATAAAGATGATGTTATTGAGATTAGCTTGGGTTTAATTGAGCTGCGTCAAGCCCCAAACCAAAGGTAGAAGTTATAGGCCTAATATACTTTGAATTATTATTGTAGTTATTACTCCTTTAAAAAAACAAAGCCAGAGCATTGCATAATCTGTGATTCCAAGCTGCTTTTGGTACCACTTAATGAACTTCTTATGTTTATCAATGAATTGCATTAAGCGAATCCTTAATGAGGACTCAATAACATAAACACATCCCCTATTCCTTTACAAGGTCAAGCCAAGGAGCTCATGCATAAAACATTTTCACAGCAAGAACTGTAAAACTATGATTACGAGCAAAAACCAAGCGCCTCTTCCATGCATAACCTCTACTTTGCTCAATTGGGCGAAAGTCATTTAAAAAGGCCCCCTGAAATTAAAGCCCCCAAGCCAATCTAAACTTCAAATTAGCTTGGGATAATTGCCAGCTGATCCCCATCACCCGGCCATTTTATAAACCATAACCAGTGTCAAGCCAAACGTCATGAGTAGTAAGCACTACTCATAGTGTTATTAGTGTTTCAAGATGGCACTACCTGTAGGGGGTTGTTTTTACAGTCAAATGGCTTTAGAAAAAGAGCCCCCATCACCCAGGCTCTTTGCAAAATGCGAGAGTCTTTTTTTCTGCAAAATTAAGATCATCCCTATTGAAGCCTATAAAAAGCTGAGTTTTTCATTTACTAGAGCGGAGGGAGCCGCTGAGTCCCTCTCCATGTTATAGGCCTAAAAAAGAACTCTCTGAAAAACAATGTACTGAGCTTTATTTAAAAAAAATGTACTGAATTTCTCAAGCAGGAACTTATTTAATCTGGGATAGCCAATCACATCACCGAAATAAACATAACAAAATAATTTAAAAAGGCCTGAAAGCAAAACACTTCCAGACCTTTTTAAAGTTTCATCTGATTCTAAAATTAACTCAGCTTAGCCCTAAAGGGAAAAATATCTTCTCAGGACCAGCAATTACTACTGAAAACGCAATACCTATTGCCAAGAGTTGAACACCAACAAATTGTTTCCAACGGTAAGAAAACAATGAACTGCCAGAATCAAGTCCCCAACCTGCCTTAGGCTCATTCTTCTCACGGGCATACCAATGGAAATTAGAAACCTGAATAATCGCAATCAAGCCGAAAATAGCTGGAACAATTGACAAACCACCAAGAGGCTTTACCAAGCCAATATCTGATGGATGAGGCAGCTGAGTCGCAAAATCAATGATGTGGGTTAAAGCGATCATATTTAAAGGTTAAAGCCAGCTATTATTAGCTGAGTAGGCATTGGGTTTAACAAGCTTTTGAGAGATCGTTACAAACTTAATAGAGATTGAGCTCTAACCTAAACACCTTTTTTAGATCAACTTCCAGGCAAGACCTTAGTTTTCAGGCTCACAATGACCGTGCATCCAACTAATCCGTTTTGAACTATTTACTTGCCTAAAAGATTTCGCCTCCTAATTTTCCTTGATCTTTCACCTAAGGCAGCCTTTAGCTCTAGCTGCCTATGAAGCAGCCTGTTCTCGTTCTTGATAAGAGTTGCTCCAAACCATGCTATACCTAGCCCCAAAATGGCAGGGACGCCGCCTACAAGCCATGCTGACGAAGTGCTTTTAGAGATCATCCTTTTGTTATAACTTGAGCTTTGGCGGTTCTGCTTTCCACTTAATTAAACCTAGAGCAAAAAGGGAAACCCAAAAGTACTTTTCAATAGGAGGTCACCAGTAGTTACCTCCTATTGAAAAGTCACAAGGTGTTTGAGTACTTCAATCAAACAGGCTAATTATTCTAAAGGGATTCGGATCTTCAATGGAGTCCAATTAGATCAAATCCCTTTTGCTTCTAAAGAAGCGTTATGAGCCTTCTGCATCTCAACCATCTCAGCGCATGTAAGAGCAGGCCTGTATTGGAAATCACAACCAAAAGCTGAACGCCAAAACATGAAATGCTTAAAAAGAGCCTTAGCATCAACTGCCTTGCAGACAATGCACAATTCGCCCGACTCTGGCATGTGTAATCTTGCAATAAGCTCGAACCCATCGAACTTATCGAGTTCTGCTCCCTCTTCCATATACTTGATAAAAGCCGTATACCCTTCATCTTGGGTTTCAGAAGGTACAACACAGGAAACAACGTAAAACTGCATTCTCAAATTTGGATAGTCCAAATTTGATTAGAGCAGAAGTTCTTGATTTTGAAAAGTATCGTTGGCAAGAAAACAGATTCAAAACACATCAGAAAATCTAAATTCAATTCATAAACCGTTTTCAGATACTGCATAATCACATGTGCATTAGAGTGGTAGAGCAACATCCCTGCCTCCAACAAAAACTATTTCTTGATGAATAGATTCTTAACCATTTGTGCTGCCATCCTTCTAATTACCTCTCTAAGCCAAATGACCCTTGCAAGTTCTGAAGAAGACTTTATGAAATATATGCAGGTATGGGATGAAAAAAGAGACCTGGCTAGTAAATATCTTGAAGAAGCTGAAAGTGAATTCAAAGCTGGTGACGAACTTTCAGGGTGTGCTTCTCAGCAAAAGGCTGCAGAATACGGAATAGACGCAACAAATGCCCTACTAAAAGCTATGAAAATGAATAGCTCGGCTGATGGCATTGAAAATATCGAATCTGGGTTAAGAAAATGGCAAGAGTTAAGAGATTTTTGTTGATCAAAGTATAAATAAATTATGGCTAAATACTATTGCCCTTTTTGTTCCCCTAGAAATCAAATTCACCATAGAAGCCCAAATGGAGAAATGATATGTGGAAATTGTGGGGACAATCTTGTTAAGATCCCTTTAATAAAACCTACGAAAATCCTAGGCTTACTAGCATTATTTGCATTCTCAGCTCCATTACTTATATCACTAATCTCTATCTTCCAACATAACCACACTCCTAAATCAATCAAACCTTCATTGCACGGGAGAGTACCAGAAAAGAGAATCTTGCCAAATAATAAAAGCACTAATCCCCAGCTGTTTCAAATTGTCTTAGCAGACGAAACCCCTTTCGCAAAATCAAAATTGCTCCATAAGTTCCCAGGCCTAAAGGCAAAACAACTAAAGGATTTAGCTTTCCAAATGTAGACCAAGTATCGCTCCCATGAGAAAGAGCATGGCAAGGGCTGAGCAACATAATTGAAACAAAGACAAGCGCCCATCCCAAGCAAGAAAGGATGCCTTCTCTATTTTTCCCATCATAAAAACGATCTAAGCCAATCGGCCAACCAAAAGATAGGACTGCTAGACGTGTTAGTGCCTTCTTTTCTTCTTTACGAAACATAGTTGCTTCAATAACCGAAAAATCTCAGATAGCACTATAGATAAGAAATTTTTAAAATGCGAATCATTTCATAGTTCATAGTTTATGTATGCCATCTCTCAAATATCTAATGAGATCAAAGGCTAAATAGTTTTTCTTCAGCAAAAGAAATTTCAGATTCGGCAACCAAGTTGGATCAATCCACTGTCCAAAAGTCTCCCAAGCTTTATAGCAGTTGCCTCTTCCAATCTTGAGAAATAAGGCTGATGGCTTGTGACCCAATCTAATTCCTCACTCGTTATCACACCGGAAGAGAGAGACTCAAGGAAAAGCAATCCTAAATTCATAGTTTCGGCAGATGAAAAGTTTTAAATGGCAGCCGCCCTAATTTGCATAGAGTGACTGCCTGAGCTGTCAGGCCGATTGATCCCCATCACCCGGCCGATGTGAGAACAGTACTAAGTTACAGAAGAGGATCATCGTTTCGTAACACTAGATATAGATTTCGCTTTACCTAACTTCAAGTAAATGCGCTACCAATAGTAGGCACTTCACCTAACCTAGTAGTAGACACAATAAAAAAACCTCGCCAAATGCGAGGTTTTTTTATTGATTAAGATGCTAATCAAACAAAGGGGTTTTCCTCAAACCTCTTAGTTAGAGGCTGGGGTTGCCAGACCTCCTAATGCATCAGCTATACGCCTGAAGTCAAAGCCCATAGCACGGAGTGCATGCCATAGATGACCTTGAATACAGAAGAAGCCAAAGTAGTACTGGACATTAACCAATGCCGCACGAGTTGTATGGCCTAAGAAATACTTACAATCAGATATGTCGCCTGTATCAACCCAATATGGGGAGATACCAAACTTAAGTTGTAATGGCTCACCATACCAATCGATTGGGTATACGGTGGTGTTCTGTGCCGCCCAGAAAGCAGCAATAATTCCCATCCAGCCAAGTCCAGCAAGTGACCAAGACAAGACTGCTTCCGCTGAAAGCAAACCAGCCCCTTTGAATTTGTCGTATTCACCAAGACGCTTTTTCTCGAAAGGTGTAGCACCTGTTGCTATGTGGAAAGCACCACCAGTTATTTGCAAGAAAGCCAAGAAAGCATGACCTTCCATAACTTCCTCAAGACTGTCAATAGCAAGGAAATCAGTTTGGTGACTCCATATTCTCCCGAAATCGCCATATCCAGGGAAAACTTGTCGCACAGATCCTATGGCTGGATCATAGATGCCATGCCATCTGGCCCATTCAACAAACCAAATACAGGCAACACCCAAGAAAATTAGATGGTGGCCAAGGATGAAAACCTGATTATCAGGGTTATCCCATTCAAGTTTGAACCTATCCACTCGGCCAATAGGACCACCTTTTAAATCAGGGTCGAATAATAAAGAGTGAAGAAGCGCTGCACCTCCATAAACAGCTGAAAAGATCAGATGAAAGAGTGCAATTGTGGCAACCCCAACTCCTGTCCAGACCCCAGCCTCGTCGAAGCCAATGCCTAGTGAAGCCAAATGGGAGAGGTATATAGAGCTCTGATGCCCCATTGGCAGGGAGGAGTCATAACGGGCAAGCTCCCAAAGGCAACTTGCACCAGTGAAGAAGCAAATAATTCCTGTGTGCCCAACATGCGAGCCAATGAATCGGCCTGCTCGGTTTGTAACCACAGAATTACCAACCCACCACCCATAGGTAGGGTTTGGATTTCCATAGGTCTGCATAATTTAAGAGTGCAAGACGGCGAGACGTAAGGCACCTTACACTCATTTTGCCCTTGTAAGGCAGGGTGATTTAGTATCCGTAAAAGACTGCGGCATAAGGGTTTTGACCACGAAGTTCAATAATTGATTATGATTGTATTTAACTTAATAGAGCACGAGAGTCCTTATCAATACTGACAATACAGACTCTTTTAACGAGATATTTTCTTGAAAATATTGCAACTAATTCACATGGATTATGTCGGTTATAGAGGTTAATTCGGTTTTGAACTAAGAAATTTTTTGTCGTAAACCGTCGTTAAAAAGTTCCTGACTTGAACGATTTGATGATTTATCCCTTGCCTTAAAGAATCCCCAGGGTGCCATGCCAGCATCGTTATATAGCTATGCCGCAAGGATGCAGCCTCAATAAATAGAGCCATCTTCTTCATGTTGTTGAAGAGACTCCTGCGTTAAATGTCTCTCAGAGACGGAACCTGTCAGCTCCTCAGAGACGGAACCTGTCAGCTCCTCAGAGACGGAACCTGTCAGCTCCTCAGAGACGGAACCTATCAGCTCCTCAGAGACGGAACCTGTCAGCTCCTCAGAGACGGAACCTGTCAGCTCCTCAGAGACGGAACCTATCAGCTCCTCAGAGACGGAACCTGTCAGCTCCTCAGAGTCAGGATCTTCGTCAAACTCACTTTCTAACAAGCCTTTTAATTCACTAGCGTCAGTCTCTATCTCCTTCACTTGCTTGTCGGTATTACTGAAATTTCGCTGCCTAGCATCATTAATCAATAGCAAAGAGAGGTCTTTGATGTTGAGCAAAGACTCCTTTTCATGAAAATAGATTTTCTTGATAGTTGCTTTTATTTCATGGTCAAATGGACCTTTCTCTACCACTACAAAGCCAGTCCAGCCAGTCAATATTAAAACTAAGATTAGGAAGACAGAGATTAGGCCCCGAAAAAGAATGCTCACGTCAATTCCGCCATAATGTTGCTCCCTACTTCGTCAGTTTATTAACCAAGACTAGATTTACAGCGAATTAATGAAAAGATAAAAATCATTACCAGATCCATCTGCATGGAAATCTTGTTGTCTCCACTCCCATCTTCGATAATTGCGATCACAGTGCTGACAGCAGTAACGGTATTTATACTTATAACTAGACAGCAAGAAAAGCCAAAAAAGAAGTCATATGACAGCAAAGTACTTCTAAAAGAGCTACTTGAAAGTTTTGGACTAGAAATCCCTGTAGAACTAGAAGAGCCTAAAGAAACTGTAATAAGCTCAGCCAAGAGACATTGACATGGAAAGCGATCTTCTTATCCCTTTAATATGGACTGTTGTCTTTGGAATACTGCTTACATTAGGGGTAAGGAAGTTTACTAAAAAGCAACCAACAAACAAAAGGTGGGTTCGTCCCAAATCAACTGATGAAATAAACAAGTCTCAAGATGAGTAACTCTTATCTCAGAAAAAATAAGGATAGAGTACATATAACTAAATTTCTTAATTGAACCATAGTTGTCAAAACTAAATAATGAATAAGCGTCTTTTCTTTCCTGCTACCAAAAGAAACAAAGAGCCCATAACACTTCTCATCTCTAAGTTTATTCATAATTCCGGAATAGTTCTAGAAATTGCAAGCGGCAGCGGAGAGCATGGAGTAAACTTTCAAAAAAAATTTCCAAATATTATATGGCAAACAACTGATCCAGATGCAGCCGCAAGGGAAAGCATCAATGCTTGGATAAGACACGAAAAGTTTGAACATAAAATGCCTAAACCAATAACACTTGACGTAAGGCAAAAACCATGGCCACTTACCAATAAAATTCGCAAAGATTTAAAAACTATAATTTGCATCAATATGCTCCATTTTACCCCCTGGAAATGCACATAAGAGCTTCTCAAAGAATCAGTTAGACACTTAAATAGTGGCAACAATCTAATCATCTATGGCCCTTTTAAGGGAAACAATGTTCATCTAAGTGATGGCAATGCAGCTTTTGACAGCTCTCTAAAAATGAGTAATCAGGAATGGGGTATCCGTGATATTGAGATAGTTAGCAAAATGGCATTTAAATATGGATTCTCAAAATTATCTTCTCATCAATTCCAGCCAATAATCTATCTCTTGTTCTCGAAAGATAAAATATATTCACCTCAGAATCTACTTTTTAAATTAGAAAAAAATGCCCTTAATCAGCCTCTCTGCTAGGACGTAGAGTCAAAAGCTTAGAAGTTAATATTTAAACTCACATTCAAGAATAGCTAATGCTTCATCAGGTAAGTTAAGGAAAGAGTCCAAAAGAAAACTCCCAGTTGGCTCTATTTCAGCAACACCGATAAGCCTGGCCCTTCCATTATCCTGTAACGTCATACCCTCTACTAGATGCCTTTTACTACTTGCTTTACCTGTATGAAGACAAGTCCTCACAATTAATTCAGGAGCAGATATTTTTGAAAATACAGTCAAAACGAACCTTGACTCAAACTGAAGTGAAATTTCTCCGCTTAGCTTATTAATATAGCCCTCTAACTTGTCTAAATACATTTTTATTTCAAGTCCTGGAGGAATGCGTAATCCTATAAATCTTGTTGTAGACCAATTGATATCTGGCATTGAGAATGTATCAGGGCAAAATCTAAAATAATCCATACTCACTTTGTGACTTGCAAGTTTTACAGCCTCTCCACCACCACCAGTTGCATCATACAAAAAACTCGGGTATGAACTAATCGCCAACCTACAGCCACTAAGGCTTTTTAAGTGCATGAAACTCTAAGCTCATTTTTCAAAGGCTATTTAAAGTTATTTTAATATTGTTTCTTAGCACGCTGAACACACCAAAGCTGCCCCTTCTCAGAAGCCAAAAGAACCTCTTCGTAGAGGCATTTAATTCGTCGTGTTGTCGAATTGGTTGATTTGTGTTTCATACCCAAAGATATCCAACAAGGCATAGTGATTCAATAGGCATTTAGAAGACTCATAAAAGCTATAGATTTTGATCCCAAGAGCCAATTCAAGTCTGCTCAAAAGAAGCCTTGATCAATAAACTACCTGTCTGCACATTTATCAATCACGCCAAAAAAGCAGGCCTAGGCTTCTTAAAGATTGAATCCACTCCATATCTAACAACTGCAAAATGGACTCTTAGTTGTTAGGGCACCAAAACAACTAATGGCAAAGCACCTGAGATTTGCTCAATTGGGTGCATTCTTCATGTCTCTCATGGAAAAACTTGCCTCAGTAGGTTTTGCAATTGCAGCGAACCTTGCTTTATTTCTATGGATAGTAATCAGCAGGCCGCTCTGATTTCAAATCAAGTATCACCTAGAACAAAGCTCTAACATCTAATCTCTTACTTCTAAAGTCACAACAAAAATGTCTATGCAACATGTCTTTGATAATGCTTCAAAGGTTTTCGTCTTTGGTTTTGGATTGACGATATAGCGCAAAGGCTTCGATTCCTTCTAAATTGTCGAACAGAGTTTTGTCTTGCACGCCAAGGTCTATCAACTCTCTGATCTGAAAAATTATTTCGCCCTTTCATAAAGCGAAAAGCCTTCCATTTGGATTTCTCTGTTTGCGCAGTTTTGAACTTCCAAAACAAGTGGAAACAAAGAGAGAAAAATCCGGTTATCAATCCAGCCACAAGATGACCAATGCCTCACCTCTATCTTCTGGTCTCGTCAAGCCCAAAGTTCTTTTACAAGTCCCTCAACCAAAGCTATGCAAAAGTATCAATGCCCCGACTGCATCTATGCATACGATCCAC
Source organism: Prochlorococcus sp. MIT 1341 (assembly GCF_034092415.1). Classification (NCBI taxonomy): domain Bacteria; kingdom Bacillati; phylum Cyanobacteriota; class Cyanophyceae; order Synechococcales; family Prochlorococcaceae; genus Prochlorococcus; species Prochlorococcus sp. MIT 1341. Next base: position 1,728,600 of record NZ_CP139304.1, on the reverse strand, counting down.
GTATAGGCGATCCATCGCAAGGAGTTCCACCAGGTACAAAATTTGAAGATCTTCCTTCAAATTGGAAATGCCCTGCATGCAGAGCAGGCAGAAGAAGGTTCAAGGCAATTCATTAAAGATACTTTTTCGCAAAGCGTGATATTTTAGAGGCTATTGGCAAAGTGTTATTCATGAAGTAGTAGCACTTAGATGCAAAGTAAATCGAGAGCTTTTTCTTAAATGAAGATACTTAGTAGCTATTTCTTATAATAATGCTCAAAGGTACTAAGGGAAATGAAATAGAATAATTAAAATTAAAGTCCTATTTCATTTATTCATCTTTAACCTTACTTAGGTTGACTATTAACAACTTCTCGTCAGGACTAACTTCCCTCATCTCAGGATGCTGCATGGCATCTCTCTTATATTTCTCTGCATAAACTTTAGAAGGCCCCTTGTATCCTGATGTCTCATGAACTATCAGCCAACTTAGCGCTAAAAGCGAGAGTAGCATTCCTATTAGGAGTAATAAAAGAAATGAGATGGGAGTTGATTCAAGAAGCATTCAGCAATATCTAACCGGATCATTCTGAAAGTATTATGGCAGGACTTGCTTTAAATAAATTCTATAACAACTGAATCAGAACACAAAGATAAATCAATGGGATCCCCTCACTGAAAAAGCCTGCTTAGGGCTAACTTCCCAACAATCCTTTTAATGTTTTGTGAGGTTTTAATATTTTCGGAGTGAGCCCCTTAAGTAACCAACTCTTTGACAAAGCCCTTAGAGCTGTATTTTCATCATTAGGTTATCCCCTGCGTTAAGGCTTATATGGGCTTAGAAAAACATCATTCCATGGAAACCCTGAATGTCCTTGGAGAAGCATTAGAACCATGCAGCTGTGAACCTATGACAGGGTGGTACAGGGATGGGTTTTGCCACTCTGATAAATCTGATCTTGGGAAACATATCATTTGCTGTGTTTTAACTAAGTCATTCCTGACATACAGCAAAGCCCAAGGCAATGACCTCAGCACACCAATGCCTCAATACGGCTTCGCTGGGTTAAAACCTGGGGATCATTGGTGTTTATGTGCTTCAAGATGGAAACAGGCTTATGAAGATGGGATGGCACCAGCAGTCCGTCTGAATGCAACCAATATCAAGGCCCTTGAAACAATAGGAATAGAACCTTTGATGCAGCATGCTCACAAGGAAAACTAGTCATGTCCATTACATTGTCGAACTGCTATCACATTTATGCCTTGATGAGATTTGTTTTGTCTCCACAATTTATTTGACACTTCGCCAATGCAAGCCAATTCAGCTGCTGCTTTTATCGCAACAGGAACCTGAGTGAAAGCCAAGATAATTAATGCTGCACCTGTACCAGGCGCATGAATATTTAACCTTAGACCTTTGGGCAAAAAACTCTTTGGCATCTCTCGTTAATAGTTTCCTAAAGTTAAGATGCTATTAAATCATCATTATTTTCAGGAACAAGCTCAGAAATCAAGCGTGAAGCTATTAATTCTAGAGAACGTTCATTAGGGTTGCTACATATAGGGTCTTCATCAAGGAAGCAATCATCAATAAAGGCATCTAATGCATTGTCATTTCTTTTCATGGACTAGTCAAGTAATGCTTCTAGCATCTCAACAGATGTATAGATATTGTCAACTAATTTACTAAGTTTTTCCTACTCATTAGCTAGATTTGATCTAAAGAAACTCTTTACAAAGCACTTCTCCACAATGCAATGAATCAATCCTATTCCTCCACCTTATTCCATACATCTTGGCCATCAAAAGACTAAAAGGGGGGCTTTTACTGGCCACCTAAAAAATCTGTTTCTTGTGCATACCCTCACTAAGACAAGGAAATTGTGGCATTAATTCCTGATGGTAGCCAAAGTTTTAATTGATCACTCGACCGGCAAGGCAAATGAGCCGCCATGGTTATACCATCAGCTATCGCGATGGGAATAGAAACAGATTTGAATTCTGTGCCTATGCAAATAACTCTTATGAAGCAAGGCAAATCGCTATGGAAACGATCAAATTCGTGCATGAACACCCAAATTCAATTGATCACATCCTGCGCTCGAGTTAACTCCAAAAAAGCGGTTACTTCTTAAAACCTATATAGGGTAGTGAGGGCAAGAGAACTAACTTGCTCTCCCCAAAAAGTCGGCCAAAACCTAAAGAGGGTCTAAAGAATCATTCACTTTGAGGTCTCAAGCCCTTATTTTCACCCTCATGGAAAATAAGGTTAGGGAAAAAGCCCGAGAAATAGCTGTTTCTCCAGAAACAGGTTATTCGTGGACTAAAGATCAATTAGAAGATTACGAAGAGTCGTGGGCTAGGGACCACGATCATCAAACATGATCACTCTTTTATTGAAGAACAGGGATATGTCACAAAAGCAGAGAAGGCATCCGTATTCTTTGAAGATCTCCTTGTCTGGTTAGGGAAATCCCAACTGATTAAATTTTTTATAGCTCTTTAAAAAGGGCATCCTGGGCTTGATTGCTTAGCTTTTTCCAACCTAAAATGCAAATACTATTTGTAAGCTGACAGTAACTAATTATTTAACGCTTAAAAAGTTTGTCAAAAAAAGTACTCTACAGATTGGTTATATATTCCAATTGAGAGGGGTATTAGCTTAATAAGCCTAAGCTTAAAGAATCATTGGACCCTAAAAACTCTTCTAAAAAAAAATTATTTTTTAGAATTAAATTTGCTGATAGAATGGAAGCTTTAAAAAGAAAGAAGAGCCTTGGAAGTTAGAAAGAGAACAAGCTATTGTAAACATGGTAATATTTTATAGGAATACAAAAGTTTTTAAACTTATTCAATAAGGTTGATTTGAATTCCATCTTCTTTAGTAAAGCTAGCATCCCATAGCCCCTTACAAATTTTCTTAAGGCTAACAATTAGCTCCTCAGTATTTCCAGTCCTAATCCAATCTGCCTTTAAAGAAGGAAGATTTTCTTGCATTTCTTCAATCGAAATTTGTATCAAAAGGAGGCTAGAATCGTCAGCTGCTCTTCTAAGTGGGCCTTTTTCACTTCTTTGGAAGACCGTAAGTAATATCTGGCTGATGAGACTTTCACGTAAATTGCAAAAGTCATCCCCCGAATCATTGGATAGCTTAACTGACTTTCCACATAAAGGCATAGCCCTACAGCCATCTTGTTCTATCAAAGCGAGTGCTATTAAATATAGGCAGTCGTGCATAAATAAGTTTTAATTAGTTCATCTTTAAGCATATCCCTTTCTAGGATTTATGGTCGATTCTCGTTTTATAAAAAAATCTCAGTTAAATGGTTTAAAGGGTTTTGGCGTAGGCCTGGTCTGCGCAGAATCTGATAGTTCAACAAAATATGCTGTAAGTTCTTGTCGTGAGTTATTTATCGAGTCGCCACAAATTCCAAAAATTGAACCGGAAACAAATTCCGCCATTTCTTCTTTAGGTAATAGCATAATTTGCTTAAGATCTCCAGAAAAGACCAAATCTCTAATCATTGATCTAATCGCGACTTTTACAGCCTTTTCTGAATCTTTGACTTCTAAAATTGAAGAGCAGTAAGCTTCTGAGAATTGATTAACTAAGTTTGATATTTGGGGTGAATAATCATTAGAAGCAGCGATTACTTTAGTTGGAATGGTAAGAAGACAGCAACTAATTAAAATAGAAAAAATTAAAACAATTGAATTGCCAAGACAATTGGAAATTCTTGAAAAAAAGAAATTGAGCATATTTATTTAAGTTAACCTTAGTTTTAGATTAGTTCTGCCAAGGGATAAGTGGAATCTCAATTAATAAAAATTGCCATTTAGGAAGGCTCCTATAGAAGAGGGGACATCATTAGCAATGCATCCAATTAAAGCAAAGGTAAAAATTTTGGCTCTGATCGTAAATTCAAACCGGGAGAAATCTTACCAAGGCAAGGCCAACTACTGCTGCAAATACAACGGAAACTGCTATAGCCACTAGTCCTGGAACCATTCCGCCGCCTTCTTCGGAGCTCATGTTTTTTGAAATAAACGCTGTGATGTTGTTAATCTAATGGTTCCTAGAGGTAAGTGCGTAAATAAACAATAAATTCTCTAGTTTTTACACCCCTGACTCCAGCACCAATTCATTCAAGAGTCGAAGGTGGAATCTTTAAATGTATCGGATTTAAGTTCTTAAGCAAAAGAACAACCTTTGATTTGAGTTTTGCAAGGGTATTTCATAAGACCAAAACCAAAATTATAAAATTTATGCTTTCAAGGCCTAGTCTGGTATGCTGAATAAGCTAATTGATGCAAGAGTGAAGAGAATATACTTAGACTAAAAAGTCTTATCCTTAAGGTCTTTTTTTACAGATGGGATTCAATGTTCACAATAAATCAAGAAAAGGGATTTCAAGCCTGATCCTTCTTGGTATTATTTCTTTTAGTATCTATATTTATATCAGTCCATACTTATCAATTCTAGCATTCAAGAGAGCACTAGAAAACAAAAATCCAACTGAAGCTAGTGAATATATTGATTTTCCTTCTGTCAGGAAAAATCTTAAAGCCCAATTAATTAATAAGCTTTCGGAAGAGATCAATAAGGAAATCCAATTCACTCCTTTTGGTGAACTAACTATGGTTATGGTTAATCCTATTATCAACAAAGTTGTCTCCTCGACAATTGACTCAACAGTTAGTCCCAATGGCTTAAAAGTGTTATTAACTCAAGGCAAATTATCTATGGATAAAAATTTGGCAAAAAACGACAAAGGTTATGCTAAAGAGCATGATTCTAGAAAGAAATATGCTGAAAATAGAATCAAGCTGTATTATGAAAGCTTAAATGTATTCATCCTGGCGAGTCAACTCCAGAATTCAGATGAAATCATTAAAGCCAGCTGGAGAAGGCAAGGAATATCTAATTGGAAAATAAATATAATTGAACTCCCTAACCAGATTATAAAGGGGATAAGATTTTAAGTGCAATTAGGTAAGTTTATGCATTATAAATAAGGGAGATTTATTTACCTATAATGTTCCAGCTTGCTGGTATAAGATCAGGTGTTTTATCAATCACAGAGTCAAACCATGGACTAGGTGCAACAACAATCTTACCGGGGAAATTAGCTAACCATGCTGCCCACCAACTAAATGTGCTATTAGCAATTATATGGTGCTTGCAAAAACTCATAAGGTGCAAGTCGATCTCGGGATTTGCTAAGTTTCCATCTATATAGGTGACATTATCCGATAAAGGAAGGTTTGATTTAGCCCAAAAAGGATCATCTGAAAAAACAAAGAAATGGGGATTATTGACAAGCTCTTTTAGAAAGTTAATTGAGTTAGTATAATAAGAGAGAGAACAAAGTCCATGAACGGATAATATCTTTGAGTTTGAGGCATAGTCACCTCTACGAACATGTAGCATAACACTGTTAAGTCGTCTTGCTTGATTAGCTATTTGTTGATTCCTGTCGCTAAGTGGCCTAACGGGAAGATATTCCATTCGAATAATTTTAGAAATGCTCTTAAAATATTTTTCTGACTGAAAGTATCCATCTAGGAATATTTTATCGGGCAAAGTCTCTACATTTCGATCATAATTAAAGGATTTTTCTCGATACCATAATTTATAGATACCAAATTTCTGTAGGTATTTAGATGGTTTCCGCATAAACAATGGTCTTCTCTTTAACACTTTTTCATTGGCCAACTTAGAAGTTACCCTTAAGCGGTCTAACAGATAGGCATTTAAAGGATTGTCTATCTCGTTAAGGGTATAAGATCTTGTATCTATAAGTAGTTCCACATTAAGCCTATTTGCTAGAGCTTTGGCTGCAGCATATTGGAATAATTGATTGCCAAGACCTCCTATCAGCCTAATTCCAATCACAATTTTCTATTGTTGTATATTGTTCATGATAGAGCTAGTAATTTTAAAATGAGGGTGCCTGTTAGCTCTTATTAATATTAAAAGGTAAAAGCAAAAATCTTATGCAGCCGCTTTAAAACTCTTTCAAAGATAAAACTCTGGAAATGCTGAATGGTTTCAGAAGTGTAAATTCCTTAGAGACGCAAATAAACCTAAGAAAATTTATAATATGTGTATGTAAAAATTAAATTCATAATGAGATAATAATCTGCAGTAAACTATATACACTCTTAGTTATAATCGATCTTGCCATATCGATATCATTTCATCTATCATCATCTCAAAATTATACCTTGGTTTCCACCCTAGTTTCTCACGAATCTCTAGAGAGTCTCCTTTTAGATAATTCAATTCCTCAGGCCTCATATACCTTTTATTCTGCACAACATAATCACGATAATTTAAGCCAAGAGACTTGAAAACATAATCACATAATTGGCGCACAGTTCTTGTCTCTCCTGTAGCAACAGTCCAATCCCTAGGTTCTGTATGATTAAGAATCAAATGCATTGATCTAACATAATCATATGAATGTCCCCAATCACGGCTTGAGTCCAAATTACCTAACTCTAATTTCTCTCTCAATCCCTTCTTAATCTCAACAGCTCCTTTAACGACTTTATTAGTAACAAAGTTAGTTCCCCTTCTAGGTGATTCATGGTTAAAAAGTATCCCATTACATGCGTGTAATTTATATGCATTTCTATAATGACAAACCAAATTATAAGCCATAACCTTAGAACACCCATAAGGGCTGACTGGACTCATATTAGTTGTTAATCTTTGGCAACCATCATTATCAACAGAATTACCAAACATTTCTGATGAACTTGCCTGATAAAATTTCGCTTCTGGAGTAACCTCTCGATAGGCTTCAAGCATATTTAATACTCCTAAAGCATTTGTTTTTATCGTAAATGAAGGCACATCAAAGCTAACTCTGACATGGCTCATGGCGGCCAAATTATAGATTTCATCAGGCTGAACTCTTCTTATAATTTTATAAAGTGAAGTCTCATCAATTAAATCGCCATAATAAGTAGTAACTTGATCATTTATTTCATGGATTCGCGAACTCTGATTCTCCGCTACTGATTGCCTTCGAACAATTCCAAAAACTTCGTAGCCTAACTGAACAAGATATTCGGCAAGATAACTTCCATCCTGTCCTGTAATGCCAGTAATCAAAGCTTTCTTCACTTAAATGCCTCCAATTTTCTCAAGTCAGTCAAATAAGTTAGCTTCAATTCCTAAGTGCCATTTTAAAAGCTTCTGGGAACCTAGCCATACCTAGTTAAGCTGTTTAAGGTTTCATGTAATAATAATATCCGATCATGTGAAGATAATGTTAACGCTATGACCTTTTTTAGGAAATTGATAATCGACTCAATTTGTTGCGATCACTGAGAAAAAAGGATCACCTTTACTACCAAAGATTCGAAAAAACCCATTCACAACGGTACTCTCTGCAATAACATCAGGTTGAGTCCAACCTTGGGAAATCAAAATAGAACTAACATAATTTATGTGATCAGAATCTGAACCATGTGTCCAAATACGAGGTGCCTTGTCCCAAAAGGCTCGGTTAGAAAATGAGACTATTATTTTCCCTTTAGGACGTAAAACCCTTTTAAGTTCCAAAGCTATTTCTTCAGGCTGTTGCAGGTATTGCCAGCCCGCAACCATCAGGCAGTAATCTACAGAAGAATCGTCTAAAGGCAACTTCTGATTTTGGTTAAGGTCCTGGGTCCAAAAGGAATCCAAACGCTTATTAGACTCTAATTCTATTTTATTTAGGCCATGGCCAATAACTTTGTGAAATTTAAACTCATTTGGCAGATGGCTAACCCAACTACTCATAAGATCCAAAACTACAGAGTTTCTAGTAAGATGTTCTCTATAAAGCTGGGTCAATCTTTCTCGAAAGGACTTGTCTAAGTGATAAACAAAACGAGGTGTCGCATAAAAAATACAATCATCACTTTTATCTATCTTCTCCCTTTGGTAGTCAGTCAGGACTTTACAGGCCATTTTTTACAAAGAATTTCTCATGTCTAATAGATCGAATTTTATTCCAAAAATTACCCGATAGCAAATCCAAAGAAAAAAACGCTTCGGTAATGGCATAATGTTAAGATAATTTAGCCTAAACAATAAAACTAGTTAGTCTCAAATAATCTAATAAAAATTAAATCATTAAGCTCATTGAACTCTTTACAGGAGAATCTTGCAAATAAGGCTATTAAACTAACAGGCTCAAAAAACAGTGAGCTCGAACGCTATTGCTGGATGGTGGTTCACGAATATATACATGGTGCAATGCCTTCAGAATATGATATAAGAGAAATAGATGAATACCTTTATCTAAATGTTCTAAGCTTGGCAAAAGAAAAAATACAACCCTAAAATTTAGGCTTATTCATATAAGAATTCCTATAAATTGATTAATGATATTATTTATTGAGAAAAATTATTAAAGCAATAAAAAACAATTGGTGAAAAAGACAACTACAATGTTTGCATACTAATTATATTCACCTGGAACATCATTTTTCTGAACTGTAACTCGGCCAACCTTCTTTCCAGAGAACCTAAGCAATTCATCTCCTGAGAACTCATAACCTAGACTTAAGGCGATTTGAGCTACATCATCAGCAGTTGAAGAGTTAAGAACCTTCTCTTTGAGCGAAGGTTCATCCTGCATCTTCTGCAAAAAAGCCTTTAATTGCTTTAAAGCCATATTCCTAAACAATGCCTCATCAAAGTAAAAGTCTAAACGTTTACCTCTTAAAAGTTTGCCCCAGTACAGGAAATGTATTAAAGATTTTGCCCTCTCTTCAAGCAAAGGCTAATGCTCGGTCACTCAATGATGATTGTTTCATATATATCTCTTCAATCTCACAATAAGGTATTGAAGGGTAACCCTTACCCAAGAAAAAGAACAGGTTTAAAAGACAAATTACCCCCTGATAACAACTTTATGAAAAACTTTTCGGGCCTAGATATTTATACTTCTATGGCTTGTACAAAAACCCTACAAAGCGAAGGTAGAGAATCACCGCTCCATTCCTGAAGGGTCTTTTGCAATGGACACCCTCTGCTTTTTTCAAACCAAATATCCATCTCTTCCCCGGTAAGCTCGTGTCTTCCCATCAGGATTTGGCCTATTACCGCAAAATCTCCGTGATGTTTTTTGGCTATGTCTGGCAGCTCGCCTAACGCCTTATTTAGGGAAAGACCTTTCAATGATGCATGTTTCTGAAACTCGTATCTAACTGCTTTGGTATATGCCCGTGCTCCCTCATCAGTAAAACGTGTTTCGCCAAAGCTCAAAATAGACGGAGAAGTCTCTTGATATTGCTTTTGCTCCAAACGATTATCAAAGAACTCATCAAAATTTGAGGTTTTAGATTCGGAAACTTCTCCTTGTTTTGAACCTGACAAAACATCTAGCAGAAGGTTATTGGCAAGCTCATCAACCGATAAACCGGAATTATCTGCTTGAGCTTTAAGAAGCTTCTGCAACTCAAAGGTAATCGTCACACTAGGTCGAGGCTCTTCCACTACAACAAAAGTGACGCTTGATACAAAGTAACGTTTGAAATGGCATAAGGTTTTATCAGAGCTCTTTTGATGTCCATATCACTACATAAAAAGTTGTTGGGAGTGACTTGCCCAAAAAGCACTAGATAGACAACTCAAGAATCTTAGGAATTAGACGTTAAAAGCTTTGAATTGAATGCTTTTGTTTGATTCCACCCATAATCAACAACCTCAGAGGACAAAGTGCACTCGGTAAGCTCAGGGTTCCTCAAACAATCAAGAATCCTTGCCATATCAATTGATGATAGCTCACCATTCGAGTTCCATTTAAGAGTAGTTTTCCTTTGCTCAGGGTGAACGAATGGCGTCTTGTCCCTATGACTCATATTGCTCTCAAGATTATTTAAATAGGATTTTGCAGTATGCAAATCAGTCGCATAAATACAACGACTATGAAAGCAAGACCGAAAAACCCTCCCAGAATCACCTCTAAAACAAAATATTACCCCCCCATTCGGGCTTATATAAAAAGGTTTGGCCCCATTCATGACATCACCTCCGTTTTTAAGTGAACCTGGACACAGTGCGTAATACAATCCACCCTTTCTTCATCAAGGGAACACTCCGTAATACATTCAAAATATTCCTCGATAGGGTCATTCTTTCCATTGACTAGTAAATAGCTTTGATCTTCAGACATCTCCTCCTCCTTACAAATAGGGCCTAATTTATATCATCAAAAATCCATACAAATCGAAATTTGCAACCAAAAACTGATTAAGATGGGTAAAGGTACTGGCGCACAAATGCTAGTTATTTCAACGAAAAAGCTAGAATCATAAAACAATTATTTTTGATATAAAAATATTTTGCGAGTAAAGGTAAAATTTCCATCCGGGAAAAGAATATTACTTTAAAGATTAAGCATCCATGAAAATGTAAGCTTACTGAATATCAACAAGAGAAAAAGCATTCTGTGAGGTCTGCTAAAAACTTTCTAAGCAATTAAGGAGCTATAAGAAAATTTCCAGAAAGGGATGGTAAAGCCAGGCGTAATTCGCATTATCACTGCTTGTCATTTTGTAGCAGTTGCTACAAAATGACAAGCAGTGATAATGCTCATACCCCCTCGACGTCTCTGCGCTCCGATGAACTCTGAGCGATTGAAGCCTCTGAAATCGTCCCAAAACCAATTGAAACTTGCCTTAGCTACCTAGCAAGGCTTTAAAGCTAAATCAATATGAGGCTTATCTCAAGGCAAGCCCTCTTCTTGAAGTCCAAATCAACCTCTGAAAATAGAGATGCCAGCCAATAGAATTAAATAAGAACATCATCTACACGAGAAGTACTTTGGTTCCAGAAAAAGACCTCCTAAAAGAAGTTACGCAAGAGCTTTGGCAATCTGTCAACAAACTTCGCCCAGGACTCCCTAAAGAGGCTCGGATGCAGCTCGTGCTAAAAGCACTCATCACAATTGGAGACTTGCCCAATCCCATTGAAGCAGCGATGGTTGTAGGAACTTGCTTAGAAATGGAAGGAGGAGAAGAGGAGCCTCCGAAGCAATCCAACAGCGAAGCCTCAACTGACAAAGGATCTAAAGTGGAAGAGGCCCCCGATGGAAGACGAATTGTCCGTAGGAGATCGGCAGCTAATTAATCGGCTAATTTTATTGAAAGGCATTGAGCTTCTAGCAGTAATAAGACAATTTTGTGAAACATCAGTCATTACATAAAAAGCACTATCAATACGATGAAAGAGCAAAATTAACTGATAACTTACTGTTTATATGTACTTTGACCTAATAAAAATTAGTGTCCTAGTTCATGCTTCCTGAAGAAGATAATTTAGGTATTATGCATTCATGTTCAACAACCTTACCGCTTGGGAGCAATTGAGCAAAACGAGGGTTATTTAGATGCAAACCATATTCATTATCTTGGTAACTCCACAACCATTTATTATCTCGAAAAGTAATCTCTCCGGATTGGAATGAAATAGGCAGCATTATATTTTTTGACTTCCAATTAAGCACCACAAAAGCTCCTTGATCAATGTTTTCTAGATCATCAACCAAGGCAAAGTCTCCGGATAGGTTATTCCTTATAGTTGCATAAAGAGTGGAGCCATCACAAATAAACGAAGTAGATGGGCATATCGTTATGAATAATGAAAAAAGAAGGCTAAAGACCAACATATTTAATCGATTGATTTCGAATTTTCCTTGGTCATTTTCTTGTAAAGCAAAAAGCTTATTCCTAAAGTAATAAATACGGGGAAAACCAAACCAAGGAGTTGAAGAGCTACATATAAGACTATAGAGATTATAGCAATTCGCCTAATCATCAAATTATTGTCTTGAAAGATGCCAGCCAAGAATGTGAGAGTTGATTCAAGCATTACGTTAGCCCCTAAATCTCATCGGTCTCAATCAATATATAGCCTTTTTAATAAACGTCAAATCAATTTAATAGTTAAAAGCAAAGCCATTTAGCTCTATCGAGATTATTCTTTTTGGTTGAATAAAGACAATTAATAATTAATCAGATGGGTACAAAATATGTACTTTTTTCTGTTAGAAACTCATACCATTACATTGTCTATTGTTTAGATAATGCTGATTTAATTTTCCCTCTTATCTCATCAGGGATTTCTTTAGGGCAATGGTCATACGATCCTTTGACCATCTGAAGTTCTGATCCACTCAGAAGTTGATCATCACTTAGCTTTTTATCCCCTACTGAAGCAACTCTACCACCGTGTCTAGCATTAAGTACTTGGGTATAGGTTGCTGATGCAATGCCAATGGCCTTTGAGAATTTAAGGCCTACACTAAGGGCATTGCATACATATGTGGTACCAATTCCCTTATAGAGAAACAGATCCTTGTCAGTAGCAGCCATTATTTTTTTACTAATCTTTTCTTTATTGGAAAGATTAGGGGCAACTTTTGAAGAGTTTGAACCCCCACAACTAACAGTTAATACCAATAAAGGCACTGCCATGAGTCGAGTGAAAAGGCTTAACTTGATTTGCAAGGTAGATTAAATGAGAATAATCAAATTCAGAGCAATAGGCTCCAATCTGTATAGGACATCATAATCACATGATTTCAGCAAAGCAAGACAAGGAATCTAAAACATGTTTTCAATTGAAATTGAACAGCATTCCGTTAAACAAGCAAACCTCTATGGAAAGATATTATGAATAAGTCAAATTGGTTTTCCCTCATCTGGTTAATAAAAATCTGATACCCTAATGATTACCCCTTACTTCTTCGTAATCAATTAATATAAATAAATGAATTTAACTATTAATTCTAAGTTGGTTATACCAGCTAAAGAGCTAAGTTGGCGTTTCTCAAGGGCTACTGGTCCTGGCGGTCAAGCTATTAATAAAACGTCTTCTCGAGTTGAACTTATATTCGATCTAGCTTCTTCAAATGTGCTTGATGTTTATTATAAGCAAAGATTAATGAGAAACCTCAAAGGCCATTTGATTAATGGATGTCTTCATATAATTGTATCTAAAGAACGTTCACAATATAAAAATCGTCAACTTGCGCTAATATATTTATCAGATCTTCTACGTGAAGGGTTAAGGCCTCCTCAAAAAAAAAGGAAATCAACAAAGCCAACTATTTCATCTCAGAAGCGTAGAATTCAGGTAAAGAAACAAAGAGGCGAATTAAAACGGAAAAGGCAAGGCAGGCTTTCCGAAGATGATTAAAAGGGTTATCCCTGGAAAAATCATTATGGCCATAATCTATTAATTATTGGATGATTACTGTTTAACATAGTTATTAATAAAGTGTAAGCCTTATATAAACATCGAATTGTTATGCGAACACTGCGGTTCTACCTCTATAGACCATTACTTGATGTCGCAAATGCAATCTTACAGCTGTTGCTAAAGCAACTCTCTCAGTATCTCTTCCCTTACGAATTAAGTCTGAGACCTCATCTCTATGGCTTACATTAACAAGTGTTTGCTCGATAATAGGTCCATCATCTAACTCCTCCGTGACGTAATGAGCTGTTGCTCCGATCAGCTTCACTCCCCTTTGCCATGCTTGGAAGTAGGGGTTGGCACCCTTAAAAGCTGGAAGAAAGGAATGATGTATGTTAATAATTGGAGGACATCTTTCTATAAAGTTTCCTGTTAAAACTTGCATGTATTTTGCTAAAATAACTAATTCAATTTGATGGTTTAAGAGAATATCTAGCATTCTGCTTTCTGAATCACTTTTATATTTTAAATTGTTAGGGATATAGTAATAGTTTACATCCAGATCATTACAAATTCCCTCTAAATCCTGATGGTTGGAGATAACTAAAGGGATGTCCATACGAATCTCACCGCTCCGTGCTCTCCAGAGCAAATCTAACAAGCAATGGCTTTGTTTGCTAATAAAGATAGCAGCTCTAGGGATAGCATCGGAGAAATGCACGGAGGCCTTACCATCTAGATGTCGAGCTAATTGTTTAACTTCGATGGGTATAGATTCATTATCAACTGCGAATCCATCTAAACCCCATTCGATTCTACTAAGAAACAACCCTGCTTCATTGTCGGTATGATGATCTGCATGAAGGATGTTCCCTTTATGATCAGTTACCCAACTGACCAATTCCTTAACCAAGCCAGGTCGGTCAGGACAAATAAGCTGAAGCGTGCAAGAGGAGGTATTCATTAAATATCTCAAGAAATAAATTCATTAAAGACTATAGGACTTCATTTTAACCATTTAGAAGGTGCATCATGTATGAAATACGAACTATCTATCCAACAAGATTCAAGACAGCAACAAATACCAAGGATGATTTTCATCTGGCATCATCGGACTAGCTTTCATGATCCAATACTAAAGATATTGCCTCTAATTGCACTCACATCTTTCTAAAGATAGAAAGCTTGTAGGAGAAAGCATTCACAACCACTTCAAGAGATCAAATGAAGGGCTATTTCCCTAGCAAAAAAGAAATGAGGTTATTAAAATTTTAATCTTGGTGCCCCCTAAAAAGAAGCTAGAATATAATATTCATTTTGTTACTAAGAAAATGTATCAACCAATGCGAAGAGTTGCTTCTATTTGCATTTTATTTTGTCTTTCACTTATGTGCTGTCTCCAAGTAGCTAATGCAGAACTTGCTCCCATAGAGGAGCATGGGTTGGATAATAAAGAAGGAATTAATCGAAATTCAGAAAGACAAGAGAGCATTAATGAACTCTTAGGTCCAAAAGACAATTTCCCATTTCTGCCAGACAATCACAGAGACAGTGGAACAGGTAAATTTCGTGCTTTCAACTGAATTGCTTTAGACTCAGAGCTTAAGTAACACATCTAAGCAATCAAAATCTAATTCAGGATTAGATACTGACTAATTCTCCTCTAAATGAAGTACTGTTTTGCATCCACCATGATCCAGAAAAGAGAGTTCATCAGGCAATTATCTTTTTCGTAAAGTGATTTGCATGCACAAAAAGGTGATTCTTAAGAAATGAAAAGCAAAAGACCTTCTCCAAATATTGCTCGATTTTTGTAGCAACATTGATAAGGTAAAAGGAATTCGGTGCTAAAAGTTTTGATCTCACCTGCTAAGAACAGAATCAATCAGCAGGTAACCCCACTTAATCCAGCGAAAGAGATAGAAAATCAATGTCAGATTCAAGTCCTAATTAGATTAAAGGCATGCAAACAAATTAAACAATATTTCTTAGGCCTAAGAGTAAGAACCTTATGAAAGGCCCATTCAAGGAATCATGAATAGGTTCAATCCATATTTTGTTGGTAAAAAGGAGACCATTTTGACAGATAGAAAAATGTAAATACCAGAATATTTAAATTCAAAACATGTTTACCCTTGCTAAATTTATAGAAAAATCAGGTCCTTTGAACAAAATTTTTCTCCTAGCCTTCACCTTGATAACGGTAGCTTTTGGTGGATGTTCAACTGAAGCAAAGAAAAAAGCAACCCCTGCTCTATTCAATAGCAAAGCTGAAGCAGAAAAAGCTGCCGAGGCTTTTAACTGCACTGGGGCTCACAAAATGGGTGATAAGTGGATGCCATGCAAAAACCATGGTGATTCTAAGCATCAACACAATCATTAAAAATGTCGAATCTAAATACCTCCAAGCAACAACGGTCAGAAAGCACCGAGCATTGCGGAAGTAAGCCCAAAAAAATTGCTATTGGTATAGCACCACTCGGGATAGTTTCTATTGGTATTGTGCCAATGGGTATAGTCACTATTGGAATAGTTCCAATGGGAGTTGTATCTATTGGGGTAGTCGCAATGGGTGTAATGAACGCTTCTATAGTGGGCATGGGAATATTTTCTGCAGGAATTACTACTATGGGTCTTAAGGTATGGAGCCCTGAAGGAGCAGCCCTTCAAAAAACATTCGATGAATCAAATTCATCATCTAAGAACATCTATGCTTATCCCTCTAGATCTCAAGCTGAAGCTGAAGCGAAAAAACTAGGATGTTTAGGTGTGCACAAAATGGGTACTTTATGGATGCCTTGTGCAACTCACAGGGTACCCCAATAACACATACATCCCATTAAATATAGATGTGGAGGGAATTAGCGAATAGTTGCAAACATTTCTGCTCTATAATCAAAAACAAATCATGGACACACTAAATAACTATCACGTTGGATTAGACCCAGCAATAAAAACCTTTATTGCTGTTTCTTTAATAATCGGTCCATTAGCCATTGCAGGTTTGGTTATGATCCTAAAAAGAATTGAGAAAAACAGACCTGAACGAATAAGATGGAAATAAAAAACAACAGGAGTCAAATCTATATTCATGAAAATCATTATTAATTGAAAAGATTAGATACAACAGCTGGGTTAATTAAGCCACATATGACCAAATAAATCAAAAATAAGAATTAACTGGCTTTCACTATTCCTTATTGTTGACATTAATTGTAAATTGGATTACCGTTTAAGTTCTCAATAAATGAACCTATACATTGTAGTACTTGGTGGAAGGGTGAAGGGAGGGAACATAGAGATGCATGACATACGATGGGTCGTTGGTGACACTTTCGAATCAACTTTTCCTGAGTTGAAATCGGAATGGATAGGTGTATCAAGAGGCCTACATATAGATAGCTTCAAGTTAATAAAATTTGTAGATGGTTACAGGGTCAAGCTCGTTGAGAAAGCCACAAAGGCTACAGGGAAAGCCAATGAACTCTGGCTTGTAAATCTTGGAGGATATAAAGAAAGTGAAATGCTTGAAAAGCATCATTTAGAAATCGTAGTAGCAGATTCAGCGAAAAAAGCAAAGAACAAAGCTCAAAAGAAATGGACCGAACCAATGAAGCAGGTTCACAAAGACAATCTATATAAGATTGACAGAGTAAAGAATTACACAGTAGTGTTAGAGAAAGATCCTCAGAATAGATCTGTTAACATGCAACCTGATTGGATAGGCTACTGGGTCATAGGCTGAAAATAACATTTTAGTTCAAAAAATAAAATTAGTATCAATAAGACAATGTCGTTGTCTGTTAGAAATAATTTTTTTCAACTAGTATTTATGGATTAGAGGTGTTGGAATAATGAAGAGTGCAAAAGGATGAAGGTAATTCGTGTAAATCGTAAAATGAGTTTATAGTTTATGATGGTTAGAATATAGTTGGTAGAGCATGGAAAAAGTTTTAGTCACAAGTGGGGTCGAAAAAACATGGCCAAAAGAAAAGGCAAGTGTATTATTTCTAGGTGAATGGTGTAAAATATACTCAAGAAGAAAAAAATGGGAAAATCTAGAACACACAACCTTAAAATATCATTGGGACGATCGAGAGAAATTATTTAAAGATTACAAATCACTATTAATTCTGTATGAATCAGTTTTAGAGGAATTAGCGTTAATTTTAAATAAAAAGCATAATACAAATTATTCTGTTAGATATTGGCGAATACTTATAGGTCCTTGGCTTGGAATGTTCATTTATATTCTATATGACAGATGGTTCATGCTTAAGGAAGCATTTAAAAAGCATGAAATAAATAAAACCAATATAATTCAAGTTTCCGAAGAAGATCTTGCTGCTAATGACTACCAAGAGTTCCACAGTCTGATAGTAGGTGACAAGTGGAACGAAATGATGTGTGGGGAGATTATTAAATTTATGGGAAAAGAAATATGTTATGTAGGGGAAATAGAAGCGGAGGCTGATTGTGACGAAAAATTGGAGAATGAATTAATCTTTGAATCGAGAAAAAATAAGTTGAAGACATTTATAAAAAATTTATTGATGAGGTTGAATCGTAAAGACTCACATCTGATTATTGATACCTACATGGATTTATTCAAGCTAGTTGAGCTTCATCTTCGTCTTAGGAACAGGCCGATATCATGGGAAAGGCCAGAAATAAAAGGGAACCAATTTTCCAAAAAAGCTAGAAGTTGGGTTGTCACTATTACGCAAGATCATAAAGAATGCACAGAGTTCATAGAGCTACTAAAAACATTTTTACCTAGGTTTATGCCTAGGATATATTTAGAAGGTTACAAAAGCCTTGTAAATTTAACCGCAAATTCACTATGGCCTAAAAATCCTAAGTCTATTTTTACAGGTGGAGCTTTCTTCAATGATGACTTCTTTAAAGCATGGACAGCAAGTCAAGTTGAAAGAGGAATTCCTCTATTCATAGGCCAGCATGGAGGCTCCTATGGAATTTGCAAGTGGGTATTTGAAGAGGATCATGCTCAAAAAATTTCAAACAATTTTCTAACATGGGGCTGGAATACACCTGGTGATTCTTCTAAATGTATTTCAATAGGTATGTTACGGTCATTACCTTCTAAAGTAAGAAGAGAAAATGAATCTAAAAGAAGAAAAAATGTCCTATTAGTTCAATGGAGTTATTCTAGGTATAGTTTTGCAATGTTTAGTAGTACAATAGGTTCTGGTCAATGGGAGGAATACCTAAACAATCAATTTAAATTTGTAGATACTCTACCAAAGGTAATACAGGATAAATTAATTGTTAGGCTGGGAAGATGTGACTTCAGATTATGTCAATATGAAAGATGGAAGGATAGGTACAAAAATATATATATAAATTCAGGAGAAGTGCAGATAAAAGAACTTCTAAAAGATACACGTATTTACATAAGCACATATAATTGTACAACTTTTTTGGAATCATTAGCATTAAACATACCAACAATAATATTTTGGGACCCAAAGCACTGGGAAATCAGGGAGGATGCAATTATGGACTTTAAATTACTTAAAGAAGTAAATATTTTCTTTGATGACCCTACAGATGCTGCCAATCATCTTAAAAGGTTTTGGAATGATGTTAATACTTGGTGGCTAAATAGAAAAACCCAAGAAATTAGAAGCTTATTTTGCTCAAAATATGCTAATCAAGATAGGAATATGGTAGTCAGATTAACTAATCTTATTGGTGATTATAGTAAGTCAAATATGTTAAAAGCCGAATGATTAGAATTAGATTCAACAATTTGTGAAATTAGAATTATATTTTTTTTTAAATTAGTAACATTAATAGCTCATGTAGAGTTAAGCCGAGTATTGTCTAATGATAAATGCGTGGTTATGACACAGCATGACGAAGCTTCTTCTTAGTAATTTGACCATTAATTCACATTAAGTAATTTCTATGGGAGCTATTCATATTATTGGTGCTGGTCCAGCAGGAATATCATTAGCATATTATGCACAAATTTCTGGCATAAAAGAAATCACTATCTATGAAATGACCGACAAAATAGGTGGGATGGCCAGATCATGGGAGCATAAAGGTTTCATACTAGATACAGGCCCACATATCTTTCATACATCAGATAAAGAAATCGCAAAGGACTGGGGGAGCATAGGAGATGATCTATTAATACCTGGTAATTACACTTCTTGTAATATCATAAAAGAATACCCAAATAAACTTTTCGACTATCCCATATCATTTGAAACGCTTAGAAATAATCTACCTAAAAGTATTTTGAATCAGATATTAGAAGAATACAAATCTATAAAAGAAAAAGATAAATCTAGATCCTCATCTAGTTTCAAAGAGTTTATGGAAGGAAAAGTAGGAAAGACTTTAAGCAAACTATTCTTTACAGATTATCCCCAAAAGGTTTGGGGTATTAAAACTGATAAAATGTTAGCAGATTGGGCGCCTCAAAGAATAGAATTAAGAGAGAGTAGCGGACCATTTTATACAAAACCTTTCGTAAAGGTTGGGAAGCTTGGTACCGGTTGTTTTTATCATAGAATAGTTGAAATCCTCAGAAAATCTGAGGATTTTAAATTAAAAATGAATAAAAAGCTTAGCAAGGTCAATTATTCTGAAGATAAAATAAGGTCTTTAGTTTTCAACAAAGAGGAAAAAATAGAAATTTCACCTGGAGATATTGTTGTCTCAACAATCCCAGCAACAACACTAGCTCGATTTATAGGTCAAGAATTAGACTTAGAATTTAGAGGTGTTAGATCAAGATATCTATTCTTTAAGAATAATCGAATCCTACCAAAAGATTTTAATTGGGTATATTGTAGTGATAAAAGCCTTTCATTTAATCGGATCACTGAACCAACTACTTTTTCAAAACACCTTGGCCCAGAGGGTTTTGCCTTTTTATGTGTAGAGAACACATTTGCAAGCAAAGGAAATATACCTTCTTCAGAAGAGAGCTTCGATGAGATTCTTGACTGGCTATCTAGACAGAAAGATTTTAACTCTACAGGCTATATCTCTGAATTTAGTACTGAGAATATTGAAAGATGTGTTTATCCAATTCAAGATACTAAGTTTAGAGCAAATTTAGCAAAATACAATTCTCGAGTTGCCTATTTTGAAAACTTACATGTGATTGGTACGGGTGGAGAGTTTCATTATTCAGATATGCAAATAATTTTTAGAAAGAGTAAAGGTTTAATTAATAGCTTGCTCAAAAAAATAACAAAAGAAAACATTTATAGTGTTCCGTTAATAACTTCAATCAGTAAAAAAAGTAATTCATTAGTTCATTTATCACCAACCAAGCAGAATGAATCAAAGGATTCTAACTCTGAGTACATTACTTTATCAAGCCTTCATCATATCTCAGGTTCTAGAGTTCCGTTAATTGCAGAAATTGGTATCAATCACAATGGGGATATAAGCCTTGCAAAGGCAATGATGGAAGCAGCGAAGGAGTCAGGAGCTGACTTTGCAAAATTCCAGTACTATCAAAAAGATGCGAGAGTTGAAAAAAACTCACTAACTGAATACTTACATGAAACAGCAGATGGAACTGAAATGTCTCTAAATGATATTTTTGAAAGAGCAAGATTAAATGAAAATTCATGTTTAGATTTGATTGACCATGGTAAAGAAATTAACTTGCCAGTATTTTTTACAGTTTTTGATATTAAATCTGCTTCTTACATAAGAAGCATTGGTCAAAAAATAGTTAAAATTGCTTCAATGGATTGCAATAACCTTAAGCTGCACAAGGCAATTAATTCGCTGGGTTTCGAAACGGTAATCATTTCAACAGGAATGAGTGATATAGAAGAAGTCAAAAGATCAATATCAAGGTATTCAAAACAAACAGAAGTCATGCTAATGAGTTGTAGAAGCTCTTATCCAGCCAGGCTTGAAGATATAGATTTAGGAGAGATTAGTTATCTTAGAGAAATTACAGATTGTTGTATAGGCTATTCTGACCATACTGAAGGTATTTTAACAAGTCTTTTAGCTACGGCTGCAGGCGCAGCCTATATAGAAAGACACTTTACAACTAACAAACATCTGCCAGGTCCGGACAATAAAATGTCAATTGGACCGAAAGAAACATTAGAGCTTTCTAAGCAATTACATCTAGTCTCAAAATCAACTTCTAAAAAAAGAAAGGTTATTCACCCAAGTGAGCAAATAACATTTGCAATGCAAAAAAAATCTCTTAGGTTCCCACACAATCTAAAAGTTGGTGATCTGATTCACACTGACGACCTAATTGCACTTGCACCACCTGAGGGATATAGTGATTTCCATGCCATTTTACCGAGGTGCGCACTAAGGATAAAAAAGGTTGTAAGTAAGAATCAGCCTGTTAGCATAGATGATATAGAAATCCTGGATTAATTATAAATATGGAGAGAATCATTGTGTTATCAAATTCTGTAGGGAGGATTTTTGAAGATCGAATAAAAACAACAGCTGTTCGAGAGATTGGAGATTATCAAATTGTTTCGCTCCTTTGCTCAGAAAAAATTGATTACGCTGATTTTGTAAGGTTAGTCTCGGAAACGAGCTCTCATTTATTTGTAGATCTAGAAAAGAAGCAACCTCTTAACATTACAAATAAGGCTGACCAACTAAATAATCTCTTCAAAAGTATTAGATTGTCTATAAATGAAACGGGCCTTCAAGATAAGTTGGCTCTCTATCCTATAAAGTTAAATGATCTAACAGTAAGTGCAACCTGGAAAGAACTAACTAGGCAGTATATGGATATTTCCGGTTTAAAGTTAGGTTTAATCGGTACGGGTAATATTGGATCAAAACTCATAAAGGCCCTTACGGAATCTGGCGTTAAAATAAAATGCTTTAATCGAGATATTAATAAGGCTATTGCAGTTGTAAATTCCATAATTCTTACTAAGCCAGCACATACGATTGTATCGCCAGATTTAGTACGTCATATTGAGCATACTTTTATAAATACTCAAGGAGTGATCATTTCCTGTAGTGATATATCAGAAGATATATCTGACTTTCTACCTTTAATTCATAAGAATTTTAAAATATTTCTAATTGGTCACTCACTTCTAAAATCTGGGGCTCTGAAAAAAATAAAAGCCAACAAATATATAGACCTACAACGAGTTGATATTGGTAAAGAGTTGATTAGTTACATCATAGGTACATTGGCAACTTCCAGTTACTCAAATTTTGGCCAAAACGATTTCGACAATAAAATATTATGCTCAGGCGGATTTATAGGAGAAGAGGGTGCACTTGTCGTTGATAATTGCCAGTCTCCGAAATGGTTTTATGCAGAATGCGATGGTTTAGGGGGACTTTCTTATGAAGCTTCTTGTACTGAACTGCAATCATTAAAACAAATGGACGAAACCTACAACAGATGCTAAATAAAGAATCCCAGAAATCTTTCTTCAAAATTCTAATATAAATAAAAACCATGGAAAGAATAACCAAAGCTTTTTGGGTTTGGGCTCAATTCAGCGAACTAGATCAAAAACACCTGGAAGAGATTCAAGATAAAGTAAAAACCAAACTAAGAAGCGTATCTTTTCCAATACATATAACCCTAGCAGGTCCTTTCGTTAAGTTAGAACAATCTGCACTCCAAAAAATACATAAATTCTGCAGCAACCAATCACCCTTTAAGGTAGATGCCATTAAATATGAACATAAAAAAAAATTCTTTGAATCATTTTTTATTTCCTTAGCCAGGTCAAATAAATTAGATTCCTTTAGAGAAGAAATCTTGAGAATTAATCATTTAGATTCAACTAAAATCTTCTCGCCGCATATAAGTTTAGTCTATGGGTACCATGAAGCTAAAAGTAAAGTGGGCCTCATTCCTTCTCTACCAAAATTAATATGTTCTCTAACAGTAAATAAAATTTCTATTGTTGATTTTGATGAAATCACATGCCTTGCAAAAATATCAAGGAGCTATCCCTTAGGCCTTCATAATATAGAGAAAGCTCAAAGCTTGAAATGACTTTGAAAAATCTAAATACAAAGCCCTGCTTAGGCTTTGTTGGCCTAGGGGCGATAGGCCTGCCAATAGCAGCAAACCTACTTCGAGCCGGTTTTCCTTTAAAGGTTCATACAAGGAGTCGAACAGCAGAAAGAAGTCAAGAATTAGATGGAGCAAAGCGTTGTTCTTCACCAAAAAGTGCAGCTGAAGGAGGTGATTTTTTTCTGATTTGTGTGAGTGATGAGGATGCAGTAGAGGAAGTTTTGTTTGGTCCTGAAGGGGCTGAAAGTAGCCTTAGGCCAGGACAAGTTGTAATTGATTTTTCCACAATCAGTCCTGAAAAGGCGAGATTATTTGCAGCCAAACTTGCCCCTAAAGAGATTTCCTATATTGATGCTCCAGTAACGGGAGGAACAGAAGGGGCTAAAGCAGGTAGCCTAACTATTTTCCTAGGCGCTGAAAATGAATCATTCAAGGATGTAGGTTCAATTTTTAAAGCCATAGCAAGTTCTGTCTACCCTTTTGGACAGGTTGGCAAAGGTCAAGAGGTAAAAGCTATTAACCAGATCCTCGTTGCTGGAAGTTATGTGGCAGTTGCAGAAGCAATTGCCTTAGGACAAGAATTAAAACTGCCAATGGATATAGTCATCAAGGCGCTTCAAAAAGGGGCTGCTAGCTCTTGGGCACTCTCGCATCGTTCCCAATCAATGCTCAAAGATGATTATCCATTAGGCTTTAAATTAAAGTTACACCACAAAGATTTATCCATTGCATTAAGAACAGCAGAAGAATTAGGTTTAAATCTTCCAATAACATCAAAAGTAAAAGAATTAGAAGAAACCCTAATAAAAGAAGGCCACCAAGATAAGGATATTTCTGTTCTAAAAAAATCAATTACAAAAACTTAACTAAGCATCCAAAAGAAAATATTTCACCAGTTTATTTCTTGTTCTAAAGACTTTTTGAAAGATACTATTATCAAAGTAATAAATATCGTTGAGCAAGAGGTAGGACTGCTGCCGGCTCACAAGTAAGTAATTCCCCATCAGCAAATACTTGATAGGTTTGCGGGTCAACTTTTAAAGAAGGCAGCGCATCATTGCAGCGCATATTTTTCTTAGAAATTTCCCTAGTGTTTTCAACTGGCAAACAATGCCTTCTCAACCCAAGTTTTTGCGGCACTCCCGCATCCATGGCAACTTTGCTTATAAATGTAATGCAGCTGGGAGCAATAGCAGCTCCGAAGGAAGCAAACATTGGTCTTCCATGAACAGGTTGCGGTGTTGGAATTGAGGCATTGGCATCACCCATCTGTGCCCAAACTATGCTCCCTCCCTTTAAAACCAGTTCTGGTTTTATCCCAAAGAAACCTGGTTTCCAAAGCACTATATCTGCTAGCTTACCTACTTCTATTGAGCCAATATGATTGCTCATTCCATGAGCAATTGCTGGGTTAATTGTCACTTTCGCGATGTAACGTTTTAAACGATTGTTGTCATTACGTTCTATGTCCTCTGGAAGAGGTCCGCGTTGAACCTTCATTTTATGAGCTGTCTGAAAAGTTCTACTAATTACTTCTCCTACCCTTCCCATTGCTTGAGAGTCACTTGCAATAATTGAAAAAGCTCCTACATCATGGAGGATATCTTCAGCAGCAATCGTTTCTCTCCTTATACGTGATTCAGCGAAGGCAACATCCTCTTGAATCTTAGGATCCAAGTGATGACAAACCATGAGCATATCTAAATGCTCTTCAAGAGTATTAATGGTGTATGGTCTTGTGGGATTTGTACTACTTGGAAGCACATTAGCTTCTCCACAAATTTTTATGATGTCTGGAGCATGGCCACCACCTGCACCTTCAGTATGAAATGTATGAATAGTTCTGCCATTAATAGCCTTAATAGTATCTTCAACAAATCCTGCCTCATTAAGAGTGTCAGTGTGGATACAAACCTGAACATCCATTTGGTCAGCAACTTGTAAACAGCAATCAATTGATGCAGGTGTAGTACCCCAATCCTCATGGAGCTTCAAACCACAAGCACCTGCCAAAACTTGCTCTTCTATTGCAGGGTGACTGCTTGCATTTCCTTTTCCAAAAAAACCAAGGTTTACCGGTAAACCTTCAGCCGCTTGGAGCATTCGCTGAATATGAAACAAGCCAGGCGTGCACGTGGTGGCATTTGTTCCTGTGGCAGGTCCGGTACCTCCTCCAATCATTGTTGTAATACCACTCGAAAGAGCAGTCTCTATCTGTTGTGGGCAAATAAAATGGATATGACTATCAACACCCCCTGCCGTCAAAATATAACCTTCTCCTGCAATCGCCTCAGTACTTGGACCAATAACAATTGAAACTCCTTCCTGGACGTCTGGATTACCAGCCTTCCCGAGGCCAACAATTTTCCCATCTTTAATTCCTACATCGGCTTTAACAATTCCCCACCAATCCAAAATCAAGGCATTAGTTATTACTGTATCGACTACTTCATTATCTCTAGTTTGTTGAGATTGCCCCATGCCATCTCTAATAACTTTTCCCCCGCCAAACTTAACTTCATCCCCATAGTGGGTGTAATCCTCTTCAACCTCAAGGATTAGATCTGTGTCGGCTAATCTCAGTCGATCCCCTTTGGTTGGACCATAAGTCTCAGCATATGCACGTCGAGAAATTTTATAAGGCATAGTTCAATCAATCCAAAGGACCATTTATCAAACCGTTAAAACCAAAAACAATACGCTTTCCCCCAAAAGGGACAAGTTTTACCTCACGTCTATCTCCTGGTTCAAAACGAATTGCTGTCCCTGCTGGGATATCGAGTCGTTTACCAAGAGCCAGCTCTCGTTCAAAATCAAGAGCTTGATTTGCTTCATAGAAATGAAAATGCGATCCAATTTGTACTGGTCGATCACCCTTGTTTGAGACAGAAAGAGTTGTGACCGGTCTCCCAAGATTTAGTTCTATTTCTCCCTTTTCGGGAAACAACTCACCAGGAATTAAATGGGACATTTTTAATTTTCAGCGAATTGGATCATGGAGAGTTACAAGTTTCGTCCCATCTGGAAATACGGCCTCAATCTGAACATCATCAATCAGCTCTGGGACTCCTTCCATCACTTGCTCACGCTTTAGCCACGTAGTCCCTTCGGCCATTAACTCTGAGACACTTTTGCCATCCCGAGCCCCCTCAAGCACTTGAAAGCTAAGCCAAGCAACAGCTTCCGGGTGGTTTAATTTCAGACCACGAGTCATCCTTCGTTCCGCAAGCAGAGCAGCCGTAACAACCAGTAGTTTGTCTTTTTCTTGAGGGCTTAAGTGCATTCAAAAACCTATCCAATCCCATTCTTGCAATTAGTTTGATTAAAACCATCTAAACCAGACATAATTTAAAAAGAAGGATCCTCCTGCATAGGCCAAACCCGTAAAGACTCCGGAGAATGTAAAGACCGAAACTTTCTAATATGCATCCAGATTCGAAAGAACGAGAATCTTGCTTCTTGTGTGGACCGGCCAAGATATCTAGCGGAAATGCCATGATTAATTGAACTCAAGCTCATTGCTCCTTCTCGCACATCTCCTTTTTTACGACATACCTCTAAAAGCTGATCTATCTTCTCTTGAGTGAGAGATGTCGGTGCAGCCCAAACCAGCGATCCCAGGACAGGCTGGCTATCCATGCCATGCTTTGCAGTCAAAGCATCTCCGCTTAGTTCTAAGCGATCAATAAATTCCCATCTCTTCTCTTGCCCAAAATGACGTGATATCTCCAGACCAGAACGCCAACATCCTGAATCCAGTGTTTCCCCCAAAGAAGTTCTCCCCAATCGAACCACTTCAACACCTAAAAAGCTTGCTGATGGGGAAAGTTCAACATGCATGCGTTGTTCAAAAAGACCATTAGCAAAAACAATGACTTCTTGAGGCATCCACTCAAGGTCTGAATCTTCATCAAGAAAAAAGTAACAATTTTGAGTAGCCCATTTACCTTCAGGGTGATCTTTTAACCGGCCAACACTTCCATACACCTTTTGTGCCGCGACATTCGTCAAAAGAGAACGAGTTCTACGATTGGCTACCACCTTCAACGTCAACTGATCGCCACCAACCAACCCTCCAGCAGTATGCAAAATTGGTAATTCACACCTGCCATCTGCCTTCTGTGAGGCTCGTAATAATTTGAAAGGAGCCTTATAGGTTCCCTGATGAATAGTGTAAGGGTCTGAACTTTTAGAGTCGTCTCTATTTAGGAAGTTCAAATCACACATCCCATGCCAAGCCGTATCTTCTTGGCTCATCTCAAGATAATTCAAAATTGATTCATTTAACCAATTTAGTAGAAATCGGCTTCTTTCTAAGCTTGATTAGTTAAAACAAAGCGAGTTTTCTTAGAGGTGGCAAACCAACCAATCCTTCTTACGCAAAGAATTGAAAAAGTTAAGGATGAAAAGCTTCTATTCCTTCCTCTATCTGCAGAACAACGAACCAAGCTAAGGGGGCTAAGAAAGACTACCTGCGGCATTAATGTCTTACTTCAATTGCCAAGGGAAGGTCCTCTACGCCCAGGAGAGATCCTTACTAGTGATAAAAAATTTCCCTTAATAGAAGTAAAAGCAGCCATTGAAGAGTTAATTCAAGTAGAATCAAGCTCTTCTTTAGAGTTAGCCAAAGCTTCATATCATTTAGGTAATCGTCATGTTGATCTTGAAATTCAAGATCAACAGCTTTTTTTCTTAAAAGACCCTGTTCTTGAATTAATGCTCAAGAAAAGAGGGCTTATTTTAAAAAATGTGAGCCGACCTTTTCAACCGGAATCTGGGGCCTATTCAGATCCTCATAAATGACTTCACCTGCAATTTTTCAACTTGTTTCCCCTGCCTTACCTGTTGGTGCCTTTAGCTATTCAGAAGGTATTGAGTTCATGGCACAAGAAAAAAAATTACTAACCGAATCAGAAGTCTTTAATTGGTTAGAAAGCGAATTACTTAGAGGCCAGCTCCGTATTGAAGCCGCTTCAATCTCACCAATGATGGATTGTTTGGACAACTGGAAAAAAGTACAAACATCCCAAACAGAAAAACAAATTTATGAATGGAATTCTTGGCTCTTAGCCTTGCGAGACTCTAAAGAGGTTCGTTTGCAACAAAAGCAAATGGGAACATCATTATTGCAACTACTTGCGGATCTAAATCATCCATTGCCAAACAAAAAAAAGAATTTAGCTTGGCCAATAGCTTGGTCCTGGGCAGGATTAAGCTTTTCACTACCTAAAGTTGACGTAGTTCAAGGTTATTTGTATAGCTGGATCGCAAATCAACTGAGTGCTACTTTGCGCTTATTACCGTTTGGGCCTAACAAAGTTCAACACATGCAGTATCAATTACTTCCTTTGATAGCTTCCCAAACTGCGCTGTTATTAAATCAGAATCCCCATGATCTTTGGACGGGAGACATTGGAACTATCATGGCTCAACAATCACATAAGGAATTATATTCCAAATTATTTAGAAGTTAATGGGAAGCAAATTACGTGTTGGGGTAGCTGGGCCAGTTGGATCAGGGAAAACTGCCCTAGTAGAAGCTCTTTGCAAATACCTTAGGGATCAGTTGCAACTAGCTGTTGTGACAAATGACATTTACACACAAGAAGACGCAAAATACCTTACAAAGGCTGGGGCACTAGAACCTGAGCGAATCCGAGGAGTTGAGACTGGTGGCTGCCCTCATACCGCTATTCGCGAGGATTGTTCAATTAACCGCTCGGCAGTTGAGGAGCTGGAAACGCAATTTCCCAAACTGGACTTAGTTTTTGTAGAAAGTGGTGGTGACAATCTTGCGGCAAGCTTCAGTCCTGAGCTGGTTGACATATCTATTTATGTAATAGATGTTGCTGCAGGGGACAAAATTCCTAGAAAAGGTGGGCCTGGAATTACTCGCTCAGATTTACTTGTAATCAACAAAATCGACCTTGCTCCAATGGTTGGAGCAAGCCTTGAAATAATGAATAAAGATACCTCAAGGATGCGAAAAGAGCGCCCTTGGTGCTTTACGAATCTCCACACCGGAAAGGGGCTTGATCAAGTAGTCGAGTTTTTGTTGCAACAAATACCAAATTAAGGATCAACGAAGGAACGCCTTGAAAAAGGTTCGATTTGATACAAAACATTCATTGCAGTTGCTATTACGTTCCGAGACCGTGAGCAACGTTCTCCATCCAAATTTTGGAATTATGACTTTGACCAAGCGCTTTTTTATCGCCTTAAGTTCTCTTGCTCTTGGAGCATCAGTGACTGCATGTGGAAGTGGAAACCAATCTTCTGGCTGCGCTGATTGCGATGCAGAAGTAACCGTTGGGATTCTTCATTCATTAAGTGGAACGATGGCAATTTCGGAATCCACTTTGGTTGACACAGAAAAAATGGCGATCGAAGAGATCAATGCTGCAGGGGGTATAGAGGTTGGCGGCAAAAAATACGAAATAAAATACATCGTTGAAGATGGGGCCTCTGACTGGCCAACATTCGCCGAAAAATCGAAAAAATTGATTACTCAGGACAAAGTGCCTGTTGTATTTGGAGGTTGGACTTCGGCTAGTCGTAAAGCGATGCTTCCTGTATATGAATCAAAGGATGCATTCCTTTACTACCCAATTCAGTACGAGGGTCAAGAATGCTCTAACAACATTTTTTATACTGGCGCAACTCCTAATCAACAATCTGAACCAGCAACAGAGTTCATGTTTAAGCGCTCACCTGCTGCAGGAAAGCCTTTCTTCCTGGTTGGGTCTGATTACGTCTTCCCACGTACATCAAACACCATCACTAAAGAACAAGTGAAGTCTCTAGGTGGAAAGGTAGTTGGGGAAGATTATTTACCTCTGGGAAATACAGAAGTTGCTCCAATTATTGCCAAAATCAAAAAAGCCCTTCCTAACGGCGGCGTTATAATCAATACATTGAATGGGGATCAAAACGTTGCTTTCTTTAAGCAAATTCAAGATGTAGGTATTACACCCAAGAATGGCTACTACGTAATGAGTTACTCCA
Source organism: Prochlorococcus sp. MIT 1341 (assembly GCF_034092415.1). Lineage (NCBI taxonomy): Bacteria > Bacillati > Cyanobacteriota > Cyanophyceae > Synechococcales > Prochlorococcaceae > Prochlorococcus > Prochlorococcus sp. MIT 1341. The sequence continues at coordinate 1,698,379 of NZ_CP139304.1, read as the reverse complement.
TTGCTGAAGAAGAAATAAGTACTATTGGTCCAGAGTTCTTAGAAGGCCATTACGGAGCCTGGAACTACATGATGTCTATTAATAGTTCTGCATCCAAAAAGTTTGCCAAAAACTTCCAAAAGAGATGGGGTGCTGACCGAGTTGTTGCTGACCCACAAGAATCTGCATACAACATGGTCTACTTGTGGAAAGCAGCCGTCGAAAAAGCAGGAACATTCGATGACAATGCTGTTCGTAAAGCTCTTGTGGGTATCAAATTCGATGCTCCACAAGGTCCGGTTGAGGTGATGCCCAATCACCACATTTCTCAGACAGTACGTATTGGCAAAATAACTTCCCGTGGACAATTCAAGATTCTCGAATCAACGAATGGGCCAATTGCACCCCAAGCCTGGAATCAATTTGAGCCAAGCTCTAAAGGTTACGCATGTGACTGGACTAACGCGCGCAAAGGAGAAAGATATCGCTTTTAAATAGACTATCTTTCGAGCCCCCTTTCAACTGCATGGAGAAACCAATCGAAGGTTTCTCCATTATTACTTACGACTCTTTTTCTAATAGTGCAATTACTTCTTGAAAGTCTATTTAATGGGGTAGCTATTGGTTCTGTTTTACTTATAGCTGCCCTCGGCCTAGCAATTGTATTTGGATTAATGGGTGTAATTAATCTTGCCCATGGAGAATTGATGATGCTGGGTGCATATTCCACATACGTAACACAACTAGTCTTCAGGCTTCCTATACTCAAACCTTTTTACAACTCATATGTAATCGTATCGTTACTAGTTGCTTTTGTAGTTGCAGCTCTTGTAGGAATACTTTTAGAACGCTCGGTAATTAGAAGGCTCTATGGGAGACCTTTAGAAACATTGCTGGCGACATGGGGAGTAAGTCTTATCCTCCAACAGTTTGTCAGAAGTATTCCTTTGGCATATGCAAGTGGGCTTGTAATTACATTGTTAAGTGGTTTCATTATTCCTCTCTTCACCCCAACCCAACTACTTACTAACAGCCGAAGCAAGATAGTGAAAGCAGGCAGTTGGGGGATCTCGGTTGTGCTTGGATTAATCTCCTCGAGTTGGTTAGCAACATCTATAAGTCGATTAGGTCGCTCTAGTGCAAGAAACGTTGATGTTACCGCACCAGCATGGATGCGTGGTGGATTTGATGTTGGAGGAATAACTTTCCCAATTACACGTCTTGTAATTATTGTCATCACAATCATTGCGGTTTGTTCCGTTACCTGGTTCTTAAACCAAAGTGCCTGGGGTATGCGTATACGAGCTGTCACTCAAAATCGATCGATGAGTGAGTGTCTTGGTATCTCTACTCAAAAAGTAGATGTAATTACTTTTGGGATTGGATCAGGACTTGCCGGCGTCGCAGGAGTAGCTGTTTCACTACTCGGGTCTGTCGGCCCAAATGTTGGAGCAAGCTACATAGTCGGGTGTTTCATGGTTGTTGTCCTTGGAGGTGTTGGGAACATGTTTGGGACAGTTATTGCCTCCTTTGCAATAGGAATCATGACGGACTTAATTGGTGCCGGCAGATTGCTCTCGATATGGCCTGATATGCCTGCACCGCTTTCATCAACAGTCGACTTCTTTGCCACAACAAGTATGGCCAGAGTTTTGGTTTTTGCTTTAATCGTGGTCTTCCTGCAATTCAAGCCTTCAGGATTATTCCCTCAAAAGGGAAGGATGATAGAGAGTTAATTATGGAAATCACTCTTAAGAAGAGACGTTTAGTTACCTTGGTTATCTGGATCGCAATTATTGCAGCAATAATTGCAGCCCCTTCTGTATTACCGGTGTTCCGGCTCAACCTTCTTGGCCGTTATCTTTCCCTGGCAATTGTTGCACTGGGAGTCGACCTGATTTGGGGGTTTACTGGACTCCTTAGTCTCGGACAAGGAATCTTCTTTGCATTGGGAGGCTATTGTGCTGCAATGTTTTTGCAACTAAATAGTTCATTTAATCTCCCTAACAAAATTCCAGAATTCTTTAGTTTATATGGGGTTAAAAACTTACCTCTCTTTTGGGAACCTTTCAAATCAGCAGCTTTTACATCCATAGCGATTTGGTTAATTCCTTCTTTAGTCGCTGGAATCCTTGGCTTTTTAGTTTTTCGTAATCGCATTAAAGGTGTTTATTTTTCAATCCTCACTCAAGCAGCTTTATTAGTTTTCTTTAATTTCTTCAATGGCCAACAAAAACTGATCAACGGCACTAATGGTCTAAAGACTGATGTCACAGAACTCTTTGGGCAGATGGTTGGATCTGATTCTATGCAACGTTTGTTTTTCTGGGTTACAGCTTTATTAGTAATATTGGCTTGGTTCTTCACTCGCTGGATTGTTTCAGATCGTTTTGGCAATGTTTTAGTAGGCATTAGAGATGATGAACCGCGAATTCGATTTGCCGGTTATAACACTACTCTTTTTAAAACAATTGTCTTTTCAATTGCTGGTGGATTAGCAGGCATTTCAGGAGCTCTTTACACTGTTCAATCTGGAATAGTTTCCCCTCAATTCATGACGGTTCCATTTTCAATTGAAATGGTTATCTGGGTTGCTGTCGGAGGCCGAGGAACACTACTTGGAGCTATTCTCGGAGCGGTGCTTATTAATTACGCAAAGAGTCTTGTAAGTGAAGCCTTGCCTGCAAGCTGGATGTTTATACAGGGTGGAATGTTTATTTTTGTGGTTACTGCCTTGCCTGAAGGATTATTAGGATGGTTTCAAGGGAATGGCCCTAGAAATGTTCTTACTCGATTAGGAATTTCTCGCCCAATCACCACTTATCCAAGTCTTCTAGGGAAAGGAAAAGACGAGGTGACCTATGAATAAGCAACTACTTGAACTGCGTAAGGTTTCAGTAAATTTTGAAGGCTTCCTTGCTCTTAATGATCTCAACCTTACTCTTGACCCAGGAGAACTTAGAGCCGTAATAGGACCAAATGGAGCAGGAAAAACAACTTTTCTCGATGTAATTACTGGAAAAATTCAACCATCTTCTGGAGACGTTATTTTTAAAGGGAAGTCACTTCTTGGGATACGAGAACACAGAATTGCAAGACTTGGCATTGGAAGGAAGTTTCAAAGCCCACGTATTTTTCAAAAATTGACTGTTCATGAAAATCTTGCAATTGCAGTCAGTAAACCTAAGCAACCTTGGGAACTTCTAATTAATAAGCTAACCCAACGTGAAAGAGGTCAAATACATAAACTAATCAACATTGTGAATCTACAATCACGGACAAATGTTGCTGCAGGTTTACTCTCTCATGGTCAGAAGCAATGGCTCGAAATTGCTATGCTAGTTGGCCAAGACCCGGATCTATTACTTGTCGACGAACCAGTAGCGGGTCTTACTGACGAAGAATCTGAGTTGACTGCAGATCTTCTAAAATCTTTATCTGGCGATCACACAGTTTTAGTAATCGATCACGATATGGATTTCATCCGACGACTCGAAAGTCGAGTAACTGTCCTACACCAGGGGCACGTTTTATGCGAAGGCCCTATGGAAGAGATTCAAAAGAATTCAAAAGTAATAGAAGTTTATTTAGGTCAGCAAGAAGAGGAAGTTGAATGACACTTCTAGAAATTCATGGGCTAAACACTTATTACGGGGAAAGTCATATTCTTAGGGGGGTTGATATGACAATCAGCTCTGGAGAAATGGTTTGCTTAATAGGCCGCAATGGCGTTGGTAAAACTACTCTTCTTAAATCTCTAATAGGGTTATTAACCCCAAGGAATGGAGAAATAATATTCAATGGAGAACACCTTAAAAGAAAGGCTCCTCATAAAAGAGCACAGTCAGGGGTGGGGTATGTTCCTCAAGGACGCGAAATTATTCCGCAACTCACTGTTGAAGAAAACCTTCACCTTGGGATGGAGGCTTTGGCAAGAGGTGGTCTTAATAGGAATGCAAAAATTGATGATTTCGTTTATGAGTTATTTCCTATTTTAAAAGAATTTTTAACCCGTAAGGGGGGGGATCTAAGTGGAGGTCAACAACAACAACTTGCTATTGCAAGAGCATTGTTGGGCAAGCCAAAACTCCTTTTATTAGATGAGCCAACTGAAGGTATCCAGCCAAGTGTTGTTCAAGATATTGAGTTGGCAATAAAAAAAATCATAAGAGAAACGGGTATAGGCGTTTTACTTGTAGAGCAACATCTACACTTTGTTCGGCAATCAGATCGTTATTACGCAATGCAGAGAGGAGGCATAGTTGCTAGTGGGAAAACAAATGACTTAAGTAAAGCAATAGTTGATCAATTCTTGAGCGTATAAAAATATACTTAAGCCTTAGGCATATAAACCGACAGAAGGCTAGATGAATAGAAGAAATTAAACCAATGGTTTGAAACCTAGCTAAATGGATTTAACTAAAGTTAGAAAAAGTTTTCCTCCTAGACCAAGGCTCATGAATCAATCCAGCCAGGATCATAAAAGTTTCAAGACTAAGGATACAAAAAGATTATCCTGAATGATGACCTACCAACTCCTACTTGATTGAATGAAAAAGATTTTCCAATGGAGAGATATCAACTGGAAGGCCATGACGCCTCAGCAAAGGTTAACCCTCAAAAGAATTTGCCTTATTCCCTTGTTTACTTATGGAGTCTTTATTGCTTTAAAAGCCTACTCTTATGTCATCGTTCTTCTCCTAATTATGTATTACATGTACAAATGGTTTGAAAAATAAAGCCGCAACTAAACTTACCCTACGTAAAATTTTCCTGCGATCCAAAAAACTGCTGCGAGAGCAACGGAAGCCATATAAATATATGCCAGCACAGTTCTAAATCTAATCTTTCCGTCTTTGGATAAATCTTCCTCTTTCATAATTAGCAAAAAGTCAATCCCAAGATAATACTATTCAGTTTTCAAGTAACTGGACGAGAATGAATCTAAGATTAATAGAATTTCAACCTTCAAGCGGGAAAGTTTTATTTCAGGAGAGCTTTCCTCCTATCAAAGAGCTAGGCCTTTCTCTCAGGTTGAACTGGTATTTACAAGCCCATATCTAGCAAAAGCGCCCCCAGAAGAAGCCATTGGAGAACAGGTAATTAGGCCTAACGAATAGAGCTCATTTCTCACAAACTCAAGATATTCAATAAACCTATTCTTAAATCGACTTTTCCTTTAGAGAAAAGTCAAGCTCACATACTAACGACTAGTAAAGGAGAAATAAAAACTGTTCTCAGACTATTCTCTCAAAAAATAGCAGCTATATTAGCTCAATCTGAACAGCAAGTTAAACCTAACTCTTCCAAATCAATATTAAAAATGGGGTTTTTGGTACTCAAAATCTTGATCCGCACTAGACTCTGCTTATACGCTCAAAGATAATGAAAAAAGAAAATCTAAAAAGAATTATTCAAAACCTTGAATCCCTGCTAAATGAATTGAAGAGTGAGGTCTACTCTGACCCAGAATCATTCATTCATCCATGGTATGAACAAACTGCTAATGATCCTAAAATTATTAACTCGGATGATGACGATGGATATGCTGACTAACCAACAGCTAGGAAGACTTTTCAAAAAGAATTCAAAAATGACTTGCAGTAAGTAGCAAAAGCCAGAAATCATCTCCCATGATAATTCTTTCTTCTGGTAAAAGGGTTAAGGATTCAAACTCCAAGCAAACCAGCTGTCTCACATCGGCTAGGTAAAAATACTATCTTCCAATGTTGGATAGAACAAGTATAATTCCCAAGGCTAATTATGGTAAAAATGTCAAAAGAGAAGGCTCAGCTCAATATCAATATTGATCCAGAGTTATTGGTAAGTCTTAAAGCTGAGGCAATAAAGGAAGGTAAAACATTGACAGCCTTTGTCACTGAAAGATTAGTGATAGCAGAAGCGAAACAGTCAAATTTACCCCTAGAAGGGAGACTGAAGCGGATAGAAAGCTTTCTTAATTTAGACTCGGCAGAGGTCAAGCAAGGTCAAAGTATAGGAAGAATCTTTACTGATGAAGGAGCAGAAGAATATGGTGAAGTTGCAAAGGCAGAGTTTGAATACCATATGAGGAAAAAAGGACTTGATCCTAAAACTGCCTTAAAAGAATTAGCTGAACATCTCAAAAATTACCCGCACAGCAATCCTGAACTAGTCTTCCAAATACTGCTAGGGACTCATAAATTAACTGGGTTAGAGATGACAATAGCTTATAGATTTGGCTCTTGCGCAATGAGGTCTGCTCTCAATGATTGGACAAATAGTCCTTTAGAAGATTTAAACGAAGCATTCCTTAACGCAGTAATCACAAAAAGTCTTGCATAGTTATTTAAATTTTAGATATCCACTGTTTCTATATATCTATATCTAGTTTTTTCTAATTAGCGGACTAAGGATTCCCATCTAACCTTAAGTGATTGACCTGTTTGATTATTACATGCTCCAGATAACGAATTTACGATTATACATGTATTGGAAATAGCTGTAGTTATGATAGAACCTCCAGGCTTTATTCCATCAACATAAATCGGTTTTGATGCTATTGGAATAGAGCTTTTACGACTTATACTTTTGATTAACTTTGATGGTGGGTTTTGTTCAGCAAATAAAGCTTGTACATTGTTTTCTTTTAGCTTCCGCATAACTGATGAAATAGTTTCTGGGCGAAGGCTCCCCGAATGTCCTAGGTAATTTAACAAGCCAAGAGTGTTAAATCCATATTTATATGCGTAATACTCCATAGCTTTATGCTTAGATGCTAGGAACCGGTTTTTAATAGGAATTGTGGCAATTTGTTTTCTATTCCATTGATCTAAACCCAATAGGACACTATTTACAATCTTTCGCCTTTCTTCTAAAATTTGAGATTTTCTATTATCAGATGAAAGAAAATATCTATTAATGGAATCTGCAATAAGATTACTCATTTGTCTTATATTTAAAGGATCATGCCAAATATGAGGGTCTAATCCATAGTGTAAATGATCATCATGATTTCCTTCATGATGTTCTGATACACCACCCCTCTTAATTGCACTTACACCAACTAATATAGTTGAAGGTTTTTTGATCCATTTAGCAATACTAGGGGTCATTTCTCTGCCGAGAGTAATTATTAGCGTCGACTCATTAAGAGTTTGGGCTGCTTGAGGAGTGATCTTAAAGTTGTGAGGATCTTGATGTTCCTGGATCAAACAATTAACAGGTATTGAAGGCGGGGCAATTGCATTCACCAAGTCACAGACTATGGGTTCAACCGCAACAATTCTTTTTGAGTCAACTTGAACTTCTGAGTTGCAGCCACTTAAAAAAATAGCCGTTGCCAAAAGGGCCTTTTTTAACTTTCTACTAGAGACAAAGAAACTCTCTTTTTTAGGTTGATTGATTGGAAGCATTGGGCTGTAGGCAGGAATGAGCCAGTTAAGCGGAAATGGTTATCATTTTCACTGTATAACAAGGAGCCTTTTCCAGTCAGCCCTTCCCCTTGCCAATTGAGCCCAATCTGGTGAAAAAAGATCATTTAAAAGTATCGAAACAAGGAAAACACACTTCTCAACGGAGTCTGCAAGCAATTCTTAGCTTGACAGGGCTACTTCGCATGAAGACCGGACACCCAACATCAAGAACTCTCCTTTGGGCAATCAGCAAAAGCTATAGATTCACTACTAGTGTTTGAAAGCCAATTCAGATCAAATCGAACTTTCTGAATCCCTGGTAAAGACTGATCGCATAAAGCCTTGCTAAACAAAGCCTTTTTGAGGCACAGCAAAAAGGCCCCAAATAATATTGAGGCCTTTTTAGTTATTTAATTTTTTTTAGAAAAATGGATCTAACCAAATAGAGCTGAAGCAACTGCTGCAACAGCAATTACGATCCCACCCCATTTAATCACTGTTTGATCCTTGTCATAAGTAGACGAGACAAGAATTGCAGCCAGAAGGATCTCTACAAGGTTTTCATTAATCATGCGAATTAGTCCTAAAAAGTAGTGCTTGATACTTTTTAGCAGGTATTTGACTACTGGTCTACCAAATATGAAGCATGAGGTCGATAGTTGTTGGAAAATCCCGAAAAAAGCATTCGCAATTGGTTAAAGCAGGCAATCCGGGATATTCGAATTTTTTCAATCCTCCAAAAATGCTTTGCCACAAAGGGAAATCATTCAATCTCAAAATCGATTAATTCAAGGATGATTCATGAAAAGGGCAAAAGGCAGTTGCTTTGCAAAAAAACCAATCTTCGCAAAGGGTCCTTACGCCATAAAGAATTTTGGGGCACACAAAAACCACCAAGAGACATGCTTTAATCAAAATGCTTGATCTAACTACTTAAGCTCGTAAGCTTAAAAGCCAGGGCTAAGGGTGAAGCTGAATAACTTTTAGCTCTAAGAAATCAAATCAA
>NZ_CP139304.1:600000-785000 GCF_034092415.1 Prochlorococcus sp. MIT 1341 | reverse complement strand
CAAAGAAGTTACTAATACCGCTAAATGGATAACCAAGGCAACTGAAGCTAGTTCTGCAGTGAGGGCATTTCAGCAAGTAGAACTTAACCTTGAGAAGGCTATGCAGGAGGCGCAGCGCTTAGATTCACTAGGCCTTCTTGCAGATGCATTAGGCCAAGCTCAATCTTTAGAGTCTTCCGTATTGAAATTCCATACAGCATGGCGAAAATTAGGAGGTATTTCTGAAAGACTTTGGGTAGAGAGTGGAAGTAGTACTCCATACTTAAGAGATGTTCTTGGGGCTTTGCAATCTCTTAGCGGTGCAACTATGAGGGTTTCATTAGGAGAGATTTCTGGAGGGAAAAGATTACGTATTCAGTTAATTGAAGAGGCTCCAGATCAGCTGGAACCTCCATATATCGAATGACTAGCTGCATCTAGCAATTAAATAAGAGCTAGTTATCTTGATAACGCTATCAGTAGCGCGTAGTGGACTCACTTATAGAAAGCTTGCGCCACTACTATGGCTGGTCTGACTTTAAGCTAGGGCAGAGATCAGTTATAGAGGCAGTTCTTGAGGGGAAAGATGCTCTTGCAGTCCTTCCCACTGGAGGAGGTAAATCACTTTGTTATCAGTTCCCAGCCTTAGTACGCCAGGGATTGGTAGTAGTCGTATCCCCTTTGGTTGCGCTTATGGAGGATCAGGTTTTTCAACTTAGACGTAGAAATGTTGAAGCGGTTTGCCTTCATGGAGGGCTGGATTCATCTGAACTTGCAAAAGCTAGAAATGATGTTCGAAAGGGGAATATTCGGCTTCTTTATTTAGCTCCTGAAAGGTTGAATGGGGTTTTAATTAAGAATTTATTGATAGACATTTATAATTCCGGAAAATTAGTTGCAATAGCAATTGATGAGGCTCACTGTATAAGTGCCTGGGGGCATGATTTTCGACCTGAATATAGAAGGCTTGGGCAGATTCGTTATTTATTACCAGGTGTTCCAGTTGTTGCTTTGAGTGCAACAGCTTCTCCAAAGGTTCGTGCTGATATTATTCGACTTTTGAATCTGTCTAGACCATTAGTTGAGGTTTGCTCAGCAAAGAGAAATAACCTTAAATATATAATGAAGAGAAGACCAAAGGACCCAATCCCTAATGTTATTGCCGAGATTCATAATTCTCGTGGAGCTAAATTAATTTACGTTCGTACCAGGAGATCAGTAGAAACTTTGACAAGGAAGTTGCAGGCTGATGGAGTTAATGCAATTCCATACCATGCGGGATTGACGATGTCTTTAAGAAAGGAAGCTTTATCAAGCTTTCTAGAACAACAAAAACCTATTTTAGTCGCGACAGTTGCTTTTGGGATGGGAGTTGACCGTAGAGATGTTGGGTTGGTAATGCATTTGAATCTTCCTTCTTCGGCCGAGTCGTATTTGCAGGAGTCGGGAAGGGCTGGCCGAGATGGCAAACCAGCAAGTTGCCATCTTTTGTTTTCTCCGGGAGATCGTAAGAGGCTTTCCTGGGTTATCAATTCTTTAGGACCTTTTGAATCAGATTCTCTTGGTGGAGGTTTAGAGAATATGAGGGTTCAAATAGCTCAGCAGCAGTTGAGGCGAATGGAGGCCTTGGCTGAAGGAGGAACTTGTCGACAGCAAGCACTTTTGCAACTTATTGGCGAAGTTTCAGGGCCTTGCGGAAATTGTGACCGATGCTTATCCCCTCCACCGCGTCATGATTGTTCGGAACAGGCCATACAGATGCTTTCTGAATTAAAAGACTCTGAATGGATGCAATTCAGTAAGTTACTGAACAATCTTTCTTCAAAAGTGGGAACCGGAGAAAATTGGGGGTGGCTTGCAAGAAGACTTGTTGAAGAGAACTTGGTTAGCGAAAGTAATGATGGGTCACAGATGGTTCATATAAGTAATGTGGGTCTATGTTTTCTTCAAAGCCCATGGACTTTAGATTATGCACATGATGGATTAATGGTTAGCTAAGCTCTTCTTTTGTGCAGGCATAAATCTCTGACTAAATCTTTTTCAAATTTGTCTAATGGAGAAAACCAGTTTTTCCAATTACCATCTTTTCCAGTTGAGTTTAATTTTTTAAATTCACAATTTACTGCAATATAAAGAGATTTTCCTTGAGAATTCATCGTTGGGGTTACATAGCTTCCTTTCATAGACTTCCATTCCTTCCAGTTAACCTTAAGTGGTCCATACTTACGCCATGTTCTATTCATTGATGACCTTTTCACTGCTCTAGAATACTTATTTGGGGATTTATGTTTGTTCTTTAAGGCAAGATTGTCAACTTTTTGCTTGTTTTTGTAATTTAATCGAAGTTTAGTCCCAGGAATGATTGTATTTGGGTCACTGATGTTATTAATTGCAATAAGAGTTTCAATTGGGATATTATAGGTTCCTGAGATGCTAGATAATGTTTCACCATTAGTGACTCTATGAACCCCCCTAAAAGTAGCTTCCTCAATTTTTAGGGACTCTTTTTGAGGATGTATGATGCTTGCATTGTATGGCAGCTTTAATTCTTGGCCAGGGTATAAGAAGTTTTCATCTTTTAAATTATTTACTCTTAGTATGGTATCTGGGGTTAATTGATAAGACCTGGCTATTCCAATTAAGCTTTCCCCTTCTTTAACTTTATGAGTTGATTTGGTTGATGTATTTGATGAATTGTAAGAAATAGCTAGCTTTTGCCCAATATATAAATAGTCTGAATTTTCTAGATTATTGTTTTTAATCAATCGCTCTGGACTGACTTTATATTTGCTTGCAATCATCCCTATAGTTTCTCCTTCCTTAACAAAATGATTTGTTTGATAGGAAGTATTTGTTTGGTTTTGGATTCGATTTGCCTGTTTTGGCAGGGTTAATTGTTGACCTGACCAAATTTGATTAGCATTCCTCAAATTATTTTCTTGCATAAGTCTTTTTAGGGGAACTCTGTGCCTTTCAGCAATCTCAGAAAGAGTCTCTCCAGAGCGAACAGTGATTGTTTCTCCAAACGCAGGGGCTAGGGGAAACGCCAATACGGCTAAGGCAATAAAAGTAGATCCACGCATACATAGGTGCCATCTCTTGGCAAACCATAAGACCCTTCTAGGTTTTTGCCAGTCCTTCTTGAAATCTTTTAGGGGTTCTCATCTCAAAATTAGCGAGTTAGCCAAGAAGGTTTTTTAAAACTTTAGGATCAAGATTATATGGAGGGTATCTCAATTTGATATCAAACCAGAATGGTCTTTTTAAAATTGATTTTTCATTGGAAAAGGTTTTGAACCCCGCGTAGCCATGGTACCTACCCATGCCACTAGCTCCAACGCCTCCAAAGGGGAGATCCGGTATCCCCGCTTGCATTACAACGTCGTTAAAGCAAATACTACCCGAGCTTGTCTTTTCAATTAAATGTTGTTGGTCTGATTTTGATCCGCCAAATAAGTAAATAGCTAAAGGACGAGGTTGTTTTTGAATTAAGCCAATAGCAGAATTTAGGTTTTGAGTGCTGAGCACAGGCAGTAATGGCCCAAACAATTCTTCTTCTAGAAGGGGATCGCTTTGTTCGTCCACTTCTATGATTGTTGGCTCGATTTGTCTCTGGGCTTGGCTGAATCTTCCACCATGATGAATTTGTCCTTTTGAACGAGCATCTTCTAACAGTTTTGTGAGTCTTTCGAAGTGGTGGCCGTTGATTATTTTTGCTAGGTGAGGGGACTGTATGGGATTTTCCCCGTAAAGAGATATTTGGGCATTTTTAAGTTCATTTAGAAGGGAAAACCTGAGTTTTTCTTCCACAAGAATATGATTAGGCGCAATGCAAGTTTGCCCTGCATTTAGTCCTTTACCCCATATTAAACGTCTTGCAGTTGCAGCAAGGTCGGCACCTTTTAGAACTATTGCAGGACTTTTACCCCCTAGTTCTAAAGTAATTGGGGTAAGGTTTTTCGATGCAGCTTCCATTACTTTTTTCCCAATAACACTTCCACCTGTAAAGAAGATATGGTCGAAGTCTCTTTGAACTAATTCAGAAGCAATTTCTCCATCCCCAGTAACTACTTCAACGACATCCTTAGGAAAGAGGTGATTGATTAACCTCTGAATTAATAATGAGGTTTGAGGTGCATTCTCTGAAGGCTTTAATACAGCTGTATTCCCAGCGGCTAAGGCACTTACAAGAGGTTGGATGATTAATGAGAATGGATAGTTCCAAGGCCCAATTATCAACACACAACCTAATGGTTCAGGTTCTGTCCAGGCCTCTCCAGGCTTAAGGGAGAACGGCACTCCAATAGGTTGAGGTCGCATCCACTGTCGTAGTTGTTCTTGTGCGAGTTTGAGCTCTTGATTGACCGCGATTATTTCAAAAAGCGCTTCTGTCGGCGGTTTTTTTAAATCTGCTGAAAGAGCCTGAATTATTTCATTTTCATGTTCGTTGATGAGTTTTGATATTCGTTTTAGCTGTACACGCCTCCATTTTTCAGGTCTTGTTATGCCCTTGATTACAGGCTCTCGAAGTTCTTTGATTTGTAAGTACTTTTGGTTCAAGGGATGACGATAGGGTCAGGTTTGTGTAGCAGTGGATCAAGAACTTCAATTCTAGGCAGAGGAATGCTTAAGAAAGATCCTTGGTGGCAAGGTACGGTTATTTATCAGTTGATACCTAGGAGTTTTTCGGATGGAAATGGTGATGGTATTGGTGATTTAAAAGGGCTAACAAGCAGACTGAGCTATTTGCGTTGGTTGGGAATTGAGGCCATTTGGTTGACGCCTTTTTATCCTTCACCCTTAGAAGACGGTGGATATGACATTACTGATTTTAAGAGTGTTCATCCTGAGCTGGGTGACTTGGCGTCATTTCATAGGTTTTTAACTGTTGCTCATGACTATGGGATCAAGGTGATTATTGATCTTGTCCTTAATCACACAAGTCATCTTCACCCTTGGTTTCAGCGTGCCCGATGGGCACCTAAAGGTAGTCAAGAGAGAGATGCATATGTTTGGAGCGATGATCAGAACCGTTATTCTGATGCCCCAGTCTTATTTAGGAAATTCGAGGCATCTAATTGGGAATGGGATGAGGTAGCAAAGCAGTATTACTTTCATCGTTTTCTGCGAAATCAACCAGATCTCAATTACGAGAACCTTTGGGTTCAACAGCAAATGCTAGATGTGATCGATTTTTGGGTAGAACGTGGTGTTGATGGATTTCGATTAGATGCTGTTCCCTTTTTGTTTGAGGAAGAGGGTAGTAGATGTGAGGGATTGCCTAAAACACATGCGTTTTTAAGGTTGGTTCGCGAAAGAGTTGATTCTTATAACCGCGACATTTTGCTCCTAGCAGAGGCAATTCAACCAGTGAATGAGGCCTCTAAATACTTGGAAGAGAAAGAGCTACATGGAGCTTTTAATTTTGTGCTTACTGCACATCTTTTCGCAGCAGTTGCCAGCGGAAATTGTGACCAGTTGCGTCTTTGCCTAAAAGCCTCTCAGGAGGCTGTCCCTGGGTTTCGATGGGCCTTGCCTCTACGTAACCATGATGAGCTATGGCTAGGTGATGGCCACTTGATACCTAAAGAACTTATAAAAACAATTCGAACTGGGCTTCATCAAGGTCACGGACATTGGCTTAATTGGGGGATAAATCGTCGACTCGCCCCTCTTTTGAATGGTGATTTAAGAGCTAATCGATTGTTGCATGCACTTTTGTATAGCCTGCCAGGAATGCCATGTATTTACTATGGAGACGAGTTGGGAATGGGTGATTGGCCGGGACTTCGTGATCGGGACCCTAATCGAACTCCAATGGCATGGAGCTCATCAAGGAATGGAGGCTTCTCTTCAGCACCAGATCCATTATTAGTTCTTCCTCCAATTACTTCTCCTGGCTATGACTATAGGGTTGTTAATGTTGAGGTTCAGAAACAACTTCCTGGATCCTTGTTGAATTGGCATCGGCGAATGCTTACTTGTCGTCGGTTATTGCCAGCGCTTAGGTTTGGAGACTTTAATCTTCTTGAGAGTAGTCATCCAAGTGTAATTGTCTACACCAGAACTAATCATGCAATGACAGTACTCGTTGCCGCTAATCTTTCCGCTGCTGGAGCTTCCTTGCGATTAGATCTCTCTAGATGGAAAGGTGCGAGGACCAGAGAAGTTCTATGGGGGTGTGAATATCCAACTGCAGCCCAAGATTGGTTCGTTTATCTGCCTTCTTATGGTTTTAGTTGGTGGCTTATTGGCGAAGTAGAGTCTTCCCGGCAAACACCTAATAATGGGAGTGGTTCAGATTTGTAGCCTGATTGGATTATCTTCAAGTGTGAGTTTTTCGGTTGGTAGACCTCTAGACCTGAGAGCCTTTACCGCATGCGAAGAAAGGTTTTTAGCTTCTTTTATGTCTATCATTGCCACCCTGCATCGACGGGCAAGCATGTCAGTAGGTGTTTGAGCATATTCATTTTCGATCCAATGCTTGAACTCGGCTTTGCAGATAGGAATTAAGTTGCTAAGAGGTTGTCTGTCCTTTTCAGGAGTATTTTCAATCATCGGTAGTGCTTCTAGTCCGTAATTTGAGAGAAGATGTGTTGTTTGTTTGTCTTGTAATTTGTTGTTAGGCAGTAATAGCTTGAGCTTTTCTTTATGTTCATATAATAGCTTTATAGTCAGAGAAGGATTATTGGTTGAACCAATTATTGGGATTTGTTTGCGCTTAGGCAATTCATGGGACATCACCTCTTCGACTGCTTTTAAAGTGTCCAGAGCAATAGGGCGACAGGTTGTCCATTTGCCTCCCATAGCGCTGATTAGTCCGCATGGAAGAATTTCAATTTCGTGTTCACGGACAACACGACTTGTTTGTACTCTTTCCTTAAGAGGCTTTAGCAGAGGCCTCCCTCCTGACCATTCACTTGTTATATGATGTTTTTTTGTTTTTGGGAACCAGGAGCGAATGTAATTAATCAAGTAGTTTTTTTCTTGCTCTGAGGGTTGACATACTTCATTAAAATGGCAAGGCTTATCTGTTGTGCCGACTAAAGTCCTTCCGTGAAATGGCAGGGCGAAAACTACTCTTCCATCATTGGTTTTGGGGATAATTAGTCCAATATTTTGTGGACATAAGTTTTCTGCAGTTACTAGATGAACTCCTCGGCTAGTAAGCATGCGCTGTTCAACACTGCTATTGGCTATTTGGCGTAGTCTGTCTGAATAAATTCCAGTGGCATTCACTATTGCCTTAGCATTCCACCGATTCTGTTGACCATTGGAATCTTCACTGATAGCAGCACAAAGTTTTCCATTCGCATTTTTTTCAAACTCTATAACTTGGCAGCGAGTCTTGATAAATGCACCTGCTCTTTTTGCTGTGAGGGCAAGTAAAAGGTTTAAGCGAGCATCGTCAAATTGCCCATCACTATAGGCAACCCCACCGTTTAAATCTTCTCTCAAGAATGGTAAGGCTATCTTTAATTGTTTTTTAGAGAGTATTCGACTATGTGCTATAGATCTTTCGCCTGCGAGAGCATCATAAATTCCCAGACCTATTTGGTAATAACCTTTTTGGAATAGGCTTTCAGTGGGGAGAACAAGGTCTATTCGTCGTGTTAGGAAAGGCACTTGCTTTAGCCAATATTCACGTTCAAGTAGTGCTTCGCGAACAAGCTTGAGTTGTGCAAGATCAAAAGTTTTGAAGGCTAATTCGAGATACCGAACCCCTCCATGAAGAAGTTTAGTGCTACGACAACTTGTACCTCCACCTATATCACCACTATCTAACAGGGCAACTTTTAAACCACGGCAACTTGCTTCGTAAGCTAGACAAGAACCAGTTGCACCAGCACCGATGACAAGTAAATCAAAATTTTGGGTGTTATGCGTCATGCCATTTGAGACTCCTTAGGACTGCTTCATCCCATTTTGATCGCCATAAATCGCGTGCCGAAGCCTCAATTGTTGGGGTGAAAAGTTTTGACCCTTCAATTCTTTGTGATTCAAGATCTTTTAGATCTTGAATCAGACCTGCCTGTACTCCAGCTAATAGGGCAGCTCCTTTAGCAGTGCTTTCGAGATTTTTAGGGCGCCTGATACTGAGACCAGTGCTATTGGCTTGAGCTTGAAGAAGAAGATTGGACTTTGCAGCACCTCCGTCTACGGCTAATTCTCCTAGCGATTTTCCCAAGGCTTTTTGAGAAAGCTCTACCAATGTTGCAACAGACAAGGCAATCCCTTCTAGTGCAGCTCGAGCTATATGTCCTTTTTGACTGTCACGGGTCAGTCCTATGAGAAGCCCACGTGCATTTGGATCCCAATGAGGTGTTCCCCATCCTGTGAATGCAGGTACAAGCATTACTCCGGCAGCATCAGTGACTTTTTCTGCGAGTTGATTGATCTCATCTGCGGTCTCAATAATTTCTAGTCCATCTCTTAACCATTGCACAACTGTTCCAGCATTGAAGAGGCTTCCCTCTAGGCAATAAGTTGCGATACCTTTTTCGTCTGTCCAGCCAAGAGTACTTAATAGTCCCAAATTCGAACGTTTGATTTCATTCCCAGTATTTACCACTAAAAAGGCCCCTGTTCCATAAGTGCATTTAGCTGTTCCAACATCTAGGCATAGTTGACCAAGTGTGGCGGCTTGTTGATCTCCAAGGAGTGCATTTATGGGAACGCCTCCAAAGGGATGTTCTTTAGCGATGACTCCGAATTCTCCTCGACATGGCACTAGCTCTGGCAAGGCATTCATCTTTATTCCAATGGTGTCGCAAAAAGGTTCAACCCAAGTTCTATGCTCCAAATCCATTAAGAGCGTGCGACTGGCGTTACTCATGTCAGAGCAGTGCTTCTCTCCTAAAGTCAGGTTCCAAACAAGCCAACTCTCTACTGTCCCAAAGCAAAGATCTTCTTGAGCATTGGCTTTACTAGCTTCATCGTGATTGGTTAACAACCAGTTGATTTTGCTCGCACTGAAATATGGGTCGAGTAAAAGCCCAGTACGTCTCTTCCATTCGGCTTCTAACCCTTCTTGTTTCCAGAATGCGCAGGTATTGGTTGTGCGTCCGTCCTGCCATACCAGTGCAGGGCCGCAGGGCTCGCTATTACTTCTCCTCCAAATAATTGTTGTCTCTCTTTGATTCGTAATGCCACAACTTACAACTGCATTGACTTGCTTAGTGCTGAGTTGTTTTGCCAAGCTCTTCATAGCTTCTAATTGACTTTCCCAGATACCCAGAGGGTCTTGTTCTACCCAGCCATCTTGTGGATAATGGATCGATAGAGGAGCGCTGGCGCTTGCAATGAGTTCACCTGTGCAAGTGAAAACAGCTGCTCTGGAACTACTGGTTCCTTGATCTAGTGCGAGCAGAAGAGGTTGATTTGCCATGTATTTTCTCTTTCTTAATTCCTAGCGGTTAATAGGATTTGTGCAAACGTAAAACGAGAAGAAGTATTTACTTAGTCACTTATTTCTTGTCTTCAGGCTTGTTCCTTTTAAAATTGGAGTGTTTTGTTAATGAGATGCTAAGTGTGAATTGTAATAGCTTTAAGGCTAAATCTTTCCACTTCAAGACGAAAAGTCCTTATAATCCTAACCCCATCGTTTAATCTAGTGAATAGTATTTTTACGGGCTCTTCGTGCATAATCTGATGAACTTATTATAAGATGAACATTTAAGACCTCCTTCCCTAGCTTCTTGAATTACCGTCTCAATTACTTTCTCAGTCTCTGAACCTTTTATTGGTACTAATTTTCCACCTTTGCTTTCAAGATTAGTGCTCTGAGGTAATAGAATATAATCGAATCTTTCAACAGGAGAATAATCGCCTGTTTCAATTATTTTTAATATTTCTCTATTTGCAAGATGTGCCGCGTAGGTCTTATTTGTTAGAACACTGTTTTTACTCGATATCCCCTGTTTGGCTTCTTGGAATGCAATCGCTTCGCTGTAAAGAGGAAAATACCTAGTGCTAAAATAACCTATCCTTGAATAGCCGATGAAGGCTAATAGTGAAGTTATAATTGTAATATAATAGATTCTATTTGAGACAGATCTTGAAATATCTTTCCAGCTATTAATTGTCTCTATGCACCCTGCTATTAGAAAAGGAACTATTATTATTGAATAATGATGGTTCAGTTCTCTCTGAATACCCTCTGAGGAAATTATATTAGTAAAATAGACCGGAAAAGTCGCTAAAATTGCAGGTATAGACCTTTTACTGATTAAAGCTAAAAATGGTAGTATTAATCCTAGTGTATATAATAAGATCGATTCGGGAGAGGCTTCAGTGAAGATTTGCCAAGGCCTAGTGACTAGTGTGAATACTATTTCTTGTATGTTGTTACCAAGATACCCAAGCCTAAGTTTTATATAATCTCCACCAATGGCAGAGTAGTTTGATGAAACTATCCACCAAATAGAAGATATAGTTAGGGTTGTGATAGCCCTTTTACTTTGGCCTTTTGCGAGACTATATATAGCCAGTCCAACACCAAACAAGACTTGAGCTTTTTTGGCTGAAAGTGAGATCAGTAAGGATGTGTAATATAACCAATTTCTTCGTTTACTGGTCTCTGAAATTGCTAACAGCATTAAAGGGGCTGTTAGTATTTCTGGATGGAAGTCGCCTAGGTTGACTAGAAAGATATATGGAGAAAGCGTAATGGCGATTATTAGAGCGAGTAATAGTTTTCGGTTGTTGTTTGATTTTGCTGTTTCATTTGCTGCTATAGCGGGTAATATTCCGAGAGAGAAAGATTGAAGGGCTAATAATGTATATGTACTCGGTAAGGCCTTGTATATAAGACCAATTGGAATTAATAACAAAGAGAAATGATCTTGTAGAGGAGTTATACCTCGAAAACTACTGGAAACATTGAATTTACCATTTGCGATTAGCCAGCTGAATTGCTCAAATGTGCCAATGTCAGAAACTTGTGTGCCTAAAAGAAAGTGCTGTAAACTTGCTAAAAATAAGAGGATTGCGCTGAATATTAAGGAGAATGCAAATAAAGGAGAAGTCATGGATTTTGTACTAATAGGAGTAAAGGTCGCTGATAGTCAGGTGGAAATGCCCTTTTCGATATTTGGGGCTTCATATACTTCATGGTATTTGGGGTATGCTCCATTTTTATTTGAGGTGACTTTAAACCCTTTGTTCCATAGCGATTAGGTTATGCCTTAGTAGTGTTCTCCCTGTTATAAAAGCTTTACTTTCAGTCAGTGTTTGTAAGTGAAAATTTCGTTCAAGGATCAAAGTTCTAGAGATGCCTGAACATGAGCTCAAAGAAAAGTCGCTTGAATTTGTACCCATCTATTGCAACAAAGCTAAGGTGTAAATTACTGTAAGAAGTATCTATCTTAAAGAAGCAGGCATTATTGGTGTCAGCTTTGATTGTTGCTTTCACTCTGCCCTGTTATAAAAGCCCAGTTATTGTGAAAGCAATAATCAAGGGTTTTTATATCGCTCTTTAACCAAATAAAGTTCCTGCATAGTTGTGGATCAAGTCAAGTCAAATCATGATGAAGGACCAGGGATCAATACTCGATCGATTCATCATGGAGAAAGTTTTGCTTCTGAGACAGGCACAGTAATGCCACCTATTTTCCCTAGTGCAACATTTGCCCATGGGAACCTTCATGGATTTGATTACACCCGTTCTGGTAACCCAAACTTTCGAATTTTGGAATCTGTTTTGTCTTCGGTAGAAAGCTGCAAATACGTAACAGTACTTGCCTCTGGAGTAAGTGCAATTACAGCAATTGTCTCAACTTTAGAAAAGGGTGATTTGGTGCTTTGTGAAGAGAACCTTTATGGATGTACTGTACGTTTATTCGAGGAAGTTTTTAGACGTTTTGATATTAAGACCGTGTGGGTAGATTTTACAGACGAAAAAAATTTTTCTAAGATTATTGATTTAAAGCCAAAAATGATATGGTTGGAAAGTCCTACTAATCCAATGCTCAAAGTAATCGATATTGCTGCAATATGTGATTATGCCATTAAAGTAAAAGCCCCAGTAGTTGTAGACAATACATTTGCAACACCTCTTTTCCAGCGCCCTCTAGAGCTTGGTGCAACACTTTCATTGTGTAGTACAACTAAATACATTAATGGTCATTCTGATGCTCTAGGTGGGGCTATTTGTAGTGAGGATGCTACATGGAAGAAGAAGTTGGATTTTGCGCAAAAGGCACTTGGACTTCAACCTTCCCCGTTTGATTGTTGGTTGATTACGCGAGGGATTAAAACAATGCCTCTTCGCGTTGAACGTCAAAGTAAAAATGCCTTTGCGATTGCCCAGCAGTTGTTAAATCATCCAGGTATTGAATGGGTTCGATATCCGTTTCTTTCTAGTCACCCTCAATATGAAATTGCTCTCAAACAAATGAAGGCTGGAGGGTCAATTATTACTCTTAAAATAAATGCAACCCAAAATCAGACTTATGAAATTTGCAAAAGTTTGAATTATTTCACTATGGCAGAGAGTCTTGGTGGGATCGAAAGCCTTGTATGTCATCCAGCCTCAATGACGCATGCATATATTGATAGGGACACCAAGCTTAAGCTTGGTATTGATGATGGGCTAATACGTCTATCTATTGGATGTGAAGACCTCAAGGACCTTACTGATGACTTGATGCAAGCTCTTGAGACTTTGAAAAAGTGACTCCTCGCGATCTTCTTAAAGAGCCATGCTGGGAAGGTACTGATTTAGGTGAAGCGCTACCTGATAGCCCCCATGCAGTTTCTGTGGCACTACCAAGATGGCAAGATGTAATTGATTATGAAGAAAAGAATAGTGATTGCCTTAACTCCTTAAAGGCGATATACCCACGATTTGGCTTTAATCCATTAGTAGCGGAATTAGCAACTAATGCCTTGCGTTTGCAAGACCCTGTTTATATCAATGCTTGGCCTTATCCCACAAAAGAGATAGCTACTCTTGCAAAATTCCATTGCAAAAATAGTCAACCATTTGGTAAATGCGAAGTAAGAGAAGTCCTTGGTCTGCAATGTCTACTTACCGATTCTGATTCGGCAATCCCTGCAAAGGCTTTTTGGCAACACTCCGGTTTAGGAGCATCTTCTCGTGAAGCCGCCATTGCTCTTGGTAAGGAGCCTGAACCTGTGATCAAGATTGTGGCTGATGCAAGATTTACTTTGAAATCTCGATTAGCAGAGATTTATCAATGTGAAAGAGACCTGATTTATCTCCATCCATCAGGGATGGCGGCCTTCTATGCAGCTCTTTTTGCAGTTAATGAATTATTCCCTGATAAACCAACTCTTCAACTTGGCTTCCCCTATGTAGATGTTTTGAAACTTCCTTCAGTAGTTTTCAAAGGAAGCACACTTTTACTTAGAACAGATCGAGAAGCTTTAATTGCAGAACTGGAAAAGAAAAAGCCTTCGGCGCTTGTTGTAGAACTACCAAGTAACCCCATGCTGCAATGCATAGATCTACCTCTAGTAGCCGATATAGCTCATGAAAGAGGTGTTCTAATTATTGCGGATGACACAATTGGCTCTGCATTAAATATTGATGCACTTCCCTATGCAGATTTGATTTTTAGTTCATTAACTAAGAGTTTTGCGGGAAGAGGGGACATACTTGCTGGTTCATTGGTAGTTAGTCCTAAATCTCGATGGAGGAGGGTGCTATCTGAAAAACTTTCTAAACCTTTATCAGTCCTTGGTGCATCTGATTCTATTGAGCTTGAAATAGCAAGTAGAGATGTTGCTGTCCGTTTGCCAAAGCTTAATAAGGCTTGTGCTCAGCTGGCGGATCGCTTATCTAGTCATCCTGCGGTGGCGAGAGTTCTTCATCCTGGGACATGTCTTAACTTCAAAAAGCTAATGCGAGAAGGTTCTGGATATGGTTGCCTGCTTTCATTTGAACTAATTGGGGGCCTTCCAAAAGCAAGGAAATTTTATGATTCTATTAGAGTTTGCAAAGGACCAAGTCTTGGGACGAATTTCACATTGGTCTGTCCATATGTTTTGCTTGCTCATTACGGCGAATTGAGTTGGGCTGAAGAATGTGGAGTCCCCTCGCATTTGATTCGGGTATCAGTTGGCTTGGAAGATTCAGACATACTTTGGGAAAAATTTAAAGTTGCGCTTGAGAATTAAGACATCCATTACATCAAGATCATGCAGAAGCTATAAATTCAAGCTAACTATTAAATCAATTCTTTATTGAAACATGTCACGCATTTACGAAGACAACAGCCTGGCGATTGGGAACACGCCATTAGTCAAGCTCCATTCGGTTACTGAGAACTGCAAGGCAACAGTTCTTGCCAAGATAGAAGGTCGAAATCCTGCCTATAGCGTTAAGTGCAGAATTGGTGCAAACATGATTTGGGATGCAGAAAAACGAGGTGTTCTGACAAAAGAAAAAACTATCGTTGAACCTACTTCAGGTAACACAGGTATTGCACTTGCTTTTACCGCTGCAGCTCGTGGCTACAAGTTGATTCTTACTATGCCGGAATCAATGTCCATAGAGCGGCGCAGAGTTATGGCTGTTCTTGGCGCGGAGATTATCCTCACTGAGGCCGCTAAGGGAATGCCTGGAGCAATTGCTCGAGCAAAGGAAATCGCTGAGAGTGATTCCGATAAGTATTTCATGCCTGGACAGTTCGAGAATCCTGCTAATCCAGACATTCACTTCAAAACAACCGGACCAGAGATCTGGAATGACTGTGACGGACAAATTGATGTTCTAGTTGCTGGTGTAGGCACAGGGGGGACGATTACTGGCGTCTCACGCTATATCAAGCAACAGCAAGGTAAATCGATTCTTTCAGTTGCAGTAGAGCCTTCTCATAGTCCTGTGATCACACAAACTCTAAATGGAGAAGAGATCAAACCTGGACCTCATAAAATCCAAGGTATAGGAGCAGGGTTTATTCCCAAGAATTTGGATCTTTCTGTTGTAGACAAGGTTGAGCAGGTGTCCAATGAAGAGTCGGTAGCTATGGCACTACGCTTGGCACAGGAAGAAGGCCTTTTGGTTGGTATCTCTTGTGGAGCAGCTGCTGTTGCTGCAATTAGATTGGCAGAAAAGGCGGAGTATGAAGGGAAAACAATTGTTGTTATTCTCCCGGACATGGCAGAACGTTATCTTTCATCAATCTTATTTGAGACTGTTCCTACTGGGATTATTCAGGAGCCTACTGCGGCTTAGTTTCTAGGCTTCGCTTCTAGAAGCACGGCTTCAGGAGGGATCCACATTGCATCCCCATAAGAGAAAAATCGGTATTGGTGCTCAATGGCTTCTTCATAGAGTGCTAATAGACGTTCACGGCCGATTAACGCACTTACGAGAAAAAGAAGTGAACTTTTAGGTAAATGAAAATTGGTTAACAGCCCATCTACTACTGAGAACCTGTAACCAGGTTTAATTACTAAATTCACAGGCCCTCTAAATTCTCGCAGCCTGCCGTCACCTGCGGACGCTGCTCCTTCGAGCGCTCTTACGCTTGTAGTGCCAACGGCAATAACTCTTCCATTAGTAATACGGCATTCTGCGACAGCTTCTACTGCATCCTTTTTGACTTCAATCCATTCACTATGTAATTGAAGGTTAGAGAGGTCTTCTGCGTCGACCGGTCTAAACGTGCCTAACCCAACGTGCAAGGTGATTGTCGTCTTTTTGATCCCTTTTTTAGCAAGAGCCTTTAGCAGCTCATCACTTAAGTGAAGACCTGCTGTTGGTGCTGCTACTGCTCCAGGGTGAGCTGCGTATCTTGTTTGGTATCGAGCTTCATCGTTCTTATCATGGCTTGCGATATACGGTGGCAAAGGTACTTCTCCATATCGCTCCAACAAAACTTCTATGCTCTTTGCATCTGAATAGCAAATGGGAAATTCAATAATTTTGCCCCCAGAGCTGGAGTCGTTACTTATAACTTTCAGGGGAAGAGGCTCCTGTTCAAGAGCTTCTAACCAGATGGTTTCGTTTGGGCGTAGTTTTTTAGCAGGTCTTGCTAGGCACAACCATTGTCCTTGCCCCTTAGGCTCAAGGACTAGTAGTTCTGCTAATCCACCATTTAGGCGTCGAACCTTTAACCTAGCCTTTAATACACGAGTGTCATTCAAGACAATTAAATCATTAGGTTTTAATTCATTTAGCCAATCCCAAACTTTTGCATGTTTAGTACCCGTAGTGCCAAAGTTTTTATCTCCCACTATCAAAAGCCCAGCTGCATGTCGTGGCTCAACAGGTCTTTGTGCTATGCGTTCAGAAGGAAGCACATAGTTATAGGAACTAAGCAAGAAATCTTTTCTATCTGCCACGCGTAAATTTAAAAACTATACGGATCGCTAAACAAAAAGTGTAAAGCTCCAATTAAGCGAGTATTGATTCTGTTCGATTTTCAATTAAATCGGCAAGATCTTTAAGGAAAGCTGCTCCATCCGCTCCATAAATCACCCGGTGATCAGCAGTCAAATTTACTTGCATCTGACGTTTTACTGAAATTGATCCATTTTTATTTGCCACAACAACTGCTCTAGAGGCTGCAACTGCAAGAATCGCTCCTGTACCAGGAGGCAAAATTGCATCAAAACGATCCACTCCAAACATTCCTAGGTTGGATAAAGTAAAGGTTCCGCTTGAATATTCCTCAGGCTGAAGCTGTTTAGCTCTAGATCTTTTTACTAAATCCGACCATTGTTTGGACAACTCGATCAAGTTTGTTTTATCAACATTTTGTAGAACAGGTGTAATCAATCCGCCGTCTTCCATCGCTACTGCCACTGCGACATTTATTTGATCTGGGTATGACATCCCTTCTTCATTCTTTGCAGCATTTACTTGAGGATGTCTTGCAAGGGTTAATCCAATTGCTTTAGCCAATAGGGCAGTCATTGTAACCCCATTGGGTTTGACTTCCTTATAAAGGGTATCTAAGGAATCAGTAGAAATTGTATAACCAACGTGAAAACATGGGGTGGCTAAACTTGCTTCCATATTGCGATTTACTGCCTGCTGCAGCGTGTTAAAAGCAACTACTTGCCCTGGTGTTCCAAAGCTTTTCCCTTTTAAAGAGTTAGAGGAAGGACTGCTTTCTTTAGGAGAATTGCTTTTAGTTATTCGATCTTCTGGAAGTGTTGCAGGGGCATTGCTTTCTGCCACCCATGGGACGCTAATTGGCTGTCCAGTCGCTCTTTGAACATCTTCTACTTGAATACGACCATGAGGTCCGCTCCCATGGATGGTTGAAAGGTCAACGCCTTTTTGGGAGGCCAGCTTTTTAGCCCGAGGTGAAGCTACTATCCTTCCAGTGTTTTTTACTTGAGGTACTTGTCTAGGAAGAGTTTTGGATTGATCTTCAAGTTTTTCATTTTCGTCAATAGCAGTTTGCGAATCTGAAGTTGATTCAGATTTAGGAGTAGAGACTGGAGTTGCTTTTGGTTGTGGAGAGTCTGAGATGGATGGTTGAGGTGCTTTCCCTTGGACAGAAGCAATCTCATCCTCGCTTTCGACAATTAATCCGATGGTTTCACCCACAGGGGCAGTACTGCCTGCGGGCATCAAAACTGCGGCAAGATAGCCTTCTTGAAAGGATTCAACATCCATATCGGCTTTGTCTGATTCAACTACCAAGACAGATTCACCTCGTCCAACTTTTTCTCCAGGTTTCTTAAGCCATTCAACGATTTTGCCTTCCGTCATAGTTGAGCTAAGAGCAGGCATGAAGATGTCGTGAGTTGCCATAGTTCGTTGATTTGATGCCCGTTCTTTAGAGAAAGGATTTCACCTTTGCCTCAGTCCATGTAAGCAGATGAGCAGAAGAGTAAAGCCCTATTAACACAATTTTAGTTCTATCGGCAGCACAAACAAATTTCTTTTTGAAGTATGCGTTGATTACGGTATAGGGATTGTTCAGTTTTCATCAATAGATTCCACTACACCATCACGAACGGTTATGGAGACTTGCATTTTTTTTACTAGGTTTTCTCCAACTGTTAGTTCGCACAGACTCTCTATCTGACCTTGTTCAACAATTTGCTCCATCTCCAATTCACGAATTTGAACCTGTTGTTGCAGCAAATTTCTTTTTTGTTCTTCAATTTCTGACCTCTTTGCAGCAACTTGTTGCTGAATTTGTCCAACTTGTTCTTGAACCCGTGGGTCTAAAGGGTTTGCACTTTGATTACGGACTTCATTGATAAATTGCTGACCTTCTTGCTCTAATTGCGCCAGCTGTTGATCAGAGGCTGAAATGGCATTGCTCAGTTCTTTTTCGGCTTCTTCTTTCCAGGATGGTGTCACTACCGCTTTGACGGTAATTGACCGTTTAATAGTCAGGACGTGCCCCTCAGTCATGAAAAAATTGAATAAAAGTTTAACTTCTTAGTAAGAAGAGTAACTTGCGCAAAATAGCTCATCGGCTATAAATCGCCTTTATTTCCAGTTGATCCCTTTCAGAAATCCTTTCACGACGTTGTTTAAGAGTCTGTGTTAGGAGGCCATTCTCGATAGTAAAAGGTTCAACAAAAGCCAACCCGACAAGTCTTTCTTCTACCCTTGCTCCCCTTCGATTAGCTAAAAGAAGATTTAGATCCCCTCGAAGGGATTTGAGAAGAGCTTTCTCTGATGCAGTGCCAGGAAAATCATTAGGTAATGCAATGCCTTTTTGAGTTGCCCATAGTTTAATTTCTTCAAGATTAGGAACAATTAAAGCCCCAAGAAGACGTTCGTCTTGTCCAACAAGCATTACTTGCTCAACAAGGGGACTGCTCAATAGGGTCTCTTCAAGTGGCCCAGGTTCAATATTTTCTCCATTACTAAGGACGATTGTGTCCTTAGCTCGACCCGTTATAACTATTGATCCATCAGGTAAAAGCATCCCAAGATCGCCTGTGTTAAACCACCCGTCCTTATCAAGTACCTTCTTTGTTGCGTCTGGCTTCCCGAGATAACCATTCATTACTTGTGGTCCTTTTACCAATACAAGGCCTCGTTCTCGAAACTTCAAAGGGGTTTTATTTTCGGGGTTAACGATTTTGAATTGAGTACCTGGAAGTGGCAGCCCAGAACTACCTCGAATATTTCGCCAAGGCCTACGGCAACTCACAACAGGACTTGTTTCTGTAAGCCCATACCCAACAAGCATTTCGACTCCCAATGATTCAAAAAAAGAATCAACATGTGGAGCTATTGCACCGCCTCCATTGATAGGGAACCGTAATCTTCCTCCACACAACTGTGCTAAAACTTTGGGCCAAATCATTCCTGATGCAAATCTATGGAAGGGCCAACGAAAGGAGCATTCGCAAAAAGCAAACAGTCTTTTTAGGGGATTGACTGGCTGTAAAAGCAAATTACGCGTTGTTCTCCATGATTTTGTGTGCGCTTTGCTGTTGGTTAAGGCTGTTTTGAGAACCAATTGTCTTAGCTTAGGCATTTTTTTTACTGCATCATCAAACCCCATTTGCACGGCTTCCCAGAGACGGGGAACCGTAACCATCACTATTGGTTTAATTTTTACCAAGTCATTCTTAAGGTGTTTAATAGTTGTATAAGTCTGTGTACAACCACAGGAAAAAAAATAATATTCTGCACTCCTTTCATATGCGTGCCAGATAGGCAACACACTGAGTACAGGAGCACCTGGTAAAGGATGGGCTATGCAAGCTAGAGATTTGATTTGATGAATAAGGTTTGAGTGCTTGAGAGGTACCCCTTTAGGTTGACCTGTCGTCCCAGAGGTATAGAGGATTGTTGCCATAGTCGAATTTGACGAATCCATGCCTCTCTGATTGGTTATTTCTATAGCTTTCTTCCCTTTTCCGCTTTCTAAAAAATCACCCCACCCCATTATTCCAAGTTCCGCTTCGCCTTCTAATTGAAGGACAAATTTAAGTTTACTTTTTTGTTCTTTAGTTAGTGCAAGCTGCTTCCATAATTCTGCGCTTTGTACTATCAGACCACTTGACCCTGAGTCTTCGAGGATATAGCGAAGCTCTTCCAATGGAGCGGAAGCTCCTCGTACCGCATTTGCTGCATCTAGTCGCATTAATGCTTGATCAGCAATTAACCATCGAGGACTGTTTTCTGCAAAAAGGGCTATGACGTCCCCTTTTTTGGTCCCTAACCCATAAAAAGCTGAGGCTGCAAATCCTATTGTTTCGGCGAGCTCAAAGTAGGAAAAATTTTCTGGATGAGCAGCATGTGGTGCATCTACTGCAACTAAGTCGCAATAGCGAGCTGCTAACCAAGGCCAAATTTGGTCTACTCGGCCAATGCTCTCAAAATGAGTACGACTAGAGAGAGCTTTTTTCTCTTTCCAATGCCTCTTCCAACTCGATTTTGCCAATTTAGATTCCTTTGCTTGCATTAAGACCCTATGCAGACCTCTTAATAATTTCATCTTTAAAAACGTTTCTTTCCATATGGTCTAAAAATAAGAAGAAAATTCTTCTGAGCTTTCTAAAGACTCCATTTTCTTCCAGTCCAAGTGAAAGTGCTTTTTAAAGGATTGCATCAAAAGAGGTTTAACTTCTTCAACGGTTATCCCAGGAATCCAATCATTTATTTTGCCCATGGGATGGTTTACCAGGCCACATGGCACAACCGCTCTAAATGCCTCCATGTCGCAATTGACATTAAGTGCTAGTCCATGTTGAGTTACCCAACGACGGCAACTAACTCCTATCGATGCGACCTTTCGATCTTCTATCCATACCCCTGTCAAGCCTTTGCGCCTCTTCCCCACCAAGCCCATATTTGTAAGCACGTTAATTAAGACTGCCTCGAGTTTACGCAAGTACCAATGCAAATCAGTTTGATATTTTCTTAGGTCTAAAACGGGATATGCAACTAATTGTCCAGGCATATGACAAGTTACTTCGCCACCACGATTTATTTTGTAGAGAGGCCATTGTGAAGTTAGTGGGTCGAAAAGCAAATTTTTTTCAGTGGACCCTTTACCCATTGTGTAACAAAGTGGATGCTCCAATAGCCAAATTGCCTGGGCTGTTTTTTTAGCTTCAAATAAGTGTTTTTGCCAGTTCTGCTGCCATTTTAGAGCTGTTTCGTAATCGACAAATTTCTTCGGCTTAAAAAGAAAAGTCGGAATAAGGTTTGCTGATTCTGTTCTTGTTCCTAACTTGCTTTTATCTATAGGCACCGGAGGGATGCCATGAAGCTGCTGATCCATGGTCGAAATCTCGAAATAACTCCTGCCATTCGTGAGTACACCCAGGCAAAACTAGAAAAAGCCTGTCACCATTTTGGAGGAATGGTACAAGAAGCAGACATTCATTTGTCAGTGGCCCGTAATCCAAGGGTGCCACAACAAACAGCAGAAGTAACTGTTTTTGCTAATGGCATTGTGATTAGAGCCCAAGAACGAAGTGAAAGCCTTTATGCAAGCATTGATCTTGTGGCTAGCAAGTTGTGTCGCCAATTGAGAAGATATAAAGATCGAAATACTGATCACCACCACAGCCCTGGGCACAATGCCTCAGAAACCCCTACAACAGAGGCTGTATTAAGTGAAACTATGGTAGAAGGTTCTCTTTTAGAAGGTAAGAAAGTCAATCTCCCCCAACCAGGTATTCGTAGAAAATACTTTGCTATGTTGCCAATGACTGTTGAAGAGGCTAGACATCAGCTTGACCTGATTGACCATGACTTTTATCTTTTTCGTGAAGAGGGTAGTGGTGAATTGCAGGTGATTTATAAACGTAATCATGGTGGATATGGTCTTATAGAGGCTCGCGAATAAGTTGAACATCTATGCAAGAAAAGATCACTGAACTTGCTAGATCGGATTTGGCGCCCCTACTGAATCAGGCGGTGTTAAATCCACACCTTGAGGAAGATATTTTTAATCAAATTTGTGATGCTTCAAAACACCTTGGCTTTGGAGGATTGTGCACGAGTCTCAATAGGCTGCCTCTCGCCCGAGAAAGACTTGGGAAGACTTGTGAGACGAAGCTCATTACTGTGATTTCATTTCCTTTTGGCGATATTCCTAAGTTATTAAAGCTAGCTCAAGCTGAATGGGCGATAGAACATGGGGCTGAAGAATTAGAAGTGGTTCCAAATTTTGACTTCCTTAATAAGGGAGATACTAATAGTTTTGGGGAAGAGCTTTTTGAAATTTGCTCTTTAGGTTTGCCAGTACGAACAATTTTGGATATGCAAAACTTATCGCCTCCCAATCTCAAAATTGCTGTTCAAGCTTCCCTTGAAGCAGGGGTGATTGGTTTTCAAACTGGTAATGGATTTGGACGTATTGTGACATTAGAAGATATTAAAAATTTGGTAAATATTACAGGTCAGTGTTCTCAAATAAAGGCAGTAGGAGGTATGCATACGCTCGAGAAAACCCTTGAGGTTCTTCATGCAGGTGCAACTCTTGTAGGGACAAGTAAAGGTCCTGAGATTATGCAGTTTCTGCGTAATAAATAGTGTGACCCTAGATAAAAAGATTCAAGGCCTTGTCTTAAAGATTGGACCACTTGGCGAACATGATCGCCTCGCGACAATTTTGAGTGATCAAGAAGGTTTGACAAGACTTGCTGTCCCAGGGGCAAGGCGACCAAAAAGCAGACTTGCGGCAGCTACACCATTAACCTATTTAGATCTTTTCGTTAATGCACCTAAAGGACTTGCAAGAGTTAAGCACCTAAAAGTTCTACATAGTTTTAATGGGGTTGGTCAAAAGTTAGAGACACTCGCTGCGGCACAGGCTTTAGCTGAACTCTGCCTAAGTCTCGTCACGGTAAATGACCCTATTCCTGGTTTGTTAAGTACCGTTTTAATGCATCTTGAACGTTTAGAAGCTTTTGGGAAGGGAAAAGAATCTGATCAATGCTTAATTATTGCAAGTGTTACCCAGGGGTGTATACACCTTTTTTCCCTTGGTGGCTACGCTATGCCATTGCAAAAGTGCTGCCGCAGTGGCGATTTTTTGAATCCACCATTGGGTGACTGGACATGGGAATGTAGTCTCATCCCTAATGAAGGTTTTGCTATTGGAGCTCATGAAAACTCAGCTTTTAGGCTTAATCCATCTGAGTTGGCTCTTTTGCAAAGGCTAGTCAGAGCTGAACTCCCTATGGGTAAAAATGGACGTCTTATGGGACCGAAGCATGTCTGGCTGAGATTGTTGGGAGTTGTCGAATGTTGGATCAAAAGTCATTTGTCAACGGAAATTCGTTCTCTTGCGATGTTGCGAGAGGCAATTATCAACTAATTAAATATTCGTTATGGGCGATCATGGTTGGGGGTAAAAAATCTTGAGTGGTCTAAACCTCAATAATCCTGAACCCGCACTCCCTACAGGTAAGAACCCTGAGGGAAATAGAGGCTTGCAGGCTGTTCTTAAATTAGATGGGTTTCGAAGGCTTTGGATTGGCCAAATTTTTTCTCAGCTTGCAGATAAGTTCTACATAGTTTTGATGGTTTATTTGATCGCCCAATACTGGGTGACTACTTCTCCTCAGACAAATGATGCACTTGCAGAAGTCGCAGCTGTTATACGCATGGATTTGCAAACCCGTGCCCAAATGATCACATTGTTGGCAACTGGGATTTATGTCGCAAATACTCTCCCGGCAATGATTTTAGGCACAGTTGCTGGTGTTTGGGCTGATCGTTGGCCAAAAAGAAGAGTAATGGTTGCCTCAAATGGAATGCGAGCACTGTTAGTCATTTTTGCACCATTTTGTCTCCTTCCTGGCCCACATTTTTTAGGCCTTAGTTGGGGTTATTGGACTCTGTTAGTAATGACTTTTTTTGAATCGGTACTTACACAGTTTTTTGCTCCTGCTGAGCAGGCAACTATTCCTTTATTGGTTCCTCAGAAACATTTATTAGCTGCAAACTCCCTTTATCAGGCAACGAGTATGGGAGCAACCATTGTCGGCTTTGCTTTAGGGGACCCAATTTTGCGTCTACTAAATCAGGTCTTCTTGAAAATTGGGATTTCTGGAGGCGAATTTATACTTCTACCGTTTTGCTATGGAATTGCTGCAATTAGTATCAGTACTATCAAATTAAAAGAGTCTGCTCGTTCAGCAGGCAAAGAAAAATTGTGGGATGAAGTTGGAGAAGGCCTTCAAATCCTTAGGAAAAAAACCACAATCAGAAATGCGATGCTGCACCTTGTATTGCTTTATAGCTTATTAGCTGCTTTATATGTATTAGCCATAAGCTTGGCTTCTTTTATCCCAGAACTTGGCCCAACACGTTTTGGAACTTTATTAGCCATTAGTGCGATTGGGATGGCGGCTGGAGCATTGGTAATTGCCCAAGTAGGTCATTCTTTTGATCGTCGAAAACTTTCTGCAACCGGGTTAGGAACAATTACATTTAGTCTTATTCTTCTTGGCCAGCTTAAAGGATTACTTTCCTCAACCTTGCTTTTATGTGGTGTTCTGGGTGTGGGTGCAGCACTGGTTGCTATCCCTGCACAAACTACCCTGCAGGAAGATACTCCAGAAGCTCAGCGCGGTAAGGTTTTTGGCTTGCAAAATAATTTAATCAATATTTCATTGAGTCTTCCTTTAGTACTTGCTGGGGCCATGGTTAGTCGATATGGATTAACTCCTGTTCTTTGGTTGTTGGCAATGCTTGCACTTGTCTCAGCATTCCTTGAACTTCCATGGAGGCAACGTTGTTAATTTAAATTGGGACTTAGTTGAAGGACAGCAGGTGGCGCATATCGCCTGGCTGGGAAAAAAAACTCCATTTTGTGGAAATGTTACCTATGGGCTCAGCACGATTGAAGCCCTTAGGCAGCGTGGGCATCAAACCAGCTTTATTCATTTTGACAATCCCAAAAGCCCTGGCATTAGTGAAACATCATTGCTTGCAAATGATCCAGATGTAAGCCTTCCATATTTAGTTAAGTCTCAGGTTTATACAATTCCTTCACCAGGTGCTCAAAGAGAATTAAGAGAATCCCTTGAACGCCTACAGCCGGACCTTGTACACGCGAGCCTGACTCTTTCTCCTCTTGACTTCAGACTTCCGGAACTATGTCAGCAGCTTGGAGTCCCTTTGGTAGCAACTTTTCATCCACCTTTTGATGCAGGTATACGAAACCTTACCGCGGGTACTCAACAACTCACATACCAGCTTTATGCACCAGCACTAGCTCGGTATGACAGAGTCATTGTCTTTTCGGAACTACAAGCAGATCTGCTTGCAAGACTTGGTGTTAGAGAACACAGGCTTTCTGTTATCCCAAATGGTGTAGATCCAGAATTGTGGACACCAGCAGGGCCTCAGCGAACTAGTCCAATGAGAAGAGAAGTTAGGGAGAAGTTAGGGAGGGAAAGGGTTTTTCTGTATATGGGACGAATTGCTACTGAAAAGAATGTTGAAGCACTTTTGCGGGCATGGCGATTGGTTGAGCCTAAAGGTTGCCGACTCGTAGTTGTAGGTGATGGACCTCTTCGTCCAACTCTTGAGAGCAATTCAGCTTTAACAAGCTTTTGTGATGTTCTTTGGTGGGGTTATGAATCTGATTTAGATACCAAAGTGGCCCTATTGCAATGTGCAGAAGTTTTCATTTTGCCGAGTTTAGTTGAAGGTCTTTCTCTTGCTTTGCTTGAGGCTATGGCAACAGGTACGGCTTGTGTGGCAACTAATGCAGGGGCTGATGGTGAAGTCCTTGATGGTGGTGCTGGGATAGTGTTGAGCACTCAAGGGGTAACGACTCAATTAAGAACATTGCTCCCGGTACTAAGGGATCAACCTGTTTTGACTTCTGAATTAGGTCGAAGAGCTAGAGGGAGAGTTCTTGAGAGGTATACCCTAACCAGAAATATTGATGCATTAGAAGGCCTCTATGGTGAATTGCTTGGTGCTACACCTCTAGTTGCTTAGAGCAGACAACTCTTTGCTTCTTTCAGTTGCAGCTATCACTGCCTCGATAAGAGCAGATCTAAGGCCAGCTTTTTCTAATTCTCTCAATGCCGCGATTGTTGTTCCAGCAGGCGATGTAACCATATCTTTCAATTGACCTGGATGAAGATCTTTTTGGTTAAGGAGTTCAGCGGTACCACCAATGGTTCTATGTGCTAAGTAGCTTGCTAAATCTCTTGGTAATCCTGCTGCCACGGCTCCATCAGCAAGGGCCTCGGAAATTAAAGCTATATAAGCAGGACCTGATGAAGTGAGAGCAAGGAAGGCATCAAGTTGAGATTCAGGGAGCTCTAAAACTTCACTTACGGGGCTAAAAAGCTCTTTGGTTAAAAGACGTTCTTTAGTAGTGACGCCTTTACCCCAAGATATTCCAGTCAAACCAGCCCCTACAAATGCTGGTGTATTGGGAACAGCGCGTACACATAATTGATTGGGAAATGACTTTTGAAGCTTTTTAAGAGAGACACCAGCAAGTACAGAAATTAATAAGGTATTTGGGTTTAGCAATTGGTTCAGTGAAGTAGAAGTAATAACTTCATTTAATTGTTGAGGTTTAACTGCTAATAGAACAATTGATGATTTCCAAACTTCTTTCGCATTTTGATCTTCAGAAGTAAATACTTTAAAACCTTTAGGAAATTGATCATTTATACGTTTAATACTTGCAGCACTTTTAACAACAGCACAAATATTTCCAATTGGAATACTTTCACTCTTAATCAGTGGCAAAAGAAGAGCCTGAGCCATTCGACCCAGGCCTACTACACCTAATGAGGAATCCACGAGACTCTTTGATTAAATACTCGCAACTTTTGCTTCTCCCCATGCAGGTGGTGGAGCTGCGGAGGATTCGGTGGGTACAGTCTCAGACTCTCTTGTAACTGTCGTGGGAGATGAGACGTCATCATGAGTTGAATTGGTGACATTTACACAGCTTGGGGCAAATAGAAAGATGCTTTCTCCAACGCGCTCTTGATGCCCATCAATAGCAAATGTTCCGCCTGCTACAAAATCTACTGCTCTTTGTGCCTGATCTGGCTCCATCATTGTGAGGTTAAGAATTACGGTTTTACGTTCTCTCAGTGCTTGGATTGCTCGAGGCATTTCATCAAAGCTCCTCGGCTCCATCAAATTCACTTCCGAGGTTGCTGAGGAAATTCCTGGCATCCCTACAACTTTTGAGCCTGAAAAGCCAAAAGGAGATGGGTCTGTTAATGGAGCAAGCTCCCCACCGAATGAAGGGGGTCGACCTTGATCTTCGTCATAGTGATCGCTTCCTTCGTAATCCAAATCATCAAAGTCGTTATCTAAATAGTCGTCACCAGCGACGACGGAACGAAGACGAGAAATAAACGACACCTTAAAGATCCTCTGAGGCTGACAGTGAAAGTGTGGCTAATTGCCGCAATTAGGAGAGCTTCTAAAAAAGAAACTGCTATACCTAACCCCTAATAGCGTTCCAAAGAGACTCGGGCAAGACTTAAAGAGCTCATTAATGACAGATTGGAATTTTTAATAATTATTTTGGACGGTAACCAAACACACTAGAACCAAGTCGTAGCCATGTAGCTCCTGCTTTTAGAGCCTCTTCCCAATCTGAACTCATACCCATCGAACATTCTTTTAAATCAAGTTGATTTGCTAAGGATCGACATTGGCCGAATAGATTTCTTCTCTCTTCCTTACCAAAATTGATAGGTGCCATGGTCATAAGACCAGTTGTTTTTATGTTTGAGAGACTGTGAATCATTGGAATCACCCTTTGGAGGTTTTCCGGATTGAAACCTCCTTTAGTGGGATCTTTGGCAAGTTTAACCTGAAGCATAATCTGAATAGTTCTGTTTTCTTCAACCGCTATTCTTGAGATTCTTTCGGCGAGTAATTGGCTATCTACAGAGTGAATAAAATCGAAATTTTGCACTACTCCTCTTACCTTATTTGATTGTAAGCGCCCAATAAAATGCCATTTAATCTGTTTTAGATCTCCTAGAGCATTGAACTTGAGGAGAGCCTCTTGTAAACGACTTTCCCCAAAATCAATCTGCCCCAATTCTGCAAGGTAGCGGATTTTTTCTGAGGGATGCCCTTTGCTTACTGCAAGCAAATTAACTCCGTCTGGGAGTTGTTTGCGTAATTGTTCCCAATTCTCCAGGAGCATATCAACTTAATTATATAAAGGTCTGATGGAAGAGTTCTTGCCAAGTATCAAATTCGGAGGGTTTATCACGTTTACACCTAGATAAATTCATCTCTGCATAATGCCTGGCATCCTGATAAGGGATGACTTCAAAATCAGACCCTCTTGGCTGAAGCGTTACCAAGAAGAACATCTTCTGGGCATACAAAGTTGCATAAACATCCCTTCCTTCCCCAGCAGGTGAAACGAGATAAAGCATCCCAAAGTTGGGATGGTTTAAATATCGCTCAGCTGTCACTATTAAAAAGACTGAATTCAAAAAGCACCGTACTTCCTCCTTAAGAACAAAACCAGAAAAAGCAATATCCCTGAACTAATATTTAGCCACCGGTAAGATTTTCTCAGCAGTTGTTCTGGTCTGAATTGCTCTGGAGAAAGCCAATAACCGCCTCGCACTAAAAGCGCATCGGCACCTTGCTCCGCTCTTAAAAGGATATTAGCAATAAGTCTTTCTCCTACTGAAAGAAGAAGTCCTACGGAAGCCTTGAACCCAAGCTCTTTGAGATTAACTGCTCGAATTGCTAAAGATCGCAGGAGGTTTTGTAATTCTTCCTGAACCAAAGGGAGAAACCGAAGTGCTAAAAGTAACTGGAAACTTATGCGATCAACCGGTGCCCTTATATATGCGAGGGGGGACATGAACCAGCTCAAAGCCCATACGAGTTCTTCTGGAGGAGTGGTTAGCAACATTAGGTTTACGCTGTGAACGACAGTGAAAATCAAAGTTGCAGTGTTCACTCCCAACTCTGCGGATCTGCGGACAACAATTAAAGGTCCTATAACAATTGCACCAACTCTCAAAGGCCCTATGTTTAAAAGCTCCCAAGAAGGACCGATTAATTTCAAGCCATCTAACTCTTCGGGATAACGTGCATTTAGTAAAGGTGATTGATCGCCGGTTGGTAAAAACATTGATAACCCTCCAAAGATTAGTGCTAGTAGAATTAGTAAAGACAGAGATCTGCTCCAAACTCTTCTAGGGATAGAACTGATGAAAGTTAGAACAAAAAGAGCTATAACTAGCGAAACTCGCCAAGAGGGTCCTGCAAGGACTGGAGTTAATAGAAACATTAATACCCAAGCAAATTTCAATCGTGGGTCTAATAATCTCAACCACCCTGAACTGCCTGCTGCATACTGCCCAATTGGAACTTGTCTTAACCAGTCCATAGATCTAGTCTGATTGGTTCTTTTGGCGGGCTAAATCTTTTTCGATCTGTCTTTGTTGCTTTCCCCGCCAGAATAATTTCAAAGGGGTACCTTCAAACCCAAGGCCTTCACGTATTTGGC
The DNA here is from genome assembly GCF_034092415.1 of Prochlorococcus sp. MIT 1341. Taxonomy (NCBI): domain Bacteria; kingdom Bacillati; phylum Cyanobacteriota; class Cyanophyceae; order Synechococcales; family Prochlorococcaceae; genus Prochlorococcus; species Prochlorococcus sp. MIT 1341. Next base: position 755,625 of record NZ_CP139304.1, on the reverse strand, counting down.
GCTCGACATATCTTCGGTAGGTTTCACCAAATAATTTTGGGTCATTAACAAATAATGAGAAGGTTGGCGGTTGAGTTGCAACCTGAGTCCCATAATAAAGTTTTCCTTGCCTACCTCCTCGAGTTGTCGGTGGATTACGCCAACTTAAAGCTTCTTTCAGAACTTCATTGACAACAGAAGTACTAACACGTCTTCGGTGTTGTTCTACGGCTAGGGTTGCCAGTGAAAAAATGCTACCTACTCTTTGACCAGTGAGGGCAGAGGTAAAAAGCATTGTTGCCCAATCGAGAAAATATAGTTTTGCACGTAGTTCTTTCTCAAATGATGTCATGGTATGACTATCTTTTTCAACTGCATCCCATTTGTTGACAACGACAACGCAAGAACGTCCATATTCTTCTATTCTGCCTGCTAGGCGTTGATCTTGTTCCGTTACACCATCTAAGGCATCAATAACAAGAATACAAATATCACTTCGTTCAATTGCTTTGAATGTTCTATTGATTCCAAAGAATTCAGGGCCATAGCTAACACTTTTGCGCCGTCTTATCCCCGCAGTATCAATCAGTCGCCATAATTGTCCTTCTTTTTCTAAACTTGTATCTATTGTGTCCCTCGTGGTGCCTCTTGTTGGGCTGACTATGGCTCTAGGTGCACCACATATTGCATTTAATAAGCTTGATTTTCCTACATTGGGTCTGCCAATAATTGCAATTTGAATAGGTTCTTTCTCACTGACTTCTAGTTCTTTGGGGGGAAAGAGAGTTAAAACTTGATCCAGCAAATCTCCTGTTCCAGCCCCGTGAATTGCTGAAATCGGGAAGGGTTCTCCTAGCCCAAGGCGCCAAAATTCTGCAGCCATAGCAAGACCTTGTTCAGGAGACTCACACTTGTTTACCCCTAAAAGTATTTTGCATGGCTGAATTCGCAACCACTCAGCAATGGCCTCATCTGAGGCTGTAATTCCTTGTTGCCCATCGACGATTAGTAGTGCGACAGAAGCTTCGGCAAGTGCCAAATTTGCTTGCTCGCGAATTTCTGGAAGAAACTCACTGTCATCATTGAAGACCAGTCCTCCAGTATCAATCACCTTGAATTCACGATCTTTCCAAAACCCATCTTGGTATGTACGGTCCCTGGTAACACCTGGCTCATCATGAACTATGGCTTCACGACTACGGCAAAGGCGATTAACGAGAGTCGACTTTCCTACGTTAGGCCGACCGATTATGGCTAAAACTGGCCTCCCCACTTAATTATTCCCCTTAAACATTTTCACCCTACATAGACAATTAAGATTAACCAATTTCGTGATGTTTTTTTATCTTAATTGCAATTAAGCAATAGATGGATCACCAGGATGGCCTTCAAGAGGATTTTCAGGAACAGGTAAAAGAGCTGGTATTGGACCGACATCGGCTAGCTCTTTCCCTAAAGAAACCGTCCAAGCAATTAACCAATTGACAGCTGTTGCTCTTCTGGTTCGCCTTGGGTAGAGCTCTCCAATTTGATAACCATTAAACTTCAACTTTTCTTTTAAGAGTTGCTTGTATGGGCTGGGAATAGATCTTGTTAATTGAATAGATGCTTTTCTTTGCGAAATTAATTCAGGTGCTTCAGGAAAAGCTAATGACCAATCCTGAGGAGTAAAAGAACTGGGTTTCCAGATGCCCGATGATATATCTACAGGAACATAACCAAGCCTTTCCCAAACGAGTTCTACAACGAAGCGATCAGTGATTTGATCATCAAGAATGTTTTTCAAAAGACTATAGCTTAAGGGCCAGAAAGGCCTTTTATTCTGCTGGAGTGCTTTTGGAAAGGTTAGATTTGCCATCCCAAGAGGTTATGTATCTAGCACAAGAATTTTATGGAAAAAGATTTACATTATATAACCCTCAAAGGTCAAGGGTCTTCAAGAATTATTAGATCTAGGGTTTTGCAATCTCCTCTTTCAGGAGTAAGTGATTGTGTTTTTAGAGCCTTAGTAAGGCAGTGGGCTCCAGATGCTTTGTTGTTTACTGAAATGGTAAATGCAAAGGGTCTGGAATTAGGTCATGGTCTTTGCAAGGTAGAACTACTCGAGGAGGAAGAAGGACCTGTAGGCGTACAACTTTTTGATTACAGGCCATCAGCCATGGTCGAAGCGGCTAGGAAGGCGGAAGAATTAGGTGCATTTTTGGTTGATATAAATATGGGTTGCCCAGTCAAGAAGGTTGCTAGAAAAGGTGGAGGCAGTGGACTTTTAAAGGATCCTGACCTTGCTGCAAGAATCGTTAAAGAAGTTTCTGATGCAATAAGCATTCCTGTAACGGTGAAAACACGACTGGGCTGGAATCATTATTTATATGACCCAATTGGTTTTTCTATTCGAATGCAAGAAGCTGGTGCAAAACTGTTGACAATGCATGGAAGGACAAGGGCGCAGGGTTTTTCGGGCAAGGCAGATTGGGGCGCAATCGCAGAGGTTAAGCAAGTATTAGATATACCAGTGATTGCAAATGGGGATATCAATACGCCAGAAGACGCTAAGGAATGCCTTGCTTTGACTGGAGCAGATGGTGTGATGATTGGGCGGGCAAGCTTGGGTTCCCCATGGTTAGTAGGCCAAATTGATGCTTTTTTAAAAGGAAGACCTTGTATACAAACACCACAAAAACAAGAAAGGCTTAGCCTTCTTAGACAACATCTATTAGGGCTCTTAAGGATTAAAGGAGAGCATGGTTTGCTTGTTGCCCGTAAGCATATTAATTGGACATGTGTTGATTTCCCTGGGGCCAATAATCTCCGCAGAGCATTAATTAGTACCAAAACATCTATAGAAGCTTTGAATCTGTTAGATAAACATCTTGAGTTGCATGAAAATTCAAGTTTTAAAAGGTCTAGGGCATGATTTCAGGCCATGATTGACGAATTATAAGCAAAGAAAAGTAGGGCCTTGGAGATTCTTCTACATGAATTGCTGAGGTGACTTTTTCATCAGTGAATCCAATTCTTTCTGCAAATAATGTTTTGTTTAACAAACCTTTCTTGTTAAGTAACGGTCTGACCCAGGCCCAACGATGTCCTAATTTGATGATAACCAAAACTCTTCTTTTGGAGGCAGCTTCGTCCAAAAGGGCCTCAAGAGTTTCTGAATCTTCAGGTGCAGGAACAACCAAGAGCTGATCATTTTGCAGGGCTAGTGGGTAAGCACCAAGTGCTGCTGCGGCCGATATAGATGTCACTCCAGGAATTAATCTTATTGGACAGCCCGAGTGAGAGGATTGTAGGCATTTCAGGAGATAGGAACTACTAGCAAAAAGAGATACATCACCTTCACAAAGAAAAACTACTTGCTCCCCTCTCTCTACCAAACTTGCGAGCTTTTCAGCTGCTATTCCCCAAGCCTTTAGAAGGGGTTCTGGCTCAGATACCATAGGAAACTTAAGAGGAAGTTTCACTTGGGTGTCCGAAAACCAATCGGAGGCTATGTTTGCTGCAATACCATCAACATTCCCTTCAGATACGGGATAAGCGATTATTGTTGAAGCTTTGATTGCTTGAATTGAAGCAATAGTTAAAAGGGATGGATCACCTGGTCCAACCCCAACAAAAGTAAGGCCAATAAATGACAAAACTCAAAAAGCAGTCAATTAAAATTTTAGTTCCGAATCTTTCTTGTAGATAATTTATTCACCAGAATCTAACCTTTTCGTTGGTTTTAGATTTGGATGAGGAGAGTTGATTTAGTCTTAGAATTACGGATTTTGCGCATAGCTTTTAAATCAATTATGAAAAGGATATAGGATATTCAAAGCAGCTAAACTCAACTATGCATTCGGGGTTGATGATGCAATTTGGACAGGATTGAAGCTTCAATTAATGCAAGTTCATTTATACGACACTCAACCTTTTTCTGTTCAAAGCGCTCATTGGCTAGTACCCAATAAAGAGAAAAATGACGAGCTTCGCTAACCATTAACTCAGCATATAAATTGCGTAGTTCCATGTCTGGGCTATTAGTTGCTAACAATTGCATCCTCTCATGGCTGCGAGCTTCGATTAGTCCTGCTACTAGGAAGCTATCAAGCATCCTTTGAGGCTCAACTTTCGTAATCTCTTTGGAGAGAAGTGTTCCATACGGAGGCGCTGGAAGAGGCTCTAGATAACGCCCTTTCATTTTGATCAAAGCAAGAACTTTCTCAAAATGATCCAGCTCTTCTTTGACTAAAGGAGTTAGAGCCTCGGCAAGGCCAGGCTCGCATAAGTACCTGAACATAAGCTGAAGTGCTGCTCCTGCAGCTTTCCTTTCGCAATGGGCATGATCGATAAGGACTTCAAGAGGGTTATTTATAGCCTGTGAAAGCCAATCATTACTACTTGGAGCAGCTAACCATTTAATTGCAGGGAGATCACGCTCAAAAGTAATTGTTGATGGCATGACTATTCAATGTTTTTTTTTAAATGGGAAACAAGGCCATCCATGGCCAAGTGGTAACTCATTAGGCCAAAACCACTGACAATTCCTAATGCTCGATCTGCAAGAAAAGACTTTTCTCTAAAGATTTCTCTTGAATAGGTATTGCTTAAATGCAACTCAACGTAAGGAATATTCACCGCCAATAGAGCATCTCTTATCGCAATAGAGGTGTGTGTATAAGCCCCTGCGTTAATAAGTATCCCATCGACTTGCTCAATGGCCTGATGTATTCGATCAACTAAAGCGCCCTCACAGTTACTTTGAAAGCAATCAAGCTGAATATTTTCTTGTTTTGCCTTCATACAAAGCTTTTCTTCAATCTCTTCAAGGCTGAAAGAACCATACATCTCGGGCTCGCGTGTTCCAAGAAGATTGAGATTCGGGCCGTTAATTAGCAATAAGCGCATGCCCAAGAAATTATGATAACTACCTGGATCCTATCGATCCCGACAAGTGCCCTTCAAGAGTAATCTTTGAATAGGGGCATTAAACTGATAAGGTCTGCATGTGGTTCGGGTCGGTGCCCGAGTGGTTAATGGGGGCGGACTGTAAATCCGCTGGCTCTGCCTACGTTGGTTCAAATCCAACCCGGCCCACCTTCCACAAGCCCTTGTAGCTCAGCGGTAGAGCACTCCCTTGGTAAGGGAGAGGTCCCGGGTTCAAGTCCCGGCGAGGGCATGAGCCCAGACCTCAACCAAAGGAAAGAATCTCAGGCACCAAAGGTTCTAAAAGGCTGAAAGTGGACGTCCACTTTTTAGTCCATTTTGATCTCCTGATCACTCTTGCTTGATGCATCTAACCTGATGCAATTCAAGAGAAATGGCAACGATTAGAAGGAGCGGCAAAGGCTGGCAAGCACTCATTCGAAGGAAGCAATATCAAGGTCCAAAAGCCAAAACATTTGTCTCAAAAAGCCAAGCTTTGTTATGGGCAAATGCTTTTGAAGGTTCTCTACAAAAACCAGCGGAGTTAGATCAACTACCGCCAGAAACTCTCAAAGAAGCGATTGATCTGTTCATTGATGGGCCGCTGCAAGAACATCGCAGTGGTCATAATGAGTAATATCCCATAAGAGCCATGGTCAATAGCTGGATCGGAGGACAAGTTGAAGAGATGGTTGCTCTGATTAATTAACAGGAAATACCAGAAACTAATCAATGTTGTAAGTACTGTGCTTATTCAGAGCAGTATGCAAGGGTTGTGCATCTAGATAGAAATAGTGGAAGTCAACCAGTTCAAAGAAGATTATTTTTCTAATGGTTCTTCTTTAAGCACCTTCTCTTGAACACTCAGTGACTCACTAAAACCTGAAGCAAGTATTCCTGTAGGGATTGCTATTGCACCAATACCCATAAGAGAAGTTGCCGATGCAATTGTTTTCCCAAGTGCCGTAATAGGAATTGAGTCGCCATATCCCACAGCACATACGGTTGTAATTGACCACCATAGACATCTGGGAATTGACCCTAATAACTCTGGTTGAATAGATGATTCGGCAAGATACATAAAGGTGCTACTAATTAGTAAGAGCAAAATCGTATAAAAGGTTGAAATTTGTAGTTCCTGACTCTTTGATCGAAGGGCATAGTTGAAGTGAAATATACTTTGTTTAAATTTCTCACTTCTTCCAATCTTCAATATTCGAAGGAGGCGGATGACTCTTAAAATCTTTAATTCAGCGCGAACACCAATAAAGGAAGGAACGATTGCAATGATATCTATAATTGCCATTGGCGAAACCATGTAACGCAAAATACCTTTCAATCCTTTGCCATATTTATCTTCAAGAGGTGCTACCCATAAGCGAAAGATATATTCAATACAAAATAAACCACCAATTATCCAATCCAATAGGTCTATTTGATCACCAAATCTATAATCTATTGAATTCTCAGTAACTATGACTGCAAAAAAGATCGAAATAAAAATAGTAACTCCACATATTTTATTGAACAAAGAAGTTCTACCATCTGGAGTCTTGTTAATTATCTGTTCATAGATTCTCAGACGGAGGTCATTCATCACTTACTAAAGACTGAACAAGGATTCCTTTAAGTTAGGTAGATATTGCTGGGTTTTCTTTTGATTGCTTGGTGACCAGCACTAAGGCAATTCTCTTGAGTGTCATGCTCAGTACTTTTGAGTAGACACAAAAAAACCTGCTCAAAGGCAGGTCCTCTTGGAGATCTAGAGCAAGTGTTTCCTTGTTTCCACTGCTGGAGGATCTCATCTCCTCACTTTTTAATATTATTAGAAGATCTGGAAAGAGACAGAAGAGCAGTGAAGTTAGTCAACTGGCACATGTGGCAATTGACCTCATCAGGGCATCAAGCAAGGCACATAAAAAAGGTGCCCTCATCGAGTAGCACCCATGTCGACAAACTTGTGTGAGGAGTGTCGTACTTCTGTTCTACTCCTCCAGTAAACCCTTAGTCAAAAACAATCGTAATTTTGCTTGTTAGGGCATAAGGACTTTTTGTTTTCATTCAGTTCCATGATGTGTAAAAAGATATAAGCGATTTGTCCCCAAACAGTCGTTAGAAGAAAGAGTGATGCCGGTTGGGTCACTCTTTTTTTGTGCCAAAACAGGTTTTTATAACAGTTGAATTCTGAATACAGAGGATTAGAATTAGATGAGGAGTTAAAATACGATTTTTCTAAAAAATAAGTGCTTGACTCAAATGGCGGGATCGAAATACCCCGCCATTTTTAATGTCTTACTGAAATCCAAGAAATCCTCTAAAAAGGAAGGAATCAAAGTTCTATCCCATGTCTCTGATCCCTCGGTGGGAATACATGACTGACGACACAAAAGCAATGACTAAGCGGATTGTGCTTTCTGTATTAGTTCTTCTGCTTTCCCTTTGGGTCATAAGGGCACTAATCCTTTGGGTAATCGTTGCTTTATTGGGTTACTGGGTATTTAAGTGGTTGTCGAAAAGCAATTGACATCATTAGAGCGACTAGCTCGTATGGGAACCGAAGACAATTAATTCCACAATTGTTTTGCCTACCAGACCCACAAATATTCCTTCTGCAAATAGCAACCATGCAATCGTGGAGTTATTCAGACCCAACTTCCTATAACGATCCAGGGTTGAGTTATGCATTTGTCGGATGGTGGCAAGCATTATTTACTGCGCTTGCTTTGGTTCTTCCATACGATCCATCCCACAACACCAGAGATCAACACTGCATCTACTACCAAGTGCCAGGCAAAGAAATCCATAGTTATAACACTGGGTTCTGAGCAACTACCTTTGCCGTTGGATTACACATAAGAGCAGGCTTTTTTGCAGCGTCAAATATGGAGGCAACCACAACCTCCTTAAAAGTCTGACTGCCTTGATAGAGAGTGCCTTCGACCTTCATTGGTTTTGATTCTTGGTGAAGATCCTTGTAATCACAATATTCATCACCACAAAGAAAATCACCAATCGATCTTGACCTTTTAAGTGCTGACTTTATATAGGAAGAAAACTTAGAGGTACCCTGTCAATATATCGCCGTTCAACAGTGGACGAAATCCAACTAAAAGCGGAAGTCCACTCATGTCATTTGGGGTACAGGAGAACCTATTACCAGCAAGACAAGAAGCAAAACGTCTTGAGCTTCACTTCACTTCAATAATGTGGAGGTTGTGACTCTTCAGGCGGAAAGTAAGCACGATCTTCTTCATGGGGATCTTGTCCCCTGAGGTGTTCCTCCGCTTCGTCATAGGAGTCGTCATCAACGTTTCTATTTGAATCAGTCATTCATCTTCCTCTTTTTGCTTAAACCAACCCTGTTCTTTACTTCCTCTGATTAGAGAGGTGATCAAGGCACCTGCGAAGAATGCTCCAATGCACCCCATGATCAACAGCAGAGGGGAAGGAGAATTACCTCCAGCGACTTGGCTTAGCGGGTCAAGTGCATCCATCTGACTTATTAGAAGAAAGAAAATAAATAATTACTTGTAAAGAAAATATTCTGTTGGCAGCTTATTGGTTGAAGATTTTATAGCAGGGGCGCCTAAAGAGTTTTGCATTGTATACCCGCCATAAATAAAATGACGACCTATTTTTGAACGACTCATTTTGCTAACGGCGTGGTAAGAATTCGACTGATTGAAGAAAATCACTAGGCGTCCAGGCCTTGGGTGAATTTCAAGAATTTTTTTCGCCTTGGATTGAGGAATTTGAGGAGGGTATTTGCTGAGTGACTGTAGAGGTTCATAAACATCTAAAGTACCTCCTTCAGTAGAGTCCTCCAAGTAATTTAGATAAAGAAGTAAAACAAAGACTCTGGAATCACTATCTCTATGAATCTCTCTAGTATATCCACTATTGGCATTACTATAATCGAAAAGAGGGGTAAGGTTTATAGTTCCTTTAAAAAAATCAATTGTGCCAAAAATATTCCTGTAAAGCGAATCTAAAATTCCAATTAAGCCATAAATTAATAATCTATTATTTGGAAGACTCTTGCAGTCTAATTCTAGACTTTTTTTATAACTTTTTATTCGATGTGAAGGAATTAAACCCGAAGAAATGTTATAAAGGTCATTGTGAATATTAATACTTTTGCCTTTTAACCATTTCTTATATTTTGTTGCTTGATTCAATTCCATGCCGACTATGCTGCTGAAAATTTCTAAAGCATTTTTAGGCATTAACTCCTCAAAGTTTCTCCATGTAGCGCTTTTTGTTGTTAAAGCATTAAAAAGAGCAGATTTCCAAGGAAGCATTAACCTTCCACCATGGACATTCTTAATTGTTTCTTTTATGATTTCGTTTGCTTCCTGAATCAGTTGATCACAATAATCTTTATGAATGAAATCATCATAGACAACCAAAGGGAAAGGATTAGTGCGGGTGAAAGGTTCTATTAAATGATTCTCCTTTGTTATTATCTCATGCATTTCGTCAGGAGTTCGATGGTATGGTTTTATTCTAGCGTGCTAAAATTAATACATGCGATTTGCTTAAAGTTTCATCTTTTGAAATTCTTTTGATCTTATTTCTCCCAGAAGAAGTTGTTTCTAATTGAGATTGGTTGTTATCCCTCGTTTTTACTGGGATCGAGAGTTATAAAAACTTCATAGAAGTTGCTTAATGGTGAGTTAATTTATATTATTTCTTTAACGAAGTTGAAGTAGATGCTTTCAGATAGATTTAATATAGTTGATAACCTGAAAAGGTAAAGCATAATTTAAAATGCCATAAGAACTCATTCTCAAATAGACATGTTCATGATATTAAAAAAAATATAAAATGTTGGCTTTTTGGGTCATTAAGCTTGAAAAAGACATGCGTTATATCGCTGTATTTAATTAAAAAAAACTCAAGCAACCTGATGAACCAACTAATTTTTTCTCAGCAAAAACTCATAGATTTAGGAACCGATTAAATTTTTTGAAATAAAAATAAATGCTTATCAAATAGCCTTGAAGCAGTGAGATTTATTGAATATTGATTTAGAACAAAAAACAGGGTTTGATTTAAAGAGCCTGCAACATAGCATTGGAATATTGTTGAGTTATTGGTTCACAGGAAGAATATCTAAATATTATGGAGTACCTCACAGTATCGATAATTTTACATGTTTACTCAGAACCAGATCTATTGAAATTGAAGTATATATTTGTAAACATTAAAAAAAGAGAGAGCAGTTGTATTTTATTGAAATAATATATATATTACTTAATTCTTTATCATGAAACAAGCAATGGCGATAAAAGTATCTCAAAAAGAATAAAATTGAAGGAGGCTGGCTTGGGCTAATGCTATCCAATTGCATTGAGTAAAGGAATGGGACCTGGAAAGACAAAAGAACAGGCATGAGAAATGCTTATAAATATTTGGGGGCTTGTGATAGAATAAGGTTATTACAAGTGGATTATAGGTAATGCGCTACTATTTAAAAATTAAAGAAAAAGTATGAATTAGCACAATGTTAGAAACCGTTACCCCTATATTTTTAAGCTTAGTAATAGTCGTTAAAGATAGTGAAAAGAATTTTAGAAGTTTAATTGAGAATATAATAGAAACCATAGATCCACTGGTAAGCGACTATGAGATAGTGATCGTAGATAATGGGTCTACGGATGGCACAAAAAGTTTGATAAAGGAATTAACTGCTCCAAGTGGATTGCCTAACCTTCAAATGTATTCGCTAGCAGAAACGATAGAAGAAATGAGTGCAAGATGGATTGGAGTGGAAAATAGTCTTGGAGATTTTGTCATCTGTACAGATATAAATAGATGGGATCAAGATGCTATAACCAAAATGATACATAAAATTGTAGATGGATATGATTTGATTTTAACTAAGAAAAGGCTAAGAAGATACCGAATACCTTTCTGCAAGAGTTTCATTTATAGTATTTTTGGTCAAATCGCCAAAAGTTTGACAGGGATTGATCTTGACGCATATTCAAGCAGATTCTTATGTGTTAGTCGGAGAGTAGTTAATTATATCCTGCAATTCACTGATCCGGATTTACGGTTTAGGACTATTGGTTCAGTTAGAGGGTTTAAGAAAACATTTTTGAAGTTGAATTCTGAATCAGCAAACCACTATAATGAAGTTAGAAGCCTTAGAGCAAGTATAAATAGAGGTATTAAGCTAGTTACATTTAATAGTGATTCTCCAATAAGGGTAGCCACTCTTTTATGCTCAATTGGTGCAATTGGAAGTTGTATTTACTCAACCAGCGTATTAATACTCTGGATATTAAATAAAAGCATACCCCACGGTTGGGTGATCATATCTATACAGCAATCAGTTATGTTTGTCCTAATTTTATTGGTCTTATTAGCGATCTCAGAGTATCTATTAGGAATTTCTAGAAAGACTAACATAAACTCATCTTATTACATAATAGATGAAGCAACTTCGGCTAAACTAACACGCAAAGAAAGGCTTAATATACAACTGGAAAAAACTCGAGAAGAGAATATAAAACAGAAAGATTTAAAAGTCGAGGGTTTACCAAAGAATGACTTATAAAGTATGCATAATTGGTGGGGGATTCTATGGTTGTTCTATAGCATTGTACTTAAGAAAATTCTTAGGTCTAAAAGACGTATCTATTTATGAAAAGGAATCCGACCTTTTATTAAGAGCCTCATATGTAAATCAGGCGCGAGTTCACAATGGATATCATTACCCAAGAAGCTTTACAACCGCATATAGATCACATATCAACTTTCAAAGGTTTACCAATGACTGGCCTTCTGGCATCAAAAGTGATTTCTCTAAATATTACGCGATAGCAAGAAGAAACTCTAAAGTAAATTCTAAACAATATGAACGTTTTTACCAAAAGATAGGTGCCCCAATTGAACAAGCTAAAGACAATATCCTTGGATTATTTAATAGGAAGTTGATCCAAAATATCTATAAAGTACAAGAATATGCTTTTGACGTAAATGAGATCCGTAAATCTATCTATAAGCAAATTAATGATCTTAATGTCAAATTATATTTGAACCATAGAATTCTAAAAGTATTTAATAGTGAATCAGAAGGTATAAGGCTACATGCTATAACCTCTAAAGGTCAGAGTGTAGTAAACCATACAAACATTGTTATCAATTGTACTTATAGTGGGATTAATAAAGTAATGGAAAACAATTGTAATTCTAATACAGAGTTAAAGCATGAGATCGTAGAGATGGCACTTCTTGATGTTCCTTTAGAGATTTCTGATCTTGGCATAACAATTATGGATGGGCCGTTCTTTTCAGTTATGCCTTTTCCAGCTCATAATTGCCATAGTATTTATCATGTAAGATATTCACCACATCTTCATTGGGACGAAAGATCAGAAATTTGCCCATATAAAGTACTTTCTTCATATTCAAAAGAAACCAGAATAGATAGAATCTTACGAGATGCCTCTAGATATATTCCTTGCCTAAGTAAATGTAACTATGTAAGTTCAATTTTTGATGTACGAACTGTTTTAAAGCAAAATGAGATGGACGATGGAAGGCCTATACTCGTCAGAGAAGAAGCTCAAATTCCTGGTATGTATTCAATAATAGGAGGCAAGCTAGATAATATATATGATGCACTTGAGAAAATAAGCAGTATCCTAAAACTCAAGCATAATATATGTTGATATAGAGGTAATCAATGGATTAATTTTTGGCGACCCTGAGTTCTAAGTCTCAATTGTTTCATTCATTAATCCACGAAAATGTAGATATCTTAGTTGCCACAAGGTAAAGGTATAATGCCGTAGTTGCTAATATCATAGATACATAAAAGCTTAATTGAGGTACTCTTTGAGTTAAGTATACGAACTTACTATCTGAATTATAAAAGAGAATTCCAACGATGCTAACTGAGAGTAGTAATAACACAGAAATTAATTGAAAAGCTTTATCCAAGAAAGAACGTGATCGAACAAATTTGAATAGTAATTCTGAAAAGAATGAATGACGATGCTGAATTTTTGTCGCCAATAAAAGTCTGGAGCTTATGTATTCTGATGATGTCCAAAGTCCGCATGCATATAAGACTACACTTAGAGATAAAGTATTACTTCCAGAAAATGGATCACTTTCTAGAAGGTTTACTACAAGTAATATTAATGAAGAGAAACAAAAAACTAATGACAAAGGGAAGTAGGAATATTTTGGACTAAATGAAAACATAAATTTAACTGTTCTCCAACCATCTCTCCAAGTTCGCAGATGCGGACTTCTATCAGGGTGATCTCTTCGTAACTTCGCTGGCACCTCGAAAATAGAGTACCCTGCTAGGCAAGACCTTATGATCATTTCGAAGCAATACTCCATTCCGTCAGATTTCAAATTCAACTTTAAGATGTCTTCTCTTTTAAATGCTCTTAGTCCACAATAAAAGTCATTGACATTTGCTTCAAAAAGAACGTTTCCAATTGCAGTAAGGACTGGGTTTCCTAAATATCTATGAAGAAATGGCATGGCATTTTTCTCTATTCGCCCAAATCTATTACCCATTACCAAATTATATTTATTCGTACGTAAACTTTCTATCATTCTAATTGAGTCATTAAAGTCATATGTTGAATCAGCATCACCCACTACTACATATTTACCTTTCGAATTAGTGACCCCAGCCTTTACAGCCGCACCATAACCTTTTGTCTTAACATGAATGACTTTTGCGTTATTTTCTTGAGCGATTTCTATGGATCCATCATCACTGCCATTGTCTGCAACAATGATTTCATATGATAATGAATATTTACCTGCATTATGACAGGTTAGCAAAACACTCTTAAGAGTTCTTGCCTCATTCAAGCATGGAATTACAAATGAGATCTCAACTGAATCAGCTTGAGACATTACATCCCTCTTTATCAATGACTTTGAATCTAACTGTTAAATGAAGGGATTTACCAGCCGGTTTGGAATAAGAAAAGTAAAAAAATTATCAATATAACATTGCTGCTTTAATTACCTTTGATTTATCCAGGAAATGCTGCCATGCATGCTTCACCTAGCTCGGATACGCAAAAGAAATAGGCAGTTCTAACCCCCTAAAGAAAGCAAAGTCTTTGCAATGCCTAACGAACAGCATCTCGTTTGCTTTGATCACCAGTATTCATGACTGGCAGCATGAATCCTTTGCTATCTCGGATTATCGGTTTACACCTACTACGAGGCTATGTCTGTATTGAGCCCTTTAAGTGAAAGCCATTTAGCTACGTATAACGTCCAGCTCGACCCAGAAGAAATCCTTTTGGATTGAATTTCCTCCTCAATAAACCTCCTGATCACGATCTCATCTTAAAACCCCTGTTTGGAATTAAGTGCGTTCCAATTTGGCCTATACCCAGCTAAAAGAGGACTCAAAACAGAACCCAGCACTCTCTAAAGAAAGATTTGGTCTCACTTGAAATTGGCCTAAGTTGGCTAATCACTAGGCACACAACTGTGTCGCAAGGCTTGTAGGTGTGGGGCAACCCGGCACACCTTCAAAAAGCCTTGTAGTTCAGCGGTAGCCACATTCCTTGATAAGGGAGTAGTTCCACCACCCCCGGCGAGGCTAGGCGCTCTGGCTTTGAAGAGCTCAAAGAATTGCAGGCACCGGATGTTCTTGATAGGCTTGAAATACTGGTAAATTAAAGTCTCTTTCGAAAAAGCTTGTGCCAAAGAAAATATTTGAAGCTTTATCTTTTTATCTTTGTTCACTAATGCTTGCTGTAATGTTATTTGCAGGGGTGAGTGGAGCTCAGAACCTTCCTTTAAGTCAAGATGGCAAGAGTCTTCTTGGAAACCCTATGGAGCAATTCAAGGACGGGGAAAATTTAAAAAATGAAGATGTTTCTGGAGATGAAATGAGCATGAAGGAGGTCTTTGGGGACGATCAAGTTTTCCCTTTCGTAGCAGGTTTGGATTCATATTGAAAATTCTTTTCAGACTGTAGAAATTCCTAAGAATCTTTTTGGTTTTCTAAATAAAGCTTTGATAAGTTAATTTTCCAGACTCTGTGAATTCAACCAAACGCTAATCTAGTCCTTCTGCGTCTAAAAAAAAAACTTATAAATCATGAGAAATTTTACTACTTTGAATTAGCATCAATCATCCGAATGATCTGCCATTCCATCCCCAAAGATTTGGGGGCACATCTTCAAACCCTATGTATATCCTATCGCTTGGAATATTTGTTTTTGATTCAATTAATCTGCAAAATGAAGATGACATTCTGCTTGGATCAATGGCTCCAATTGATTTAATTTCAACATAGCAGCAGGGATCATTTGTGCCGGCGAATGTCATTGGGACACCTGTCTCTAGAGAAGTCATCACATATCTTTCAGGCTTGCCTGTTAGGAGCGATAATTCTTGAGACAAGGCTTGGAGTATTTCTTCGGGCTGTTCTAGATTACTAACTGATGTTCGAAGGTTAATTAAAGGCATTGACAAGAGTAAAACTAGGCTCATAAGGATATCTTTTCTTGTGCTTAATACCTTTTGGATTCGGCAGGCTGAAATTAAATTCAATAATTAGAGATCATTTTATTATGCATTTTTGCCCATAAACCATTTCCCAGCAATAATCCTTTCCGAATCCGAGACTTTTTATAGAAGCTTTATTTCTTGAGGCTAATGGATTTAACCATTCTGCAATCTTTGTCCTAGGTTCTGAAATTACTTTTGACGTAATTGTTTTTTTAGGCATGATTATTTTTTTAGGTAGGATTATTTTTTTAGAGGTGATTCCCTTATCTAGTGTTGGTTTTGACACTTCTATTTTGCTTTTTTGGGAGACATCCTGACTTTTGTTTTCGCGATTTGATTCGCAGCCAATAATGACAAGGCTTGCGCCAATTAGCAATCTGGTAATAGCAGGTTTGGAACGATTGGGAATCCTAAACAAAATAAATTTGAATGAACATTAAATTTAATTTGATAGGAACCACCCTTATTGGCAACAATTTCCATACAAGTATTGATTTTTGAGATCTTCTTTGGAGTAGGTATTTACCCTATGCTTGACCCTGGATTTGTTTTAAACCCCTTGAATGCTTTTGGCCGAGGCTTTGCTAAAAAGATTGCTAGAATTTGAGAAGCCTTTCTTGGATATACTTTCTTAGGTTTTGCACTTTCTCTGAGCACTAGTGCAAAATTAGTTTTGCTTTTCAGTTTTATGATGAGACAACTACTTATTGCCGTACTTATCTTCCCTTCAGTGCTAGGGCTGGTTGCTGGTTGTGCGACCTCTGACACTGTTTCAATTAGAAGTAAAACCAAAAAGATTAAAGGTGAATATTATTCTTCTAAAGGAGAGGCTTATTCTGCATGCAGTTCCTGGAGAAGCAAGGGTGGTACTTGGGAGTTAAAAGTTGATCAGTTTGGACTTTCAAACCGTGACCAAAAAGCAGCTCCCTCAGTGCCAATTGAATTGACGGGCACTAGTAATATTCCGAAGGATGATCCAAGTTATCGCAAGGGTGATGATGAGATGGCTTTTAAGTTGCCTTTGCTGTCTTCAGGAGGTTCTGAAAGCAAGATATCCCCAAACCAGGAAGTTAGCTCTATTGGCTATAAATGGCTCGTTTATGAGCGAAGGCTTTGTAAGAACGACGCCTCTGACATAAATGTTGTTTTAGGAAAGGAATATTTGATTGATGAAGCCGCAAGAGTTGTTACTTCTGAAATGCCTAAGTTAATTGTGAAGCAAAGATTCCTCTATTAAAATTAAATTTCTCTAAAGCTTGGCTTAGGAAAATTGATATACTTGGCTAAAAATTTATCTTTTTATTTCACGTTATATGCTTTTCATCGCTCATTACCTCGATCTTTTGCTATTTGCGTCATTTATATATTTTAAAGGCGTGGTTGCATGAGCCTTTTCTCATAATAAAGTCCTTCATAGACATAGTCCTTTTCTTGTAAACCCCCTTGATCGAGTTAATAATGAGCAGTTACATTAATAAGAAGTACAGACATTTTTAGTAAAGTTATTCCTATATATCCTGAATAGCTATATAGGAAAAAAATAGCTTTTATATTATTGAGATTTCTAGGGCAAATTATGCTTGCCAAGAAAAGACAATATCATGTATTAAATGCCACATTGTAGTTTCATTTGATTCAAAACTGCTTAAATAGACTGCTTTTTGATCCATGATTTGAGGGTTAATTAATCTTTAATTCAATGCTGTTTTTATCATTGTCCTCTGGAGCTCCAGCAGCTATTACCAGTTTATCTGCTCCAATTCTTGGGGTTCTAGGTTTGATCGGTTTTGCTGTATTTGCTATAGGTGGTAAGCAGGATAATGATGGGCAAGGTACCAACTCTTCTCCTTACCTTAAATAAGATGTTTTTAAGTAAATTGTTTTAGGCCCCCAAGTTTCTGATTATTGATTTCAGATTTACTTTGATCTATGCAATAAAAAACCCCACAATCTGTGGGGTTTTTTATTGCATAGATCCTTGGGAAATCGGGGTTTAAACGTTAATCTCCTGCTGTAATCTTTGCAGTGTCAAAATTATCAAGAGCTTTGCTTATTCTTTTAAAATCAAAACCCATGCCTCGTAAAGCATGCCATAGATGGCCTTGTATAAAGAAGAACCCAAGAAAGAAATGCGCATTTGCTAGCCATGCACGAGCAGTATGAGCCTCCCCAGTGAGGCCCTGAGCAGTATCGGTGAAATATGGAAAGAATTCAAAATTCAACTTTAGAACTTCTCCATAGAACTCTGTTGGGTAAACAGTTGTATTGGTTGAGCACCAAAATGCCGCAATTAGTGCCATATAGCCTGCTCCTGCTAGGGAGTAGGACAGTACTGATTCTGCCGAGAGGAGACCTTTTCCTTTGAAAGAGGTGTATTCACCAAATTGCTTGGTAGCAATATGGAAGGCTCCTCCAGCGATTGTGATCAAGGCAATAATTGCATGCCCACCCATTACATCTTCCAAGCTGCTTATTGATAAAAAATCAGCTTGATGATTCCAAACAGCTGCAAAACTTAGATTTGGCTCAATTGTTCTGACAACACCTTTAGCGCTATCCCAAATCCCATGATATTTTGCAAACTCAACAAATTGAGTAGCGCCAAGGCCTAAGAAAATTAAATGATGGCCAAGTATAAAGGTTAACTTGTCGGGATCATCCCATTTAAAGTCAAACTTTTTAGGACGACCATTTGCCTCTGAAAGGTTCCCTTCAAACTTCAAGGAGTGGAGCAGTCCTCCAGCACCCAAGACGCCTGAGAAAATAAGATGCAATACACCGATTACTGTGCATTCATAAAAGTCAGTGATCACACCATTTTCTATTCCGCCAATACCAAGGGTTGCAAGATGGGGTAAACAAATTAGGCCCTGATTACCCATTGGTATAGCTGCGTCATAGCGAGCTAATTCAAATAGAGTAAATGCACCAGCCCAGAACATCATTAAGCCAGCATGGGCCGCATGGGCGGCGATGAATTTCCCTGAGCGGTTAGTGACTCCTGAGTTTCCGGCGTACCAGTCGTAGGTAATGTTTGGATTTCCGTAGGTCTGCACGAGGTAGACACATGTATAGGACTTGATCAACTTATTAATTAATGGTCAGTATTTTTTGCTCTCTTAATATCGCGTATTGAGCATGTTCCTTATGAAAATAGTTTTAAGATCATCAGTTACATGAACATGTGTTTTCTATCCTTAGCGACTTGGAGGAATTGATAATAGGAAGATATGAAGCATGATAATGTGATTTTTTTAACACCTTCTTTTCAAACTATTTATCTGTTGAGGAAATCTTTTTCTCGCCTCTTAGGATCTTGCTCAGTAATGAGATTGATTTCATGGGTCAGGATAAGATTGAGCTATATTTAATAGCTATTTTTCATTTTCTTATTGGCATACCCTTGGTCGTAACTATTATGCGTGCACGAAGTATGGCTAAAAGGGGGGTGGCTCTGCCTCCATCCTGATTAAGAAGTTGGTAGAAATAGACTTCTGTTTTGGATCGGTATATTTGCTAACTGTTCAAGCTAAGACGACATATTTACGGAACCTTTAATAACAATTAACCTTACAATGTATCAAATATAACCAGACCAAGTGATGTCAGAGCTTTACAAGTAATGGTATCTTCGCTTAGAAATAATTAGTGATTTTTAAATCAATGACTATAGGAATTTACTTTGCTACAACGACTGGTAAAACTGAGGATATAGCAGAAAGGCTTCATGGACTCCTGAGTAATTGTAACTCTCCAAAGGATCTGGCGGATCTTTCAGATCTTAATGAATTTAACAATTTAGATGCCATCATTTGTGGAATACCAACTTGGAATACAGGAGCCGACTATGAAAGGTCTGGAACTGCTTGGGATGCAATGCTTGAAGAGATTGGTGGGTTAAATCTGCATGGAAAGAGGGTAGCAATATTTGGATTAGGAGATTCATCTACTTATACAGAGAACTTTTGTGATGCTATGGAAGAATTGCATTCTTTTTTTAAGAAGGCTGGAGCGACTATGGTTGGCTATGTGAGAACAAGTGATTATACTTTTGATGATTCCAAAAGTGCTATAGGTGAACTTTTCTGTGGTCTTCCATTAGATGAAGATGGAGAGTCAGATCTAACCGATGATCGCTTAATTAGGTGGGCAGAGGCCTTGAAAAAAGAGATACCAGGACTGACTTGAAAAAGTATTAGTTTGTTTAGCCTCTAGTGGGTCTTGAGGAGCCCTTGTTTCTAATGGTCCAGCGAACTCATTTTAAATTATGCCTAGAGCTAAGTAGGGTTAAAAATTAGTGATTACAAAATGAAAGTTGCCATAGGAAGCTATTCTAGGTTGGTTTTGATGAAAACTTTTCAATAAATGCCATTCTCTGATGATCAGTATTTTCAGGCCATTTCTTCTAATGAGTTGGTTCAAGAGTCTTTTGACAAGATAAAAGGAGCTTGCCAAGCTCTGCAAGAAGGCTCAGGCTGTCCTGATGAAGATGTAGATGATTTCCTGAAATTCATTGTTGGGAAATGGAAATAACATTTCTTTGGCTAAGCTTTCCAAAGGACGAGCGATGTTCTGTGTCCCAATTTATTCTCTGAATGTTGTAAATAGTACGCTTGATTGAGTAGTCCCCTCTCCCATATAAAGAGGCTCAGAGAAATATTACGTACAAAAAATTTTTACTGATTTGTGGCATGTTGTTTTTTATCTCAACCCCGGGGGATCATCTTTTTAATCTTTTTTATGCCTCGTGGAGAGAACCAACCCTCCATGCATCCAACATAGTTTTTACCCCTTTGTTAAGGAGCTTTAAATCTTTTACAGAAATTGTTCCTTTAAGTTGTTTGAATTCTTCCCTCCATTCAACGCCATCCAATTCCTGCCAATCAATAGCTATTAGTCTTTAAGGTCTTTCTTCTTTGTGAATTTAAACCATCCTTCTTCTTTCACTCCTCTTTTAACTGCAGTAAAAAGAGCTCCAAAGAAGAAAGACCCAACTGCAGTAAAAATAACCAGTGTTAGCAAAGGCTTCCAGCCAGCTACTGCTATGTTTTGAATCGCTGGGTCAAATGGGTCCATTTGCTTATTAAAGCCCTAAGCATTGATAATTGCCACTGGCTTAAGCAAAGACCCTCTATAGGAAGCTATGCACACCAGAATATTGATTGTTTTGGCTGTTAAAATATTCTTAATTAGTATGTTTCTGGTTCATGAAAGTTTGCGCTCGTAAGCATCCCTTCAAATTGAGGGTAATGTCCTTTCTTTCTGAATCAGTGCTTGGTTATATACAAAATAATTCTACTAGAAATGCACCTGTTCCATTGGCATGTATATCAAACACATATCTGTCCATAGTAATAATGAGTTCAGGTGTCTATGAGGTCAAAGAACTTGGTTTAGTCGAAAGTATGCTCAAACAATTCGATGATTTAGATCTAATGATAGATATAGGAGCAAATATTGGTAATCATAGTATTTTCTTAAGCAAGTATTTTAATACTATAATTGCCTTTGAGCCTCAGCCAATCTTGGTCTCATTGCTAGAGCACAACCTAAAATTTTGTCAAGAAAAAGATTATCAGATTTTTCCTATTGCCCTAGGAGCAAAGCAATCTGAGGCTTTTATCTCTTTTAATAGGTTTAACCCAGGTGGAGCTAGTTTATCTGAAGATTCAGGAACGACAAAAGTCCAGGTCGAGAAGTTAGATGATGTTCTTGATTCAGCTGATTTGCCTGCTGAATCAAAGGTATCTCTGATAAAAATTGATGTTGAGGGTATGGAGGCTGATGTGATTCGGGGAGCAACTAAAACAATCGAGAAATATCGACCTATTGTTCTCTTTGAAACTGACAGGAGGCCAACTTCTACAGTTAATGATGATTATTTATATGAGTACCTTGAATCAAACGATTACTCCTTTTATGTCGAGACGACAACTGAGCAACAAACAATGCCTGTACTTAAAAGATTTTTTTTAAGGGCTATTCGTGTTTTTAGTAAATATTATGAATTAAAGGAATTAAAGGGTCTGGATTCTTTTTATTATTCGATGGTTGTAGCAATCCCTGAAGAACGTAATTTCTGAAAATATATATTAACGAGTGTTTGGTTAGTTTTGATAGGAATACAACCTTTATTTAGATTAAAGCGATAAATCTTTTTGGACCTAAACTAAAAAAGCCTCCTTAAAGAAAGGAGGCTTGAGCCTTTTAAAAAGTAGCTAAGCCCTTCTAAAAGAAGGGTCTTGGCTATGTTAAACCTTACGTGAGTAGTACTCAACCCTGAGTGATAGCAAGAGTTTTCGACTGATTTCCGGGTTGGAGGAAAGTTGGAGTAGGAGGACGATTTCGCAGCTGTATTCGATTTATGAAAATCCTTTAGGAGATGTTTTTATGCGATTTTTAAAATCCCAAACATTAATTCCTCCGTTTGCATTAACGGCTGCTAGAGCACAGTCATCAGGTCGCCAGGCAATTGCTTCGACACGGCCTCCTACGAATGCACCGCCAAGTGGCTCACCATGACCATTCTTCTGGAGAAGCCAAACAAAAACCGAACCATCCCTTGATCCAGAGGCTAATAGTGACCCACGATTGGAGAAAGCGAGGCTGGAAATCGCTCCAATGTGAAGGTCTAACTCTCCTGGTACCGTTCCTTCAGGACCATTGCCTTGAAAACTCCAAACTGTTATTCGTTCACCTCCTCCAGTGGCAAGAACCATGCCGGTTTGATCAAATGCTAGTTGACTTGGCTTGCCTGGATACCCAGTCATCTCAGCATCTTGCGCAGTTGAACGTCTCCAGAAATGAACAGAATTGTCTTGACTACCGCAAGCCACAATGTCGCCATCAGGGCTAAGCACCATCGACACGAGTGAGCCTTGCCATTCCAGCTTCTGATTGACCTGGGCACGAATTACATCATAAAAAGTGACTCGGCCGTAGCATGCAGTTGCTAATTCATTCGACTTTGACCAAGCAACCGCGCTGACAGTACTAGGATGTTTATCTGAGCGCCAATGTTCTTCTCCATCAGCACCAAAAACATAGACGTACTGCGAGAAGACTACGGCTAAGAATTGTCCATCTGGTGACCATTGGAGATGTTCGACCCATCCTTTACCGAGTTCCAATGCCTTATTTGACTCACCTTCTTTACTCTTCCAAATCAGAACACGTCCATCCTGACCTGCAGTAGCAAAAATATCTCCATCTGGATGAATGGACATCGCAAGTAAGCTACCTTCATGGACTTCCTTTCGATGCCAAAGGGTGGTTCCAGACTTGCCTTCAAAGGCATAAAGGCCTCCTGCAGCATCACCCACTAAAAAAGCATTACCTTCTAGTGCCCATCCACAAACAATGACATAATCGGCGACTTCAGTACTCCACCCCTCGTGAAGCATACCCCGACCCTGAGGGCCGAGTTCTCTTATGTCAGGCATTTGTCGAACCCACTTTGCAAGGCTTCTTCATCAAGGTTCCGACCGATGAACACGAGTTGATTTCGGCGAGGTTCACTACCCCACTCCCTATCAGGCTGTGAGGTAAAGAGCATATGTACACCTTGAAAAACTATTCGCCGCGGCTCGTCGGCAAAGCTGATGAAACCCTTCATGCGAAAGATGTCCACACCTTTCTCTGCGAGAAGTCGGCTCAGCCAAGCGTTGAGCTTTTCAGGATCGACATTGCCATTCCGCTCAATAGCAATTGAACCCACTTCATCATCGTGTTCGTGTTGAGCTACCCAAGTTCGCTCTGCTATAGGAGGAATTAAAAGGTCATTCTGTTGATTACTTCCTAACTCAGAACCTGAAGTATCCATTCTCCTCACTTTGATATCGAATTCCTCGGCCGTGTGCTGAGTGAATAAACCAAGATGCCCAGATTTCTCAACTTCAAGCGAGAACGATTTACTCCCCTCTGACTGCAGCTGAAGGTTCACATGCTTGTTCAGTGGGATTTTGTCACCTGGATGTAGGAGTTCAGCAGGTTCAGCGTAAAGTCGCACACATGATTCTGCACCTTCATTGAGAGATTCTTCGTCTGTGCCTTGGTCAGCTACAACGACCAGAGACATCATCGGGTCAGGCCCCTCTTCGAGACTAACTTCGTAACGACCAGGCTCAAGTTGAAAAACACCCGTCCACTCAAATGGATACTCTGGTTCTAAGAAGCTTGGGCGGCGCTCCAAAACTTGGTCAAGGTCAAAAGCACCGAGGTTTAGAACAGTTTCAACAGAGACATCCGCTTGCTTACTACGTACGACACGCGCCATACGGTTCATATCACGTAATCGTGCTTCAAGAGTATCGAGTGACTCATCAGAAACGAGATCAGTTTTGTTCAGAACCAGTACGTCGGCAAATGCAACCTGCTCGGAACTCTCATCACTGCGTCCCAGTTGCTGATCAATATGAGCTGCATCAACAAGCGTAACGATCCCATCGAGTGAAAATTCTGAACGAATTTCATCGTCCATGAAGAATGTTTGAGCAACAGGACCGGGGTCGGCAAGCCCCGTGGTCTCAACCAATACATAGTCGAACTTATCGCGTCTCTTCATAAGGTTGCCAAGTACGCGAATTAGATCACCTCGAACGGTGCAGCAGATGCATCCGTTGGACATCTCAAAAACCTCTTCATCAGCATTGATAACCAGTCCCTGATCAATTCCAACTTCCCCATATTCATTTTCAATGACAGCGATTCGTTTACCGTGTTCTTCGCTCAGAATTTTGTTAAGAAGAGTCGTCTTCCCAGAACCAAGGAATCCTGTAAGGATAGTTACGGGTACTTTTTGTTTGTTAGTCATTTTACTTTGTTGATTGATGAGTACAATTAGAGTTTTCTAACTTCATATCTATTAACCAATTTTTATCGATACCAAGGAGTTCAATAGCCTTTAATTCAAAACCATCAAGCTCAAAGTAGTTGTAAGGAACATTTAGCAGTAAAGTTAATTGCCCCTCTTCTCTTGAAATAGAGTGATTTGAAAATTCAAGTTCTTCAATATTTTTATTAAAATTATTTGAGATAGTTAGTTTTAAGATCTTCTCCATATTCCATGGAGATTTATCCATGAAACTTGCTTGATCTTCCCAGTATTTTTTATAGGCATGGAACCCTTTCTTGATGTTCATTGATCACTCCATTTAACGTTGATTAAAGGTTAGAGTTTAGTATTAAAGGTCAACGCTTGGTTAACAAATCCCATCTATTTTCAAGTTGGTTTCCTGCCCTCTTATTGCATGAACCACCCAAAGAATTGACGATTGTACAAGTGTTATGAACAGCGACAGAAATAGCATTCCCATTAGGCATTAAACCATCAACATAAATTTGCTGTTTTGCTATAGGGGTGGAAGTCTGTCGACTCAAGTTTTTTAATAATTTTGAAGGAGGTTTTTGCTCCGCAAATAAGACTTTCACACGTTGTTCTTTTAGCTCCCCTAATACTCTGGTAATGGTCTGAGGCCTAAGGCTCGATGAATGACCAAGAAAATCCAATAAGCTAATAGTTTTCAAACCAAAAGCATCTCCGTAGTATTCCATAGCTTTGTGCTTAGAAACTATCGTCCTTTGATTAGAAGGTATTGTAGCTACTTGTCTTTGAGTCCATTGATCTAAATCTTCTAAAATAGAATTAACAGATTTAGATCTTTCACTTGTAATTTTTCTATTTTCTCTATCAAAAAATGAAATGTTCTTCTTGATGCTTCTAGAAATAATATTTCCCATCTTGATAATGTTATGAGGATCATGCCAGATATGAGGATCTGCTCCTCCATGGTCATGGTGATGATGATCACCGCCTTCGTCTGGGACTTGGGCTATCGGTTCAACATCATCACCTGAAATATCTTTAAAGAAATGTTCATTGGCTTCAAACTCAAAGGGCATATGCTCAGTAAAGAATACATATTTACCAGCTTTTTTAATTTCTACATTGAATGTTGTGCTTTCTTTCCTCTCATTAAATGTGAGAATATATGCTTTTTCCTGTGCAACAAGTTGATCATTATTACGTTTAAATTCTGAATTTTTAGATTCTAATAATTCTTCAGCAAGTTCTTCTGATGCTTCAATGTCACCAGACTTGAGAATGACCATTTTCATAGCAGGATCGGCATAGTCTCCATCGACTTTTGCAAAAGACCATGTGTAGGTTCCTGGTGAAAGTTCAAAGACACCAGCCCATTCAAAAGCTTCTTCTCCATGACCTTTGCCGTGGTCATCATGATCGTCATGCTTCGCAGATGAGTGATCATCATGATCGTCATGGTCATCAATCTTTATTGCACTTACACCGACAACAGTCGTTATGGGATTATTTCGCCATTTTTTCATTGCAGGAGTCATTTCTTGACCAAGAGTAAAAACTTGACTTGCATTCTTTAAGGCTTGAGCCTGTCTAGGAGAAAATTTGACATCATGGACGTCTACTTTTCTGCTAATCAAACACTTAACTTGCTTTGAAGGTGGAGCAATTGCTTTGACCAAGTCACATACCAGCGGCTCTATTGCAACTATTGATTTCTCCTTCGCTTGTACTCCTTGAGCCGTTCCAGATAAAAAAACCGCTCCTGCTAAAAGAGAAGTTTTTAAAATTGATCTATTGATTGAAAGCCTTCTGTGGCTTGATTGCTCTAAGCGATCCGACATGCGAAGCGAATAAGTGAGGATTCTCACGATAATGGTTATCATTTCGACTTGGCAAGCATATTGTTATTTCGTGTGGAAACGGTCTTAATCCATGGCCAGTTTGATTGCTGAAAATTTGACATATTCCTATTCAAGGCAAAGTCAACTTGTTTTGGATGATGTCTCAGTTGAGCTCAAACCTGGAACTTTGACTGCACTTGTTGGTCCAAATGGTGCTGGTAAGTCAACATTGCTAGGCCTACTTCAAGGCCGCAATAAGCCTGACAAAGGTGAAATCACCATTGATAGGCATCCGTTGCTTGATAGTCGAGCTCAAGTTTCTCTAATGCCTCAAAGAGGAAAGTTGAACTGGAATTTTCCAATCACTGTTGAAGGATTGGTTGCTTTAGGACGGGTGAATCATTCAAGATCAAAATGTTGTGAATTAGAAGCTGCACTACAAAGAGTTGGAATATCTGATTTGGCAAATAGGAGACTCGACTCCTTATCTGGCGGGCAACAACAAAGAGCATTACTTGCAAAAACTTTAATGACACCAGCAAAAATCTTGCTTCTTGATGAACCTTGTTCTGCTTTAGATCCACCTGCAAGAGAAGACTTTCTATTAATCATTCGCCAGTTGGCTGATGCTGGGTTATCACTTTTTATTAGTAGTCACGATTGGGGAACATCTCTAAACGCGTATGACAAGGTCGTTGCTTTGGATAAGCATATCTTGGCTTTTGGTACTCCTGAAGTTGTGAAAGAAAAACTTGATTCATTTAGCAGTATGCATGGTAGCTATTGCCGTGCTTGATTTTTACTCAACCCTAGAAACTTGGTGGTTAATTCCTTTTTGCGTAATTCTATTGACAGGAATATTGTGCCCGGCCATGGGTACTGTATTAATTACCCATAAGCGACTTCTGCAAGTTAATTTAATCTCTCATTGTGTCCTGCCAGGGTTGGTTTTAGCAGTAGCACTTGGCATTAGTCCTTCTGTAGGAGGTGTTTTCAGTGGATTGTTTGGATCTCTTGCAGCAGAAGCATTAACAAACAAAAAAAATGAAAATTATGAAGCAATAATGAATACAATTCTTGCTGGTTCTCTTGGATTTGGTGTTCTCCTTATACCTCTTGTTGGAATTAGGATCGATTTAGAATCTGTTCTATTTGGGGATTTATTAACTGCAAATTTAGGCGACTTATCAAGAACTATTATTTCTTTCTTAGTATTTATTTCTTTGATGCTTTTTGGTTACAAAAAGCTTGTACATATTGGATTAGACCCGGAAGGGGCTTCTGACAGTGGCATAAAAGTATCTTATTTAAATTTACTGCTTGGCCTTACGACTGCGCTTGTTATTGTTAGTTCAATGTCTGCAATTGGAGTCATTCTTGTAATTGCTTTGCTTTCCACTCCTGCCTTATTAGGTCTGCAACAAGCCCCATCTTTATGGGTTGCTATGGTTAGATCTGCAATCTTTGGGTCTTTAATCTCAGTTTTAGGTTTTTTGTTTGCGATTGTTTTCAATTTGTCCCCAGGTCCCCTTGTCGCTGTTTTATGCATTCTTTTAATAGGATTGTTACCTAGAAAAAGAAATAATTGATCTCTTTTGTGTAATTAGACCTACGGAGTTATTGGCTTGTTTTTGAACTAAAAGGCAGAACTTTGTACATGAAAAACCCCTGACTAAGCAGGGGTTGGAGAAAAGTTGGAGTAATAGTATTGAGATTCGCCGAGAACCCAGTCTGTAACTCAGGTGTCAGACCTTGCGTGAGTAGTACTCAACTACAAGTAGTTCATTGATTTCGAGCGCGACCCATTCACGTTCACACCGCCCAGTGACTTTTGCTGACATTTTTGATTTATCAAACTCCAAATGAGGAGGGACATTTGCGAGGCCAGGGAATTCGAGATTTCCTTCGGCTAGCTTTTTGCTTCCCTTTCTTTCTCGAATTGCAATCACATCACCTACCTTGCATTGATAGCTGGAGATGTCTAGAACCTTCCCATTGACCGTAACGTGCCCATGGTTTACTAGCTGCCTGGATCCAGGGATCGTTGGGCCAAATCCAAGCCTAAAACAGGTGTTGTCCAGTCGATTCTCAAGTAATTTTAATAGGTTGGTCCCTGTTGAACCATCTTGAGCCCGAGCTTTTTTGACATACCTGACAAGTTGTCTTTCAGAAATTCCGTAGTTGAATCTTAGTTTTTGTTTTTCTTCGAGACGAATAGCGTATTCAGAGCGCTTGCGACGGGCTTGGCCGTGCTGACCTGGCGGATGTGACCGTTTTGCGGCCTTCCGGGTGAGACCTGGTAGGTCTCCCAAGCGCCGCGTAATCCTCAAACGAGGGCCGCGGTAACGAGACATAATTATCAGAAGGAGGGATAATCGTTTTTAGACAAGCTTGCTAGGGGTTTTGTTGCCCCCAAGCAATCTTTAGCTATGAACGAATCTCACATTCTATCTCGTGACAGATTTATGTTTGTAAATCGAGTTCTAAGTGCAATGCTTCTGTTCTTAATAGGGCTCTACCAGAGGTGGATTTCACCAATTCTTGGACCTAGATGTAGGTTCATACCAACTTGCAGTGCTTACGGAGTTGAGGCTATCTCTCGACATGGGCCATGGAGAGGAGGCTGGCTTACATTAAAACGCTTAGCTAAATGTCATCCATTTACGCCTTGCGCGTGTGACCCTGTCCCAGATTAATGGAGTCTTCTATATTGTTTTTATTCAGCCGAAAAGGCTGTTGTTTATGCAAAGGCTTAGAAGAGAAATTGCATGATCTGAATCTCGAAGAACTTACGCCACCGCTAAGATTAGTCATTGTTGATATCGACAGTATTCAGACGCCAGAAACTCTTCGACGTAGATATGATCTGTTGGTACCAGTAATGGCTTTAGGAGAACATTTAGATCTTGATCTTAGAGTCTTACCAAGAGTCTCACCTCGCCTTAATGGAGAGAGGTTGTTTTATTGGTTGCAAAAGACCTGTACTGATTTGTTTAATTCTGGTAAGACCTCCTAAACCCTTTCTGATTTATCAATGACCTACCAGCTTCATTCTTTGCTGAGGGGGGTGGATTTGCCTATACCTTGCAACCTAGCAAATCCATTAGTGCTTGGTCTCACATGTGATTCGCGTTATGTAAAAGAAGGAAATTTGTTTTTAGGAATTCCTGGCCAAAGAATCGATGGAGGAGTGTTTTGGAGAGACGCTATTGAGAAAGGTTGTGTGGCTGCATTAATCAGCGCTTCTGCAGCTAAAACCGATAATCCATGCTCCGAAGACCCTGTAGCAATTCTCCCTGACCCAGTAACAAGATGGATCGGTGAAATTGCTTCGTTTTATTGGAACAAGCCCTCTTCGAGGATTTCTCTTCTTGGGGTTACTGGAACAAATGGCAAAACAACAACTACTTATTTAATTGAACATCTGTGTGCTGCTCTTGGAAAGCCTACGATCCTATTAGGAACACTTGTAAATCGATGGCCTGGTTTTAGTCAAACCGCAATTCATACAACAAACTTTGCGGATCAGCTACAGGAAAATTTGTCTCGTTCTTTACAGGCTGGTGTTGAATTTGGAGTAATGGAAGTCAGCTCTCATGCGCTCGATCAAAACAGGGTATCTGGTTGTAATTTCTCTGGAGCAGTGTTTACTAATCTCACACAGGA
The DNA here is from genome assembly GCF_034092415.1 of Prochlorococcus sp. MIT 1341. NCBI lineage: Bacteria > Bacillati > Cyanobacteriota > Cyanophyceae > Synechococcales > Prochlorococcaceae > Prochlorococcus > Prochlorococcus sp. MIT 1341. Next base: position 725,895 of record NZ_CP139304.1, on the reverse strand, counting down.
TCACTTGGATTACCATGTATCAATGGAAGAATATTTTGCTGTAAAATCAAAATTATTCTTCCCTCCATATCTTCTGCCAGGAGATAGTAGAGCCATTATTAATGTTGATGATAAATGGGGAGAATTGCTCGCAGAACGTCTTGGCAAATGTTGCTGGAGAGCGTCCCTTAATCAGGAAAACTTTCAGTCCGGGAAAGCTGAATTATTTATCAAGGAAATTAACATGCAGGAGAGTGGTGTAAGTGGTCTTTTGGTAAGTCCACACGGAGAGGGATATTTTCACTCCCCTCTTGTTGGTAGTTTCAATTTGATGAATATATTACAGGCGACAGGAGTATTACTTCAACAGGGATTACCTCTGAAATTGTTATTGGAGAAAGTCTCTGAATTTTCTGGTGTTCCTGGAAGAATGGAAAAGATAGTCCCTGATTCATTGAATGTGTCTAAGATACCAAAGGTTTTTGTTGACTATGCACATACTCCTGATGGATTGAAGAATGCTCTTTTGTCATTACGTCCAATTGCAAAAAGGGATATTATTTGTGTTTTTGGATGTGGCGGCGATAGAGATCGACTTAAGAGACCGTTGATGGGCTCTATAGCGGCAGATTTTGCTGACACTGTTTTTGTAACTTCGGACAACCCTCGAACAGAAGACCCCAGGCACATTCTTGACGATGTTCTTCGAGGAATACCAAGCGGGAAAAAGATAGAAGTTGAAGAAGATCGAGAGGTCGCGATAACTAAAGCAATCGAATTAGCTAAGCCAACTGACTTGGTGCTTATAGCTGGAAAAGGTCATGAAGATTACCAAATTATTGGTAAGAAAAAGATGGATTTTGATGATCGTAAAATAGCTATGAAGGCTCTAAAGAATAAGGTTAAATCTTGATTGCTTTAATTGCTTCGATAAGGCTTCTCATTTCCCCTTCATCAGTAGTTACATGAACACAAGCTCGAAGACTTTTTGGTTCTACCAAGTCTCTTATCCAAATAGCAGATGTTCCTAGTTTCTGTACTATTTTTCTAGGTGAGGCTCTTCCTTTGTGAGTGAAACTTACCAATCCTGCAGGAGGATTCCCTTCAAGGAGTGGCTCAACCAAATCTATCTTTGATAGTTCAAGCCATAAAGCAGCACTTTTTTGTTGAATAATGTTTGATCTTTCTATTAAAGCTCCTTCTTTTTCGAGGAGTCCTAAGGAGCATCTCAAGCCTGCAAGCAATGGTACGCAGCTTGTTGCAATTTCAAACCTTCTACCGTCATTATGGAATAAGTTATCCGTGGAATTAAGTATTGTATTTTCGTTTTTAAGGGCTCGCCAACCAATTAATGTTGGTTGCGACTCAGTAAGTACCCTTCCTGAAAGAGCTACCCCACCCAAACCTTCTGGACCGCATGCCCATTTATGACCAGTAAATGCATATATGTCAGCAATTTTCGCTTCTTCATTAATGGCAATTTGCCCAAAACTTTGCGCACCATCAACTAGTAGGTAGGGTTTACTTACTTGAGATTTTAAATAGTCACCTAAGGCTTTGATTGGTATAACCTGGCCAGTATTCCAAAGTATGTGCGACACAACAACAAGACGAGTACTAGGAGTGATATACTTATCAATTAAGTCCAGGAAAACTCTTTCCAAATCATCGATTTGTGCTAAACTATACCTAAGATTTTGGATAGGAAGTACATCAATAAAGATCCCTTTTCTTTTCGCTAATTCTTTACAAGCTGCTACGACACCCGGATGTTCACAATCACTTATTAGAAACCTATCACCTGTCTTAAATGGCAACCCCCATAGGGGTAAGATACATCCCGAGGTTACATTTTCTGTGAGAGCTATTTGGTTTGGGGTAACCATACACATGCTAGCTAAAAGTTCTTTGGTTTTAGTAATTTCACGGGATATATATGCAAATACATCATTTGAGAATGGACCCATTTCTTGTATTTCTTCCCAGCTTTCATTTATGGCTTCTAGTGAAGGTTTTGGTAGTGGACCTTGGCCACCATAATTGAAGTATTTCTTGTTCTTTAGAGCCGGCATCAATTCTCTTAAATGCCCTTTTCCAGCAGAGTTTGCTTGGTTCAATGTAGAGTGCATGATTATCCTTTTGAAGGCTTTTAAAGGGGAAAGGGGTTAGTATCTTGTTGGAAAATATAAGGCCATACTAATTATTTGGACGTAGGCATTCGGAAAATTCAAAACTTTTTTTCGTTTCTGGCACATTCTCTAAAGATCTGCTCGTCTTTATATCTTACCCTTTTTTTGTCTTTTAAGTTTCTGGTGAATTCAATTTTTTATTTGTGTTATAACCATTAATCCAACCTAACCTAATCGATTGATCAGGTTAGGTTGGATTAATAAATTACATTTAGTGAGATTTAGTTTGCTTTATTTTGAAAAATACAGTTACTTTTAAGGCAATCGCTTTTTGATTAAAATGATTTAAATTACCATCGGTAAGGCTTTTATGCTAATTTCTTCAGGTAAAATTCTTTCTCCTAAAGCTAAATCGAAGTTGTAAGGAGTCATTTTATGCTTCTTTTTTAGCTAAACATTGTGATGAATTTAATTGCTAGTGATTTATCCTTCTCATACGGAAAGGATGCAATTGTTCAAAACATTTCGTTGAATCTTGAGCCAGGCACACTAACTGCTTTAGTGGGCCGAAATGGTTCTGGGAAGTCAACCCTTCTACGTTTATTACAAGGTCAGTATCCCCCTGATTCAGGTGAAATATTTGTTGGTGGAGTCCCACTGGGGAAGTGCCGGGAGAGAGTTGCATTGATGCCTCAGAGAAATTCAATTCAGTGGCATTTCCCGATCACTGTTTCGGAGTTAGTCTCTTTAGGAAGGATAGGTGGATCGCAATCTGGATGTTGTGATTTGGCAGCGGCTTTGCAACGCGTAGGTTTGTCTGAACTTGCATCTAAAAGACTTGATGCTTTATCAGGGGGGCAACAACAAAGAACCTTGTTAGCGAGGACACTGATGCAGTCTGCTCAAGTTTTTCTTTTGGATGAACCTTGTTCTGCATTAGACCCACCATCAAGAGAGGCTTTTTTAGTGCTTGTGAGACAATTGGCTGATGCTGGATATACTTTTTTTGTAAGTAGTCATGACTGGGGTGAATCTTTGAATGTGTATGACAGAGTTATTGTTTTGGACAATATAGTTTTGGCAGATGGTAGTCCCGAAGATGTTAGGAAGGAGCTTGGTGCAATTCCAAGTATGGGTAATCATTGTTGTGGATAAGGTTTCTTTGAGATTTGGAAAGAGGAGTTGGTTTGGGAAACTTTTTATTAATGAAGTATTTGCCCTGGAACTTCTGTTCGAGAGAATTCTCTTTCGCTGTGTCTTATGCCTTTAGAACTTTCTAATTGGTGGTTGACGCCCCTCCTTATGACCATTCTCGTAGGTATTTTGTGCCCTGCGACAGGAACTTTGTTGATTACTAATGGTCGCCTTTTGCAGGCGAATTTGATTTCGCATGCTGTCCTTCCTGGCCTGGCTTTAGCGCTTTCTCTTGGCCTTGACCCTGCTTTCGGTGGAGTTTTGAGTGGTCTTCTTGGTGCTTTAGTGGCAGAGAGATTGTCGCGTCAAAGAGTTGAGGAGAATGAAGCCGTAATTAATGCTGTACTTGCTGGTTTCTTAGGTCTAGGGGTTCTATTGATTCCCCTGTTGGGGTTAAGGATTGATCTAGAAGCCATTTTATTTGGAGATTTACTTACAGTTGGGTGGGGTGATTTTGGAAGAACTTTATTTGCATCATTTACGTTTCTGATTTTGATTGGTTTTTTTTACAGAGAATTTGTTTTTTTGGGTGTTGATTCTGAAGGTGCTTCGGCGAATGGATTGCCTATTTCTTCAATGCGATTGGCTCTTGGCTTTGTGACTGCCTTAGTAGTAGTTAGCTCTATGGCTGCAGTCGGGATTGTTTTGGTTATTGGTCTACTTTGTGCCCCTTCTTTATTAGGTCTCGCAAATGCTAAAAGCCTAAAGGTCGCGATGATTCGATCTGCAGCCTTTGGAGTCATTTTATCTACAGGAGGTTTCCTTTTAGCTATTATTTTCAATTTGCCTCCAGGTCCACTTATTGGTGCGATTAGTCTCTTTTTCTTGCCTAGGTGGGGCCGGGGTAATGGATGATTTTTTGATAGGTAATCATAAGACTTATCTTTTTTAGTTTTTCTTTTCTCTAAGTGTCCCAACCCTTTGATAGCGTCATTGAGATCTTTTACTTAACTTCAGGATTAAGCCTCCTAAGAAAGCAATGCATAGCAGAGGGAAGATAGCTCGTAGAATTCCTATTGCAAGTAAGGCAGTCAAGCCAATGCCGCCATATAGAGCCCATTTGGGTAGATAGGAAATTGCTTGATTACCTGAATTACTTGTTGGGGGAATTACTTCAGGGTCAATAGCATTTTGATCCTCGTTAAAGGGTTTTCTCATGATTAGCCTTTCACCATTTGATAGATGAGTTTTCAATTAGCTCTTGCTTATTTGCATCTTAGAGGGATCCTGTAAGAAAAAGATGCTTTTTATGCCTTTAGAATTTAACTCTTTCTCTGATGAGTTGACCAATCCATGGTTCTCTACTTCAGAACTTATAGAGTATTTAGGGATTACCATGAAGGAGTTGGATGAGAAGAAAAAATTATTTCATGAGGGTTTTCATTATGTAAGAGAATCTCCAGAGGATCCTCATAGTCGTCTTTTGTGGAGAATCGATAGGGTGGATGATTTGCTATGCATTCCAATACCTCCCTTAGAGAGGGAAGCAATGTTAAATGCACTTTCAAATAAAATTACTTGTAATGAGTAAGATGTAATGAAAAAAAGTTTAGCTTTGTAGTGCTAATAAAATTATTTGACTTTTAGCTTATGTTTGCATTTTGAATAGTAGTTAATTCCTGTGAGGATTCATCCCATAAAATATATTTAAAGCAATTTGAGATTTCACTCAAACTAAGTTTTTTCGAGTCTGCAAGTAGATCTTTGTTGTACATGTTGCATTCTCTAAGATTATAGTTCGGGATTCTTTCGCAGATGTGATGAATACTATGGAAAGATATATCGGCAAAAAACCAATTCAACCAGCGAGGTACCTCTAGGTTGCTACTTCCTTCAGTGGCACCTTTTATATAACTCCAGTCGTCAGTGCTATGTGCATAGGAATTTTCAAAATTATGTTGCACAAAGAAAACACATATAAAAATTGCTGCAGAGATAGTCATTACAATTGAATAGTATGTCCAGAAAAAACCAGCTCCAAGCCAATTAGACATTAACAACCAGGTCGCAATTACGAGGAAATTATTTCCTATTAGGTCAGCTAACTCTCCACTTGTGTACCAAAAACTTGATTTGTGAGATGCAATTCTATTAGGAATTAAATATATGCCTTTGATGCCATTGATTTTGATGTCGGAAACTAATTGGAGAGTATTCTCTTTAATGAATTCGAGAATGCCTAAAAATAGTGTACCCCTTGGTTTTATTATAAGATAGAAGAAGCCTCCGGGAAACAACATTAATGGATGCCTACTGATCGCATATATATTCTTGTTTAATTTTGAAAGTGATTGATACTCTTTGAGAGTAATTACTGCTGATGGCCCGCGGTATAGTTGCCAGTTGCCGTTGTGTTTGTGATGAAAAGCATGTCCTCTTGACCATGGATGTTGAGGTATTGCATTTAATACTCCTAGCAGAAAACCGGTGATGCGATTAAGCCATCTGGATTTGAAAAGGGAGTCGTGACCACAATCATGCATTAAGGAGAAACTTCTACTAGATAGCAGCACAAGCAGCCCAAGAATTGGAAATAAAGCAGTGACTTTGACGGGTAAAGGTAATGAAGCTTCCGTAATCCATCCAATCATTACCCATAGCAAAATAATTGGTCCCAAGGTGGATAAGACTTGCCATAGAGCTCTCGAATTACTTCTTACAAGGAAAGGAGAGATAGCAAAGTCCGACCTTCTTAGAGGCCGCCCTAAGGCTTTTGTTTTGGTTTGTTTTGCTGGAGAAGAAATAAGTTTTCTCTTAGTGATGTTTTGTCTAGTTGCCACTAACGATACCTTTATGGACTTTTAATGGCAGAGACTAGTAAAACATAAGTGAATCTAGAGAACCTGGATAACTTCGCTTACTTCTGGGATTGCTTCACGAAGCTTACGCTCTATTCCCATTTTCAGTGTCATTGTGCTGCTTGGGCAGCTTCCACAAGCTCCCTGGAGGCGAACCTTTACTACAGGGCCATCAATTTCAACGATTTCTACATTGCCCCCGTCGGCAATTAAGAAAGGCCTGAGCTCATTTAGAACAGTTTCAACATTCTCCATTGTCAGGGCCATTGTTTCATTACTCATTGAAGAATTTAATTTTGAATTGTTCAAAGCCTAGTTAGTTAGCTCATAATTTGACCAGAGGGGTTGTAGAAAACTTTGGCTTTTTCTCAATTGGACAATACCGACAGTCGTTATGACGCAGTTATGGTTGGCGCTGGGATTATGAGTGCCACGTTAGCTTCCTTATTGCATAAGCTTGATCCAACGCTTCGTTTATTGATTGTCGAACGTCTTGGAGGCCCAGGGCTTGAAAGTAGTTCGGCCTTAAATAATGCCGGTACAGGACATGCGGCAAATTGTGAGTTGAATTACACCCCACTTAGAGCGGATGGAAGTGTTGAAGTCGCTAAGGCAATATCAATTAACTTTGCTTATGAAAGAAGCTTGGAATTCTGGGCGTCTTTAAGTAAAGAGAATAATTTGGACCCTTCAAAGTTCTTGCATCGTGTTCCGCACATTAGCTTTGTTTCGGGGGAAAAGGATGTTGCTTTTTTGAGGAAACGTTTCGATCAACTTATTTCACTTGAAGCATTTTCAAAAATGCAATGGAGCCATGATTGGGATGAGATTCGTGAATGGATCCCTTTGGTGGTAGATGGACGAAGGAAGACTCAACCTATCGCTGCAACTCGTGTTGAACGGGGAACTGATGTTGATTTCGGAGCATTGACATCTTCTTTTTTGGAAATACTTCAAGCCAACGGATCCGTGGATTTGAGTTTTGGGACACAAGTAAGCAATTTATATAGACGTGAAAATTCCCTTTGGGAGCTTGAATTGAGATGTGACGAAGGAGGTCGTTATGTTCAGTCACCTTTTGTTTTTCTTGGTGCAGGTGGGGGAGCATTGCCTCTTCTACAAAAATCTGGAATCTCAGAGGCTGAAGACTATGCAGGTTTTCCAGTAAGTGGTAAGTGGCTGGTTTGTTCCGACCAGGATTTGTGCAGGAAGCATTTTGCCAAAGTTTATGGGAGGGCTAGGTTGGGAGCACCACCGATGTCCATGCCTCATTTAGATAGCCGATGGATTAGGGGTGGCCGCTTGCTTTTGTTTGGTCCTTATGCTGGCTATACAAACAAATTTCTAAAGCAAGGTTCAAACTTAGATCTCATTAGATCTCTTCGGATTAACAATATTGGCCCGACTTTGAAAGCAGGGTTTCAAAATCTTGATCTTGTTTCTTACTTGGTTAGTCAAGTTCTTCAGACAGATGAAGATCGATTAGGCCTACTTAGGGAGTTTTTCCCAAATGCTATTAGTAAAGATTGGAGGCTTGAGGTGGCTGGGCAAAGAGTTCAAATCATCAAACGCACTAGCAAAGGAGGAGTTCTTCAAATGGGGACAGAAGTTGTCTCAGCTAATGATGGTTCATTAGCTGCATTGTTAGGTGCATCTCCTGGGGCAAGTACTGCAGTAACAATCATGTTGGAAGTTTTGAGACGTTGCTGGCCAGAACAAATGGAATCAGTTTCGTGGCAAAAAAAACTTGTTGAGCTTTTGCCTAGTTATGGCCAAGACCCTTTATTGGATTCGGGTTGTATTAAAAGTATGAGAAGCCGAAGTGACCACTTATTAGGCATTTTTGATTAATGCATCATGTCTTTATGACTAGTGCTTATTAGGATTGTATGTTCAATTGAATATGCTTAGTCGGTAATTGTTTATCGAATGACCGACGTCCCTGTTGCAAGCCTCAGAAATTTCTGCATAATTGCCCACATTGATCATGGCAAATCAACTCTTGCCGACAGATTGCTTCAGGAAACCGGTACCGTCGCAGGTCGTGATATGCAGGAGCAGTTTCTTGACAATATGGATCTTGAAAGAGAAAGGGGAATAACTATCAAGCTGCAGGCTGCGAGGATGAATTACACCTCGAAAGATGGTGAGGCATATGTTTTAAATCTGATAGACACGCCTGGTCATGTTGATTTCTCCTATGAGGTGAGCCGTTCTCTACAGGCTTGTGAAGGGGCGTTATTGGTAGTGGATGCAAGTCAAGGCGTTGAGGCACAGACTTTGGCCAATGTTTATTTAGCATTAGAAAATGATCTGGAAATCATTCCGGTTCTCAACAAGATTGATCTACCAGGCTCTGATCCTGAAAAGATTAAAAAGGAAATTGAATCAATAATTGGACTTGACACTTCTAATGCAATTAGTTGTTCTGCGAAGACAGGGTTAGGTGTAGATGAGATTCTTCAGGCCGTTGTTGATCGGATACCTCCACCTCAAGATACTATTGATGATCCGACACGGGCACTCATTTTTGATTCTTATTATGATCCATACCGTGGGGTAATTGTTTATTTCCGAGTTATTAGTGGTCGTATTAATACTAAAGAAAAGGTTCTTTTAATGGCCAGCAATAAGAGTTATGAGCTTGATGAGATTGGTATTATGTCTCCTGAAAAATGTAAAGTTGAAGACCTACATGCAGGAGAAGTAGGTTATTTAGCTGCATCAATTAAGGCGGTTTCAGATGCACGAGTTGGAGATACCATTACTCTTTTAAACTCACCTGCAAAGGAACCATTGCCCGGCTATAATGAGGCTAAGCCAATGGTTTTTTGTGGTTTATTTCCGACTGATGCAGATCAATACCCTGATTTACGAGAAGCTCTGGATAAGTTGCAACTTTCAGATGCTGCCTTGAAGTTTGAACCTGAAACAAGTAGTGCAATGGGCTTTGGCTTTAGATGTGGTTTTTTAGGCCTTCTTCATATGGAAATCGTTCAAGAACGTTTAGAGAGAGAATATGATTTAGACCTTATAGTTACGGCTCCATCAGTTATTTATAAAGTGAAAATGATTGATGAAAGTGTAATTATGGTAGACAACCCTGCTACATTGCCAGACCCGCAGAAGAGAGAGTTAATAGAAGAACCATATGTGAGGTTAGAGATATATGCACCTAATGATTACAACGGAACATTAATGGCTCTTTGTCAGGAACGGAGAGGAGACTTTATAGACATGAAATATATTACTACTGATCGAGTTACATTGGTTTATGAATTGCCTTTAGCTGAAGTTGTTACTGACTTCTTTGATCAAATGAAAAGCAGAACGAAAGGATATGCTTCCATGGAATATCATTTAATTGGTTATAGGGCTAATGATTTAGTGCGTCTAGATGTTCTGATAAATTCGGAGAAGGCTGATCCATTAACAACAATTGTTCATAGGGAGAAAGCCTATTCAGTTGGCAAAGGGTTGGTGGAGAAACTCAAAGATTTAATTCCTAGGCAGCAATTTAAGATTCCTCTTCAGGCCTCAATTGGTAGTCGGATCATCGCTAGTGAAAGTATTAGTGCCATGAGAAAAGATGTTCTAGCTAAATGTTATGGAGGAGACATATCAAGGAAGAAAAAACTATTGAAGAAGCAAGCAAAAGGGAAAAAGCGTATGAAGGCAATGGGTAAAGTTGAAGTACCTCAAGAAGCATTTATGGCAGTTTTAAAACTAAATCAGACAAGTTAGAAAAACTATAAGTAACCTTGCTTATAGTTGAAAATAATATTGTTTTTTCTGTTGGGCTGAAGCTTTGATCATTTTCCTTTGAACTGTTAAAAGTGTTCCATAAGATAAATATTAAGAATATACTTCCAATTATGATAACCAAATGCCCCACTGTGAGGCCTAAATCTTTTTTATTTATGTTTTGATTTCTCGAGATTGGCATTTAGGACCTCTTGTATCTGTATAAAAGCATATATGCTAGGGGGGTGTTTTGCTGGACCTTTTGAAGATATCCTCTTTTCGTAGGCAACATAGGTCTAATCTTTTGTCATATCGGATGGCAAGATTTGGGGTTTTAATAGTCCTTTTACACTTGATTGCTGCATTAATAGTGCCTTTATTGATTTCGAGTGGGTTTTTGCCTGATGCAAATACAGGGTTAGAAAACCCAATATATTCGCCACCTTCTTTAGAGCATTGGTGTGGAACAGATCGCCTGGGTCGTGATGTATGCGTTAGGACTTTAGAAGGAAGCGGAGTGGCTTTGCAAGTTGTTTTCTTAGCAGTGTCTCTGGCCGTTTTGATTGGTATTCCTTTTGGAATTCTTAGTGGTTATTTAGGGGGGGCATTTGACAGAGTCTTAGTACTTTTAATGGATACTATCTATACTTTACCAATCCTTCTTCTTTCTGTTGTACTTGCCTTTCTATTTGGCAGAGGAATTCCGAATGCCGCCTCTGCATTGTGCGTGGTCTATATTCCACAATATTTTCGTGTTGTTCGCAATCAGACCGCGCAGGTAAAATCTGAAATGTATATCGATGCTGCACGCACTCTTGGCGCTGGCCCAATATGGATAATGAGAAAATACTTATTTAGAAATGTGATCGCTTCAGTTCCTGTGCTTTTATCTTTAAATGCAGCTGATGCAGTTTTGGTTTTAGGTGGACTTGGCTTTTTAGGACTAGGACTCCCAGAGTCAGTGCCTGAATGGGGGAATGATTTGCATATGGCACTTTCTGCTGTTCCTACAGGCATATGGTGGACTGCTCTCTACCCAGGGTTTGCCATGTTTATACTTGTTCTTGGGCTTTCTTTTATTGGCGAGGGTTTAGAAGCCTGGATTAGTGATAATCACAAAGAATTGGTAAAGTAGTAAAGAAAAGAGTTCTCCTTTAAAATTATCACTTTAGTTATTTATTTAATAACGCATCTTAAAGGTTCTTGGAAGATCCTCAACTATTTCACCATTTTCCTTTAGGGATGGATAAGGCTTTTTATTAGTAATACACCAACTTGCAACTTCTGGATATGCCCATTCAAAAAGACGTTTATTGTAAATCTGCTCAGAAATACCTTCTCCATTTTGTGGAATTATTCCTGCCAGGCTTCTTTGCCTCACTGCTTCAAAAAGTAATATTGCTGTTGCAACTGATACGTTTAGTGATTGAACCATACCACTCATTGGAATATGTATTGATTCATCAACTAATGAGCAAGCTTGATCGCTTAACCCCCATTTTTCTGCTCCAAGTACAAAGGCAGTAGGGCCACAGAAATTACATTCTCTATAGTCTCGTGATTCTCGCGATAAATTTGTTCCATATAATCTAAATCCTCTACTTTTCAGAGTTGAAATGGCAATTTCAATGCTCTTGTGATTGTTTAGCTTGACCCATTTTTGACTTCCTTGTGCAGTGCTGTTGAATGTGGGTGTTTTGCTCTCTTTGCTTATAAGGTGAGCCTCCAGAGCTCCTACTGCATCGCAACTGCGTAGAATTGCAGAAAGATTGTGAGGTTTTTCTACTTCCTCAAGCAAAACTGTCAGGTTTTCTATTCGACAATCTAAAACTGCTTTCAGTCGTTTAAATCGTCTTGGCAACAGAGGCATAACCAGATGAATTCTTTTGACTTAAGAGTAAGGAATGCTTTGAGGAGAATTCCTTATGGGAAAGTAGCTACATCTTCCCAAATAGCAGAGTTAATTGGTGCATATGGTTCGGTCAGGCAAGTCGGTAGCTCGTCTATCACTTCCCTGTAAGCTCCCTTGGCATAGAGTGGTCAATGCTAGGGGAAGCATTTCTATGAGGGTTGGTAGGCAGGGCTCGGATTGGATGCAGCATCAGCTTTTAATTGAAGAGGGTATTCCAGTTGATGCTTCAGGACATTTGCCGCTAAGAGAATTTCTCTGTGATAAGACGGATTTTAAGGATTCATTTCAAATAACTAGTTGATTTTGCTTTCTCTAATGCAGCTCGAAGGCCCTGACTTTTCTAACTCTTTGGATTTGAAAAAGGCAGGTCTTATGCCTCGGAAGCTCGCATGGGATGTTCTTATGTCAGTAGCTGCAGGGGCATTTGCGGAAATAGCCCTTGAGCGTGTTTTGGGGGAGAAAAAGTTAAAGGATGTAGACCGTAGTTTGGTTAAGGAGATCTCTTTTGGAGCAATAAGATATAGATATTTCCTTGATTGTTGGCTTGATCAACTTGGAAAAGTTCCTGCATTAAAGCAGCCCCCTCCTCTTCGTTGGCTTCTGCATTTAGGCCTTTATCAGATATTTAAAATGCAAAAGATACCTGTCTCTGCAGCTGTAAATACTTCTGTTGAGCTAGCAAAGGCGTCTAATTTTGCAAAGTTAGCACCTGTAGTTAATGGTGTTTTGAGATCAGCGCAGAGGAAAGTTTCGTGTGGGGGAAGCTTGCCTATTCCAGATTCTCCTTCGAAGTTGCTAGCTCAAGAGCAATCCTTGCCACTCTGGATGGCAGAAAAATTATTAATTTGGCACGATGTGACATTGGCTGAGAAGGTCGCTGGGTCTTTTAATCAGGTTTCTCCGATTGATTTAAGGCTTAATCGCTTATTAGTCGAAAACTCTAAGGAATTAATGGTTGCGTTCAAAAGAAATGGATTGAAAATTACACCTATAGATGGATATCCTGATGCGATGGAAGTGGCATCAGGTTCGGGGAACATTCGTTTATGGCCGGGCTACTGTGAGGGGTTTTGGACAGTACAAGATAGGGCTGCTCAATGGGTTGCACCTCTCTTGGAGCCCAAGCCTTTTGAGAGGGTTTTAGATGCATGCGCTGCGCCTGGTGGCAAGGCAACTCATCTTGCCGAATTAATGGGTAATCGAGGAGAAATATGGGCTATAGATCGTTCCCGAAATCGTTTAGATCGATTAGTGGACAATGCTGAACGCCTAGGAATTACTTGTCTAAATGTTTTGAGTGCAGATGCAAGAATCCTCACTAAATTGAAGCCTTCTTGGATAAAAAACTTTGAAAAGATTCTTGTTGATGCACCCTGTTCAGGATTAGGCACTCTTTCTAGAAACCCTGATGCTCGATGGAGGATGTCGCTTAAGAAGATAGAAGAACTTGTGTTACTTCAATATCAGATACTCGAAGGATTGTTACCTCTTTTGGCTCCAGGAGGAAGACTTGTTTATGCAACCTGCACAATAAATCCAGATGAGAACACTAATCAGATAGAAAGGTTTATTAAGTTGCATCCAGATATAAACCTTGTTTATCAAGAGCAGAAAGTTCCTCAATTAAACCAGAATGGTGATGGCTTTTATGCCGCAGTAATCGAGAGGAGCTTATAAAGGCATTTTTGACTTTAAAAACTTACTGGTAAAAAGTATAAAGAGCCTTTCCAGTAAATCGTTCTTTTATGCTAATTTCTATTACCAAGACTTGGTTTTGGGCCTTTGCTTGGTGTGATTAATATTCCACTTTTTGGGGCTCTATTAATATACTTTGATGGTTTTCTGGGAAAGTTAATTATTTGCAAGTTGGATTCGATTTCTGACATGAATTTTTTCCATACCCATGCAGCCTCTCCGCTGCCACTTTTTGTTTCTCGATTGTCATCATGTCCAAACCAAACTCCAGTTGTAAGTTGGGGAATTGAACCTATAAACCATAAATCTCTGCCTCCTTCCGATGTTCCGGTTTTTCCAGCAACAGGCCTATTTTTTAGAGTTGCTGCGATACCAGTTCCGCTACGTACTACTTCTTGCAACATCCAATTCATCGTATCAGCAATGTCTTGAGATACAGCACGATTTCCTTTATTTCCGTGTTTTTTAAGACTCCATAAAATATTGTTATTTGGCCCTCTTATTTCCTGAAATGCCATTGGCTTTATGAATATACCTCTATTTGTTATGGCCGCATATGCTGAGGTCATTTCAAGTAGGGTTTGCTCATATGCCCCAATCGCTAGAGGGTAATATCTTCCTAACTTTCTCTTATTTCCTATTCCTAATTTGTTGGCAATATCAATTACATTTTTAAAACCAACCTTGGCTAATAGCTGTACAGAAACAGTGTTAAGTGAGTGTTTTAATGATTCGGAAAGAGTAACTTCTCCCATGTATTTGTTGTTAAAATTTTTGGGGCAATATCCATACCAGCAAATAGGTGTGTCAATTATTTTGTCTTCTGGTATTAGGCCATACCTCAAAGCAGCTAGATATGGAAAAAGCTTGAATGTTGACCCTGGTGAGCGCAGCGCTTGTGTTGCTCTATTGAATTGTGTATCTCTAAAATTTTTACCACCAACCATTACTTTAATTAATCCAGTATTCGGTTCAATAGACACAAGAGAACCTTCAGTTTCTCCAGGACTATAATTTCGTATTGCTTTTTCTGCTTCCTTTTGCCAATCTAAGTTTAAACTAGTTACTATCTTTAACCCTCCTAGTTCTATTTGCTCCTTGGTTAAGACTTTTGGGATTTCTTTCTCAACCCAACTGGTGAAAAATGGCGCAGCACTGTTGTAATATTTTGGTACTGCTGGTTTTAAATTAAGGGGCTCTTGGTTTGCAGTTTTTGCCTCTAATGGATCAATAAACCCTGCCATTTGCATTCTATTTAGAACAATAGACCGTCGTTTTAGTGCTTTTCTTGGGTTGACTAGTGGTGAATATAGTGATGGGGCGGGTGGTAGCCCTGCTATTAGAGCTGCTTCGGATAGTGACAGTACTTCAGGTTTTTTTGAAAAATAAATCCAAGCTGCGTCAGCAACGCCATATGCACCTGATCCAAGATAGACATTATCTAGATACTGTTCAAGGATCTTATCCTTGCTAAGTTGACGTTCTATTTTATAAGCAAGAGCTGCTTCTTTTACCTTTCTTGCAAGCGTTCTGTCTTGACTAAGAAAAATAGTTCTGGCAAGTTGTTGAGTTATTGTACTTCCCCCTTCTTGGACAGATCCTTTGATTAGATTTTTAATTAAGGCTCTTGATATACCCCAGACATCTACTCCATTATGCTTATAAAATCTTCTGTCTTCTGAAGCTATAAAGGCTTTTTTTAATATAATCGGAATTGTCTGATCCCCTATCCTTTCGCGAGTTACGGGACCTTGTTTTTGTATTATTTTTCCATTGCTAGAAAGTAGTGTAATTGTTCCTGGTCTTCTTATCTCACCTAAGCCTTTTACCTCCGGCAATATCGAATCCATTGCACCACTTGCAAGATTTTCTAGAACAGAAAAAATACAACCTATAGATAGTGATGTCCCTATTAAAACAAGCAAATTTCGCCTGTTTTTCTTTATCACAAGGCCTGTATAAGAGGACTATGCCCAATTGCAATTGCAGTAACCAACATTCCAAGTATTAGAAAAGGTTGTGCACTAGCTTGATACTTGACATCGTATTTTAAAGGATCTCTAAGAAGCCAAATATCTTGAAAAGTCATTTGTGGAATAATCAGTAAAATTAGTAATACTGATGCAAACTTTTGTCCTATTAGTATAAGTACGGCAACCATGACCAGTTGAAAAATATCTATCATGCCGGCACTAATCCAACTAGCCTTCTTTATGCCAAAAACAACTGGCAAAGATTGAAGACCTAACTCTTTGTCCCCTTCAACACTTTTAAAGTCATTGATTACTGCTATACCAAGGCCGGCGAGGCTATAGGCAAGAGTTAGAAGAGCTGTTGTCCATGTAAGGTTGCCAAATAATGCTTGCCCTGCCCACCACGGCAGGGCAATATAGCTAGCCCCTAGGGCGTAGTTGCCTATCCAACCATTTTGCTTGAGCTTTAGAGGGGGGGCTGAATATATAAAGCTCACTAAAGAGCCACCTAAAGCAAGAAGTAAGACTGATGGGGTGGTATGGCCAGCCCAAGCATCAAGACCATAAGCAACACCTAGTCCAGCGAGAAGCAGTACCCAAATTTGAATCTTTACTTGAATAAGAGATATTGCACCTGATGGGATTGGTCTATAAGGTTCATTAATTGCATCGATTTCTCTGTCGTAATAGTCATTGATCGTCTGGGTATAACCAGCCAGGAAGGGCCCACTCATCAGCATGCATGCTAAAGAGGCAATTACATTACTTATTTGCCAATGGTAATTACCGCTGGCAGCAGCCCCACAGATAACCCCCCAAAGGAGTGGTATCCAGGTAACTGGTTTCATCAACTGCAGGCGCAACTTCCATATGTTGGTTGTTCCTGAGGCGCCCTTGATACCGAGAAGCTGTCTGGCGTCACTCACTTTTTAACCTCGTTAGTTAGTGATTTCGTTTTCAAAGAACCAGCTGATAGAGCCATCACTGAATTCAAGAACAACGCCGATCCCCATCCCATCAGTCATTTTGAAGTCGACAAGAGTGCCGCGGGGGTCTTTTTTGAGAAGCTCTACCAGATTTCCTGGGATGCGTTCCTTGACGCTATCAAGATTTACTCGGACCTTAGATCCGACTCGCAAATTAGTGGCAGCCTGGGACATGGTCTGCAAGGCTTATATATAACTGGCGCAACCTTAACAGCTGCTCTTTAAATCCATGGTCGCTCTTCGTTTGATTCCTTGCCTAGATGTTGCCAATGGGCGTGTGGTCAAGGGAGTGAATTTTGTAGGGCTACGTGATGCAGGGGACCCTGTTGAATTGGCTTGTCGATATAGCTCTGCAGGAGCTGATGAATTAGTTTTTCTTGATATTGCAGCCAGTCATGAAGGTAGATCAACACTTGTAGAACTGGTGCGACGAACTGCAGAGGCAGTAACTATTCCTTTTACTGTTGGTGGAGGGATTAGTTCTTTGGAAGGAATAACACAATTGCTTAGAGCTGGAGCAGATAAAATTAGCCTTAACTCTTCAGCTGTTAAAAACCCAGAATTGATTTCAGAAGGTGCCGAACGGTTTGGTTCGCAATGCATAGTTGTAGCTATTGACGCTAGGCGGAGGGAGCCTGATTCTTTAAGTTGGGAAGTATATGTAAAGGGAGGGCGAGAGAGCACAGGTTTAGATGTTGTCAACTGGGCTAAGAAAGTTGCAGCTTTGGGTGCTGGAGAAATTCTTTTGACTTCTATGGATGGAGATGGTACCCAAAGTGGATATGACCTTGAGCTCAATAGAATTATTTCTGAGCAAGTTCCCATACCAGTAATAGCCTCAGGGGGTGCAGGCTCTATAGGGGATATCTTTGATGTTTTAACTCAAGGTTCAGCATCAGCAGCGCTATTAGCTTCTTTACTACATGATGGTGTACTTTCTATAGAACAAATCAAGGCAGAATTAATAATGAGATCCCTAAATATAAGGCCTCTCGAAAGTAAATGATTTCTTCAGTAACTAACGGCTTGTTTTATGATTGAATTTCTTAAAATACTTCATTACTTTGATGCTAAAATAAGAATTATTTCTCCTCTTAAGAATGATCTTACTTTTAAGCAATGATTTAATCTTATTTAGTTAATATAATTAGTTTTGGACTTTTGTTAGGTGAAACCTGGAAATCCACAAGCTGTAGAGCAACTTTTTAATGATGTTGCTGCAAACTATGACTTCCTAAATGACCTACTTAGTTTGGGCCTTCATAGACTTTGGAAAAGAAAGCTTCTGTCTTGGGTGGAGCCCTTGAAGGGGCAGAGATGGGTGGACCTTTGTTGTGGAACAGGTGATATGACTTTCTCCTTAGCTCGGAAAGTCTTTCCTGGAGGGGAGGTTCTAGGCCTCGATTCGGCTTTAAAGACTCTCGAGATCGCAAGGCTGCGCTCTAAAAAGGAGAATGAGCTTTCTATTTCTTGGAAACTTGCAGACGCACTGAATACAGGATTACCTTCCTCTTTTTTTGATGGAGGAGTAATGGCATATGGATTGCGCAACCTTTCTGATCCGGCAAGAGGCTTGGCAGAGTTAAGACGTCTTTTGAGGCCAGGTGCAAGGGCTGGGGTTCTTGATTTCAATCCATTAATATCTGGGTCATTTGGTGAGTCTTTTCAAAGGTTATATTTAAGAAAATTAGTGGTTCCAGTAAGCGGGGCTTTTGGGCTGAAAGAGCAATACGCGTATTTGGAGGAAAGTTTGAAAGATTTTCCTGATGGCAAGACTCAAGAACACTTAGCTCTTAAAGCAGGGTTTGCTAAGGCTTCTCATACGGCTATAGCATTTGGTCAGATGGGCTTACTTCGATTGACTGCCTAGGAATTAACCAGCATGCGTCAACGAATCACAGCGGCAAGGTAAAATATGAACAAAATCTTAAGGAGGGTCTTCTGTGGCTTTCCCGGTACCAGCTCTTCTGCCTTTGATAGAGGACCTCCTATTTGAAGTGCAGTGGTTAGAAGGTTTGATTTTGGTGACTGATTCACAGTCGCCTGCGTTTGTTTCTAAGTCGCAAGTGGAGAATCTTCTTCTTCGACTATGTAAATACCCCAATGGGAAGATTGTTTCTCAATGTCTGAAAAAATCAATTAATAAAAGATTTACCAGTAAATGTTCTTATAAGCCAGTGTTGCTTCTTCATTCAAATGGTAGATTTTGGCTTGGAATTATGGGGCTAGGACATGGTAAAAGCAAACTCACAAAAGAGGTTAGTCATTTAAATAGATGCCTTAAACTCACGTAATTCTTGGCGCTTCTATGAAGATAATTTAGAATGTGCTTTGTCAGCTTTTTTAATCAACTTCTGGGCGTCTTCTCTTGAAAGGCATTGCTCAGCTTTGGCTTGAAGTTTCAAAAGCTTTGCGTGTTGTTTTTTCTCGTTCATTAACTTATTATAACATAAAGGTCTATTTCTTCATACCTTTTCGAGCTAAAAACAACCGTTAGTTGTTCCAATTAAGATATTGGCTAAGCTGTTGTGAGAGTCTAAGCAGGGTTTTTTTAGCTTGCTTTCTAGCGTTAATGAAAACCATCAAGGGCGAAGAGTTCCTTAACGCTATGGAGCACTTATAGGGCAGAAGTTATTTGGTTCTTATTCAGACCAGGAGCTTTTTCATTTATGTCGAAGTAGTAAACAAGGAGGGTTGGAATTGATCAAGTAATATTCCTGATGAGGTGTAGTGCATTTGAGAGGCGGGGCTATGTAAGCTCTCAAAATTGAATTAGAGGGATAATAGGAAAGAAAACATGTCTTTTTGGTAATAGGCTTGGTTGGAATAATGCTATTCTTGTGATAGTCAAATTGGATTGATGTCTGCTAGGGAGCTAGAGCGCTTCATTTTTAAAGTTAATCAACTTAATCTAGTTGTTGAATTAATTGAACGTGAGCCTGAAAAAAGAGATTTGTTGGAAAGATGTGATACTCATGATCAAGTTGTTTCCCTAGCTAGGGATTGGGGTTTTGAGATTGGTCGGCGCTGGGGAGAGGAGTAGCTAAGAGCTGATTTATTTAGAGAAAAATATTCTAGTTTTCATGTAGCAGAAATTTATTGTATTTACTGGCAAATAGTAGCGTCGCTTAAGTAATCTCTTGTTAGATCGAATTATTCGAATAAAGAGTTTGAGAAAAAGTAGTCAAGTAGGTTGAATGGTATAAAAATTTTGCCAATATTAGGGGAAGATGTAGATATTCACCTTCAGGAAATTAATCTAATATCCTTCTTATGAAAGCTTTCTAGGGATTACCGGTAACTCTTACTCTTATATATGTATAATCTATACAATAAATTTTGCCGAGTTCTCCTTGATGATTTCAGTAAAAGGATTAACAGCCCTTGCTAGGGGGTTCATACAACTACCATCTGCTAGCGTAAGACCACTCCTAGCATTAAGTCTTATAATTAAAATCTATTAAATCATCGTATGATGATACTACTGATTAAAATGATTTAATTTAAAGAAATTAATTTCAAATCTATTTATGAAGATTGTAGTAAAGGGTCAATTAGGGAAAAAGTTGACTAAGAGGAAAAAATATATTTTTTCCTTTGCGTTAGTTAGTTATACTTTCCTAATTGCTTTTGCAGCAAATTATATTTTGAAAGGAAGTAGGGACTTGTCTTTAAGAACATATCTTACTAAGGAGTTACAACGTGTAAGTAGAGCTCCAGGTAATTATGTTAAAGCAATTTTAACCCCTTCAAATGATTTAGTTTTAGATATCAAGCATAAGGATATTTTAAAAATAAATAATGACAGGCAGGAAGCTTTGAAATATGGAGAACTCTTTTCATCAAATTCTGATTGGGTAAATGCCACAGGCACATATAAAAATGAGAAATATAGGTTCAAATTAAGATTAAAGGGAGCTATGCCAAGGCATTGGGCGGATGATGAATTTTGGTCTTTCAAGCTAAAAGTTAGAGATGGTAAAACGTTATTTGGTATGAAAAGGTTTTCTCTTCAACACCCTTCTCGTCGAGTTTGGATGAATGAATGGTTTTTTCATCAAATTCTTAGGTATGTTGGGATCATATCGTCTAGGTATTCCTTTACTCCATTAGTTATTAATGGTAAAAGATATCCTGTTTATGCAGTTGAGGAAAGTTTTGATAAATATTTAATAGAAAATAATAACAGAAGAGAAGGCCCTATATTTAAACTTTCCAATAGAAAGGGACCTGATGAGAGAAGAGTTGAGGAATTAATCTTCTACCAATATGATAAATATATTGCTGATGAAAAGATGAGTAAACTTTTAAAAAGAGCTGAATGGTTAATAAATGGTTACTTAAGTGGAGAACTTAAGGCTTCAGAAGTATTTGATATAGATTTAATGGCTAAATCTGTAGCCATTATGGATTTGTTAGGCCACAAGCATGCGTTGTATTTTACCAACATTAGATATTATCTAAACCCAATTACAGGACTCATTGAGCCCATACCGTTTGATAATCAATATGTAGGGCAAATAAGTAAAATTGGCCTAATAGGAGAAAATATTAACCAGGTTCTTTATCTTGAGAACTCAATGCCTTATGATTATTTAGAGAACTCTATTAATAAAACAGGATTTCGCACTTCAAAAATCATATCTTTGATGTTTTCTGATTATGATTTTATACAATCATATGGATCAGCTTTACAGTTAGTATCTGATTCTTCTTGGCTGACCAATTTTTTTGCTAATACAGATAAAAGTGCTTTAGAAGAAATTTCCCTCTTACGACGAAGTAACCCTTTTTATCAGTATGAACATAAAAATCTCCTTTTTGATAATCAAAATTATATTAGATCTATTATAAGACCTAGAAGAGGTTTACGTTCCTCTTATTCACAGAACAATCATGCAGAGGGACTTTATCCTATAAGTGTTTCAAATTTTCATACACTACCACTTGAAATAACTTCCTTGGTGGGTAGAGATGGAGACATCATTCCAATAGACAATGAGCCTATTTACATTGGTAATAGACCTAAGAAATGTATTGACCTTAATTGTACAACCATGGTAAGAAGTGGAAACATTTATCAGGAACTATCCCTAAAATTAAAAAAAGATGGCTACAAGATTAATAATCTAGGTGATTTTAGTCTTCTTTTAAGAGTTCCTGGTAGTGACTTTACCTTTAAATCCCAACTTTTCCCAACTAATATGTCCATCCATGATAATAATGCGTTGTCAAATCTACTTAAATTACAGTTCATTGATGTCAATGAAAACACTAAAATAATTAAAGTTAAGAAGGGTTCATGGACAATAAATAATAAACTAATCATCCCCAAAGGTTATGTTTTTTACATTGAGCCTGATACCATTTTAAATTTAATTAATTCTGCTTCAATTATAAGTTACTCCCCTGTCCATTTTGTTGGAGAGGAAAAATCACCTATAATCTTCAAATCAGAAGATAGAACTGGTCAGGGAATATCAGTTATTAGAGCTCCTTCAATATCTAATTTAAGCAATTTAATTATTCAAGATCTTGGCTCTCTTTTTGTTGGGGGTATATCACTTACTGGTAGTGTTACTTTTTATGAGTCTGATGTTAATATTGATTCAGTAGTTTTTGATAGCAATACATCTGAGGATGCTCTTAATATTATTCGGTCTAACTTTAATATAAAAAATTCAAGCTTTTATAATACCTTTTCCGATGCAATTGATTTTGACTTTAGTTCCGGTAATGTTGATAATCTAGAATTCCAGAATATTGGTAATGATGGTATAGATTTATCTGGTACAAAAGCAAACATCTCAAATATTAGGATGTTAACCGTGGGAGATAAAGGTTTAAGTGTGGGAGAGAAATCACAAGCACTAATAAAAAATATCACTATTGGTAATTCACTAATTGGCATCGCAAGTAAGGATAAATCGAAGCTTGAAGGAGAAGGTATACTTATTCAATCAGCCAAAATAGGAGTAGCCGTTTACCAAAAGAAGCCCGAGTATGGGCCAAGTTCGGCTAGATTAACTGATTTAAAGTTCAAAAATACAAATGCAAGAATACTTGCAGAAGTGTTTTCAAATGTCTATATTAATAACCAAAAGATTGAATCCAATAGTAAAAATACCTTCGACTATCTTTATCCCGAATAATAAACAAATTAACAATAATGGTTGTTAACTTGAAAGAATAATCCTTTAGAGGGAGTAATGCATTGACAATCCTCTGCAGTATTTAGATGATCTACTCAGAATTAAACCAAATTCACTAGTAATGGAGCTAATGAATTTTATGCTAGGTGTATATGTTGCATCATATTTAAGCTCTAAGATACTTTGACTTAGCACTCTCTTCTTTTTTATTTCTATTTCTTTATTAGTATTTTTAGCATGAAAGAAACTTATACGACTATCAATTGTAATTCTTAGACCTTTGTCTGGTGACAAGAAATATCTTCTACAATAACTTACAAAAACTTTTGGAGAATATATTATGTTTATGGTTGAAGGAATTATTAGATTTGGGATTTCTAAATTTATATAAGTTGAGGTTATTGGTTTTAAAGAGGCAAAATGGCTATCTTCTGAGGTCAAAACTTTCTTGTAGTTCAAATCTTCCTCCTTTACTTTCTTTTCGACTATATAGCCACTTTCCCCAAGATTGTAATACCTTAATCTGATCTTGTATCTTGAGCTGATTCCGTTTTGAGAGTTAGCATAAAGATTTAGTTGCTCATCGTCATAGTACAAGCTGTTTACAATTCTTTCAGGGTATATCTCTGTAAAGCTTTTACATTTTAGAAAAGTTGGAATTGACTTATGGTACCCACTTCTTAATTCATATTTATTCTCGTATCTCATTTGGCTTTTATAATAATTTTTATTTTCCAGCAAATCAATCGATTTCATATAGGTTAATTAGGTAGAAAAAATAGTTTAACGAATTGAGCGGATGGCACTTATGTAGAGTCTCAATTATACACTATATCTCTGGAGTATTGTAAAAACTAAAACGAGAGTCTGGATATTTTTTAAAGAAATTATCTTTTAGACTAGATAATGATTCTATACCCTCAAATTTTATATTAATAACCAGATCAATTGGTTTACCATTTTCTTGGTCAAGTGAAATAATAGAGTAATAGCTACTGCTCTGAGAAAGCAATAAATGAAGTTCATCTAATGTTCCTTCTGCGGGTAGTGTTATAGCAATAGTATCAATATCATCAATATTAGACTGCTTATTTTTTCGTTGCCTTTGACTTGATAAATAGGCATATCCAATTGCAATTGATCCCACTATTGCAACCATTACCCCGAAGAGGTATTGCGATGCTCCTATTGAGATACCTAGGCAGATAGATAAAAGTATAAAACCTAAATTATACGGTTCCTTGATGGCTGTTCTAAAGCGAATCACTGATAAGGCACCCACTAACCCAAGAGACAAAGCTAGAGATGACTTAACAACTGCAACCATTGATGCAACGCCAATAGTTACTACACAAAGTGTATTACCAAAATTTACTTTAGATGAGAATGTGAGTGCAAATCTTTTATACAATAGACGTAGGTATAGTCCTCCAGCCAATGAGAAGATTAAGATATAAAGGCCTTCAAGAAATGTAAGATTTACCGAAGATTTGATTAAAGAATCTACTGGAAGACTCGTTATAAAGAAAATCAACACCTTAACCTTCTTTGTCAGTTTTATTCATTATACAGATTATTGTGTCAAGTCAAGCTACCACCATTTATTGCTAACAATCAAACTTTAACAGCCTTTTTGAAGGATACTCCGTGATCTTACGTATACCCTCATTAAAACCAAAGCCTTTTTAACAATATTGATTTTCTAGATAGCAAAACCAGAGTTACTTTTAATTTTATTCGCCTTTATCTGTTATCAAAGGATATTTATAAGGTTTCAGTCTAACTGTGTATTTACTCTTTTTAAAACCTAGACCACTAAACACAGCTTGTCAAATCAATAGCTTTGTTTGCATAATTACCCGTTCACTTTATAAATGTATATGCTCATGTCATTATTTTACTTTGTATAGACAATTGAATTTCTAACATGCTAATTTATAAGACAACTACACTATCGCATGAAAGCCTATAAAACTCTAAAAATCCTTGTTGTGACACCGACATATGGCCTTTCGGGAGTTCCCCTAGCTCAATCAAGATTGTCAAAGGCTTTGGCCGAGGAAGGTCATAATGTAACTTTAATGATAGGGAATAACAATCAATCTTTTACGTTACAAAAAATCCCATCTATTAGGCGTATTATTTTAAATAAGTCACGTGTTATAGCGATGTTTTTTCCAATATTAAAATATTTTTTAAGTTACCAGACCGATGTTGTATTTACCGCAGAAGATCATCTTAATACTGTTGTTTTAGCAGCGGCAATTTTATCTAATACGAAAGCTAAGATTGTTTGCTCAAGTCGTGTTACGCCATACGATACTTTTTCAGATGATTTTTTCACTAAACGCTGGGTATTGAAAATTCTTGTACAGCTGGTTTCGTTTAGAGCAGACCTTTTTACTTGTGTCTCTGAAGATATGGTAAGTCAATATAAACAGATATTTCCTTCATCCAGACACGTCTGTGTTTATAATATTATCGCCACTCATGATTCTCTTAAGTCAGCATCAGAACCTGTAGACCACCCATGGCTATCCAATAAAAGTAAACCTGTATTTATAGCAGCAGGCATGCTTGAACCTTGGAAAGGTTTTGATACTTTAGTTCAATCTTTTTCAGCTGTCGTGAAAGTTACGCCTTCTAGACTAATTATATTAGGAAATGGCTCACAAAAAGCTCGTCTTTTGGATCTTGCCAGTGAACTAGGTATAAGCGAATATGTTGATTTCCCTGGTTATACATATAACCCATATTCCTACTTTTCTAAGTCTGATATTTTTGTTCTTTCTTCAAGAGTAGAGGGCATGCCAAACGTTCTTATTGAAGCAATGCTCTGTGGGTGTACTCCAGTTGCAACAAATTGCCCAACAGGACCATCAGAGGTTTTGAAAAATGAGAAATATGGTTACCTTTGCCCTGTGGATAATGTGTCCGCTATGACTGATAAACTTTTATTTGCTTTAAGTACTCCCTTGCCTCAGAAGCTTTTAAGAGAAGGCATAACAGCTTTTACCAAGCGGAATGTTCTTGACGTATATGGTAAATTATTAAAATATGAGTTTATAAATCCTAATTCCGGAATCTCTAATGAAATCATCTGATTACCCGCTTAAATCCAATTGTTTTATGCTTTTTAAGTAACAAAATGGTCGCTACAAATAATAAGTTAATAAATATATTCTATGGTGGATTTCTACACATGGGGGGAGGTGCATATACCCATGCTCAATTGTTAGCCAATGCGTTGAAAGAACTTGATTATCATGTTGCTTTGTATAAACTCGATGATTTGCCAATCTTAATCAAGTACTTACCACACTGCTTGCTTCGACTTTTTAATTTTATAAGCCCTGGTTACGGATTTATAGTAAAGGGAAATGCCATAAGATTACTTTATAATATTTTTTTACGAAAACCCTCTTTTATTGATATTTATGAGGATATATACATAGCACCAAAAAATCAGTTGAATGCAATAACTGTTTTACATGCTCTCTGGACTGATAATTTGCAAAGCCACGACTTGAATCGGGATTCCGTCAATAAATTATTAAATGCTGAATACGAAAAAATCAATACTTTACGCCATCCATTAGTAACTGTTTCAAGTCAATATAGTTACTATTTAAGGAATTCACACTTTAGTCCAAGATTAATAAAAGCCTTAAATGTAGTTGAACTAGGAATTGATTTGAAGGAAGTACAATCTTATAAAACATTGAAAAGTATACCCAATGACTTTCACTCTCTTTGTTTTTGTGGATCTCTTGAACCAAGAAAAAATTTACCCTTTCTTCTTGAAATACTGAAATTATTGGTAATAAAAGATCCTTTATTTCAACTAGTTATTGTCGGTGACGGACCTTTAAGAGATTATTTGGTAACTTTTTCTAGGGCCCATCATTTACCCGTCACCTTTACTGGAAAACTAAATAGAACAAAAATGTTGGAAACAATTTCACGTCAGGACATAATGGTACATACCTCTACTAAAGAGTCATTTTCTTTGGCTTTGCTAGAAGCAAAAGCCTTGGGTTTGTATACAATTGCCCATTCAAGCTTAGAAGTACCCAGTAAATTTGTTGATATAAGAATGGATGACTATAACCCTTCATCATGGGCTCGAAGAATCACTTCTTTTACACCAAAGCAATATCCAGAAAGTGATCTTTCGCACTACTCTTCAATACGTATGGCTCAAGAAACACTCCAATTACTCAATGGAGCACTTGAACTATAGTGGCTTCGCTGAATTGTGCTTATTTTCTTTTCCCTATAGCTATCTCTTACACTTAGTGACTTCTTAGCCTCGCACTATTAAGCTAAAAATGGTGTTTTATTGAGGTATTCTTTTGACTATTATTTATTCAGTATACTGGTGTTTTGCTTTCCTATTAAGTAAACCAATTACTTAAATTAAACCTTCTCCTAATCATATTAGATTTTATTTATTGGAGGATCGGAATGTATTTTGTTTTATAATCTTATTCTCTAGCCCACATACATCTTTTTTTGTATGATTAATTGGTTGAAACCTCACCTTTACCCTTTATATTTGGTAAAGTTTAACTTGCGAATGGAGATTTTATGAAGAGCTAAATACCTTGATGTTTTTTAGTAAGTCTTCCCGTCTAGGATCTTTAAAGAAGGAAAAATGTATGCCTAACTTACCTATTGTCTCAATAGTTCTGGGTACACGTCCGGAAGCCATTAAACTTGCCCCTGTAATAAAGGCTTTCAGAAGCTGTAGTTCCATTAATACCCGTGTCGTTTTAACTGGTCAACACAAAGAGATGGTTTATCCGGTAATGGATTTGTTTGAGATAGAAGCGGATCAAGATCTTGGCCTGATGCTTCCTACTCAATCTCTTACTCATGTCACATGTTCCGTTTTGCAAGGGTTAAGAACTGAGTTCCAATCTCATCCCTCAAAATTAGTTTTGGTTCAAGGCGACACTACTACTGCGTTGGCTTCTGCTCTTGCTGCTTTTTATGAAAAGATCCCTGTTGGGCATATTGAAGCAGGCCTCCGTACTGAAAATCTGCTGGAACCTTTTCCTGAGGAAGCTAATAGAAGGCTTATTTCCCAGATTGCAACTTTGAATTTCGCGCCTACTAAACTTGCTGCAGCTAACTTGAAAGTTTCTGGTGTGATTGGGGAGATTTTAGTCACTGGAAATACGGTCGTTGATGCTATTCATTCAATAGAAGATAAAGCTGTCCTTCCGCATCTACCTTTGATTGATTGGGATGCAAAGCGTGTGATTTTGGTAACAGTTCATAGGAGAGAAAATTGGGGACAACCTTTAATGGAAATTGCAAAAGGTTTAAACCTTCTTCTTGATTCATATCCTGAAGCCGTAATAATCCTCCCAATGCATAGAAACCCTGTTGTGAGAAAGGCTTTAAAGAAATATTTGGGGGGCAATCCACGAATTGTTCTTACTAATCCTTTGGATTACGGAGAATTAGTTGCAGTCATGAAAAGGAGTTGTTTGTTGCTGACTGATTCTGGTGGGCTGCAGGAAGAGGCTCCTGCGTTTGGAAAGCCAGTTCTTGTTTTGCGAAACACTACTGAGCGTAGGGAGGCTCTTGAAGCAGGAACGGCAATTCTTGTTGGAACAGATCCACAGAAGATTTCATCAGAAGCAATTCGATTGTTAGAGGATAAAGAAGCTTACAAA
Source organism: Prochlorococcus sp. MIT 1341 (assembly GCF_034092415.1). Classification (NCBI taxonomy): domain Bacteria; kingdom Bacillati; phylum Cyanobacteriota; class Cyanophyceae; order Synechococcales; family Prochlorococcaceae; genus Prochlorococcus; species Prochlorococcus sp. MIT 1341. The sequence goes on along the minus strand of NZ_CP139304.1, from coordinate 697,646 downwards.
ACTATGGCAAGTGTCCATAATCCATTTGGGGATGGTAAAGCAAGTGGACGAATTCTTCGAAGAACTCTTGAGCTCTTGGCTTTATGAGGCGGCTATCAGTAAATGTAGATATGATATGGCTTCATGAATATGCTTAATAAAGAATAGTGACCTAATTTTTGTTAGCCTGAACCCAACTAAAGCATCTTGTTTGTATAGATAACTCTGATTCTCTATTGATGATCAAATTACAGATGAAGCTGGGTATGGTTCTCTTTTTAGTGGTGTATTTATTTGCGCTCAGGTATTAAACAATACTAATGTTATGGTGGAATTAGTATGCAGTAAATCGTGCTCTAAAAGGACCACTTCAGAATTGTGCCACTGAAGAAGTATTTTGCCGCCCAAAAGCCCTTCCTAGAGCGACATGATTGGTGGTTTATACCTATTCCGGCCTTTTGTTTGTTGGATCTTGCTTGAATATCTGCATCTAACCAAGAAAAATATCTCTATTTGAATATTTAAAGTAGTTTAATCTTGCATACTTATGTTTCGCGTAGTGTCTTGGAACATGCTGACTAGCAGTAAAGGTTTGAAAAATCTAGTTAACCACAAGCGTCAATTGCCAAGAATTCTTGTGAGGGGTGAATAGTGTATTTTCAGGACATTATTTCAGCTCTAAATCATTTTTGGGCAGAGCAAGGGTGCTTGATTTTGCAGCCCTATGACACAGAAAAGGGAGCGGGAACCATGAGTCCGCACACGTTTCTTCGTGCGTTAGGGCCGGAACCATGGTCGGTTGCATACCCTGAGCCATGTCGGAGACCTGCTGATGGTCGCTTTGGAGATAATCCAAATAGATCCCAGCATTACTTTCAATATCAAGTACTTATAAAACCTTCTTTGGATTTAATTCAGGAAATTTATCTGGAATCTCTACAATCACTTGGTATCTGCCTTGCAGATCATGATATTAGATTCGTAGAAGACAATTGGGAGTCTCCAACTTTAGGAGCCTGGGGTGTTGGTTGGGAGGTTTGGCTTGATGGTATGGAAGTTACTCAATTCACTTATTTTCAACAATGTGGTGGATTGGACTGCCGCCCTGTATCCATAGAAATCACATATGGACTGGAAAGATTGGCCATGTATTTGCAGGAAGTTGAGAGTATTTGGTCTTTAAAGTGGAATAAAATTAAGACTTATGGAGATATTTGGCTTCCTTTCGAGAAGGGGCAATGTGAGTTTAACTTTAATGGACTTAACCCTGAAAGACATTTTCAATTATTTGAATTATATGAGAAAGAGGCCTCCGAGTTAATAGAAAAAGGGTTACCATCACCAGCATTAGATTTTGTCCTTAAGTGTTCACATACGTTTAATCTTTTGGATTCAAGAGGTGTGATATCTGTTACTGAAAGAACCGCAACGATTGCTAAAATACGGGCACTTGCTAGAAGGGTTGCAGACTCTTGGTTGAAAGAAAGAGAAGCATTAGGTTTCCCTCTTAAATAAAATTAATCTCTGTCACTTACACCCTATTATTCGCTGAAGACTAAAAACAAGTCATGCAATAAGTAATGAATTTTTATCCACTTAGTATCTTCTGTTACACGCAAAAGATCCTTATTTATCTTGCCACTCCAGAAATTTAGATAAATTTCGTTTACCCATTTTATGGGTATTTCCGTGTGAGGAACTAAATGAAACTCTTCCAGCAATTGCTGGTGGCTCCTGCTGCATTGGGCCTTATGGCACCAATGGCTGCACAAGCCGCAGACCTCAACATTGACGGTGTGTCTGATTATTCAGCAGCCGGCGAGCAGGTCACCAGCGTCTCTCAATTTTCTGACGTTTATCCAACCGATTGGGCATACCAAGCTCTTTCAAGTTTGACCGAGCGTTACGGCTGTGTAGCCGGATACCCCGGTGGAACTTTCGGTGGTAACCGTTCAATCACTCGTTACGAGGCAGCTGCATTATTGAATGCATGTCTTGATCGCGTCACTGAAGTTAGTGATGACGTCAAGCGTCTTCTTTCAGAATTCGGTCCTGAGCTTGCTGTTCTTAAGGGCAGAGTTGATGGCATCGAAGCTCGCGTTGGCGACATGGCTGCAGGTCAGTTTTCAACCACTACCAAGCTTAAAGGCAAGGCCATAATGTCTCTTGGTAGTACTGCATACCAAATAGACGGTCAGAAAGGCGATCTTGCTTCACGCGATGATGGCACTAGCTTCAACTACATCTTTCAGATGGATTTGAACACAAGCTTTACAGGCGAAGACCTTCTTTATACAAGGTTGAAGACAGGTAATTACTCAACATCAGCTTTTGGCGGAAAAACCACAGCTTATGTTCCTCAGGCTTACCTTGAGTGGGCTAATTCAAATGAGGACACCCTTAAGGTCGACAAGATTTGGTATCAGTTCCCTTATGCGGAACAGTTTACTTTCTATGTAGGACCAAAGATCGAGAACTATTACATGCTTGATAGTGCACCTTCGGTGTACAAGCCAATTCTTAAGGCGTTCAAGCTTGGCGGTAACTATGGAACCTATGGCGCCAGCACAGGAGCAGGTTTTGGTGTTTCTTGGAACCAGCAGGTTGACGATCCTATGCAGGCCCGTTTCTCTGCAAGCACCGGTTACACAGCTGAATCTGGTAAGGGGAGTGATCCATCCTCTGGCGGCATGTTCACAAAGGAATCTGACTCAATTTGGCTAAGTAAGGTCAGCTATGGAAACCCTCAGTGGCAAGTTTCTGTTGCATATGCACTTAAAGGTCAAGAAGCTACGACTGGTTTCGGAACTCATGATGGCGATGCAGGCGTTTACGATTGCGATCAAAGCGCTGCAGGAGCTTCAAACTGTGAGTCAACTGCTGACAGTTATGCCTTCCGGGCCTTTTGGCAGCCTTCAGAATCAGGACTGATCCCTTCATTTAGTGTTGGCTATGACATCACTAAATACAACCTTCCAAGTTCAGCAGCAGCTGGTACAAGAGAAGAATCTCAAGGATGGTTTGTCGGCATGAACTGGAAAGATGCGTTTGTTGATGGAAACAAACTTGGCTTTGCATTTGGTGCTCTTAATCACATCACCGAATACAAAGGAACTCTTACAGATGATGGAGGTAACACCTATCGCTCTGATGATGACTCCAACCTTGCAATGGAGCTCTATTACGACATCAAGGTATCTGACAACATCACTGTTACGCCAGCTGTGTTCTATCTAGATAACCCATTTGGTGGGGCAACAGGTAAGAACACTTATGGCACCAGAGGTGATGTAGTTGGTGGTGATGATACTGACAACTTTGATCTCGTTGGCGCAATCGTCAAGACTCAATTCAAGTTCTAAGTACGTCGCCTTCATCAAGGCTCTAAAAAAAAGGCGCTCGTTTGAGCGCCTTTTTTTTAGAGGTAATTTATTACTACCAACAGTTTTCTCCTTCCCCAATTGGTATACAGATATTTGATTTCTTTGCTTTTTTAGCATTTTTTTTAGCATCCTCGTCAGGAGTACTCTCTGCCTCAATTTCCTGGTCGGTGGTCCATTCTTTTAGCCCTCCCATATCATTCTGCCCTGACTTAACTAAATTAGGGTTCATGGCATTAGCAGTTAAAAGGGCACATGAAGCCATAAAGATTGCAACGGGTGTTTTTTTATTCATTTGTGAAAGCACTGTACTTTTGTTATTAATATATATTGTTGCTTTGCAGGAATGATAGGAAAGGTAAAGAATAATTCATTATCTAGTATCAAATGAAACCTGACTATCCTCCAAATCTCCTTAGCAAATTTGTGTAGGCTTGAAAAACAAGATCTAGCTCTGCAGATCTTCCATGTGTTGAAAGTAATCCCCTTGCTCCTGCATCTAGTCCAAACAAAAGATTTCTATCCTCATTACAGCTGACATAGCTTTCTATCCATCCCACACATGCAAACCTTTCTCCAGATGTAACTTGCTCAACAGAATGCAATTGTGTACTGGGATATATAACAATGTGTCCTGGCTCAAGCTTTATTTTTTCTGAATTTTGAATAGTTTGAATGCAAAGCTCTCCCCCTTCATAATCATTAGGACTATTTAAGAAGATTGTGAAGGAAAGATCGCTTCTTCCAGAACTCATAAAGGCATTGTCCAGATGAGTTCCATACCCTTGATTAAGCGTGGCTCTTGTAAACATTAGGCCATGGATATGTTTGGGAATTGAAAAACTTTTAATTAACATATCTGAGTACATCTTTTTAAGAACTATCTCACTTTGCTCTTGTGATGTTCTTGATTCTCTTAATAGTTGCCTATTGTTTTTGCTTATTGCAGCATGGCTACCGGCAGTGCTTTTGCCATCAACCCAGGAACTCTCCTCTTCAGCTATATTAATTAACATCTTGTTAATCTCGTCAGCATTGAATAAGTGATGAGTAAGCACTTCCATAGTTTGATTGGGTTTAAAAGTTCAGATGAGGAGCTAAAATAATGGCATAGTAAAAATGTTACACTTAATGGTAATATTTTTACTGATTGGCTGCAATCTTGGTAAATAAACTAGTAATGTCCTTATAAATATATATTTAGCAAGACATTTATGAAAGCTCTAATCAACGCTTCTCTATGTGCCGGGGTTTTCTTGGCACCTACCTTGTTCTCACCTGTTCACGCAGGGAAGCAGGAGGTTAGGGTTTATTCAGGACGTCATTACAATACTGACCGACAAATTTATAAGAAGTTTTCAGAGGAGACTGGAATTAGGGTCAGACTAATTGAAGCAACAGGAATTTCCTTGATTGAGAGGCTCAAAAGAGAAGGAGAAAACTCAAAAGCAGATCTTATACTTTTAGTTGATGCTGCGAGAATTAGTAATGCTGCTAAGCAAGGACTTTTGCAGAGGTATAGATCAGCAAAGCTGGATAGAGATGTCCCTAAACAGTATCGCGACCCTAAAGGAAGATGGTATGCATTAACTCGTCGGGTAAGAGTAATAATTTCGAACCCAAATATTATTGATAGCAATAGGATAAGTACATATTCAGACCTAGGGAATCCTGAATTTAAGGGCAAAATCTGTCTAAGGAAGCGTAATAATGTTTACAATCAATCGTTAGTTGCAGATCAAATTGTATTAAATGGTGAGCGTAATACAAAAAGATGGCTCAGAGGATTAGTTGCTAATGTAGATCAACCATATTTTGCAGGCGATATTTCTTTGGCTAGAGCTGTTGCTCAAGGCAAGTGTGGAATAGGAATAGTAAATCATTATTATGTTGCTAGAATGCTGGCAGGAGTTAATGGAACAAAAGATAAGTTATTGGCTAGAAAGCTAGATGTAATTATTCCTAACCCTGCTCATGTCAACGTGAGTGCAGGTGGTTTAGCCAAGTATTCCAAAAATACAAAGGAGGCAATTCAATTATTAGAATATCTTGCTTCTCCAGATGGAAGTAAAGGAATGGCAGGACCTACTTATGAGCATCCACTAAAAGGATTTAATACATCTGCTGAACTTAGAAAATTTGGAAAGTTTACACCAGACTCAGTCACTATTAACCAGTTAGGAGAAGCTAATTCCAAAGCAATTCGCTTAATGAGTGTTGCTGGGTGGAAATAACTAATTCTCAGTTGATATTTACAAGTATTCTCAATGTCAATTTAAAACTCTGATTAACAAATAATACCTTAAGGAGCTATTTAATCTATTTAGATAAGTCAATAAATATCTATAATCATAACTTATTAAAAGAAATAGTAGAAATCCTCCATCTACCTATATGGGAAAATAGGATCTTGCTATCTTGGAGAGGTGGCTGAGTGGTCGAAAGCGAACGACTCGAAATCGTTTGACGCTAATCCCGTCCGTGGGTTCGAATCCCACCCTCTCCGTTCTTACGAGGTTCCATTAAGAGCGATAAGATGACACGTAGTAGTGGTCTCAAGAATATTTTAACTAATTAGCACAAGATAGTGATACTAAGTGCCTTTCAAAAATATTTATATGAGGAATAGATCCAAAATTTCTATTTTCGAAATCTCAAATAATATTGGGACTGCTAAAAAATAGCAAATTCTGATGTGCGAATTAGATTGCTTCTATATAGTTGCTCATTATGGAGCAAGAATCTTGCAAATCTAAAGGAAGAATAGAAAGATTTTGATCCGTATTTATCATAGGCAAACGCGGATAAATAAATTTAGTGTTACTAACAGTATTTAGCTTCTTACATATATTCTCCCCAAAATTCTTGGCTTTAATATACTCCTTGTAATTTAAAGGCTTTTGATCAATGAAAATACTTGATGGGTAAAAAAAAGTTTTTATTCTTTGTTGAATTGCCATATTTGCTAATTTCTCAAATCTTTGAATGTAATAGTCACTATATTTAGAATATAGTGACTCATTAAAGGTAGTTGCCCTGTTGTCTCGAATCTTTGGAGAAGCAAAATAATAAACTTGATTGAAAGGTGAGAGATCTAGACTGTTAATACTATTCTTCAATACATCTAATTGCATTATCTTGCATGTCGCCCCGTATGTATTTATATCTGCCTGAATTTGTTTTGCATCCTTTTTACCAGAGTTGAAGGTGATTAAACTTGATCCGCCCCCTAATGCAATTAGTTTAGCTACAGCCGCTCCTAATCCCCTAGACCCTCCAACAATAAAAGCTCTTATTTCACGATAGTCTTTATGACTATATTTACGAGCAAGTTCATTGCATGAACTTATGAAAACAGGCAATGGTCGGAAATACGCCTCAATGGTTGCATCAATTGATGGATAATTGACTGATAGTCTTATTAATCTAAGTCTTTGGTCAGAATGCACAACATTGATTGAGTAAATAGAATTTAACTTCCCAAATTGAATCTTTAAACTCTTATATAAGGAGTGCTTCCCTGGAACCTGCATTCCTACAATTTCAGATAATGAGGCTAATTGGCAAACTAGACCAATTCCTAGTGATTTTGTTAAATGTGGATATAGTTGAAAGGCATATTTCTGATCCCCACAATAATAAGGGTCCACTTTATGTAAGAGCGATAATTCAGATTGAATTATTTCATTTGGCTGGTGACTAGTTTGGATTTGTGGAAGACTATGGCTGTGAATTAAAAGATCTTTTGACTTGCTCTGTATCAATGATATGTTCACGCACTTTATTCCATCAACTGTTAATTGTATAGAACTTAATTCTGAATTGAAAGAATAAACCACTTCCTGATTAATAAAGATTGGCTTTAAAAATGTTACTTTAATAGATTCAATCGTTACTAAAATATCTCTAAAAAGGTTCTCTAAACTCCAAAGCATACTATTTATACCGTGGACAATACATTCTCCTGAAATTGTTCTCCTAGCATCTAATTGTGATAGGTGTATTGGATTGTAATCGCCAGAAAACTTAGCAAAGAGTTCTTGATCATGAGTAGTAAAATACTTCGTCCTTGGATTTTGAGTATTTTTTCCCAAAATATATATTAAAAGTAGAGTGAGATTGATTTGATCGTATTTTTCATAAGGGTTTAATATCTAGTCCTTTCTTCTCTAGTAGTTCAAAAATTGACTTGACATTGTTAAAAAGAGGCATTTCCATTAAGTCAAACTTACAATTATACTTATCTTCAATGTGAGCAATGAGGCTTATGGTTCCCATAGAATCCCATTCTTCGTAGTCAACTGAAGTTGAATCAATACTAAGTTTTGCTTGGTCAATATTTAGTGCATATGAAACATCCATGAGAAGACTTTTTATATCTAATGAATGTTTTCCATTCGTATCCATTTTGGAGCCTCTTCCTTATATTCTTTTATATTAGCATTAAACTCAATCCTTTGTAATGAATTGCCAATCAGATTCATACCTGCTTCAGAATAAAAGTTTGACGCTGGTTCTGAATTCTTATTGACCTCATAATATGAGTTTAAATTTTCATAGGAAAGCTCCTTGCCTAATCTTATTATGTAATTAAACATAGAATTCTCTATACCTCGACCCAACACTCTACAACTTAGAAGGAAATGATCTATATGAATTCTGTACTTGTCTAGGTGAAGACCTATCAACCCTACTTCCCCATGATTTGTGTAACGGTCAATCAATGTAAATAATATATATGTGTAGTCATTAGAGTGCATCCTTTGTTCTAATTCATTTAACGAGAGAATAAGCCTGGTTAAATTGAATTGATTTGTTCTATTTATTAGTTGATATGCCCGTTGAATATTATTAGATGTTAGGAGTCTTGGTAGAAGTCGAAGCTGTAATGATGCTAGAAAATCCTCTTTAGAAGAGAAATTTTTACGTGTCGTATTTGCCTCCTTTAAGCTTAAATAACTATCTGAACGGATAATATCTTCATTAGTAATTGAATGGTGAAGATTAGATTCTAGATTCTGTAGAGACTGTAATAAATTAACTGGGGAAGATTCTTGATTAAGTATTGTGATATTAATCTTAGAAAGAGCCATTTCTTCTCTTTCTATTTCTGAATCATCTAAAAAGTATAATCCATTCTGGGAGAGATTATTATCTGTTAATATCGAGGTAAGGGATTCATGTTTAGCTTCCCATGAAGCAGAAAGTGCTAGCAAATCTTTCTCTTTTATAATTCCTAGTGGATGGCGAAGTCCGAGTTTTGCATCTTCGATTGTATTTTTACTGATGGCAACCAATAACACTCCGTAGTTATTGAGCCTTTTAAGAGTAGTTTGAATATCTCTAAATATATTTCCAGGAAAAGTATCCCCGACTTGAATACCCTCTATACCATCCTCACCAATAACTCCTCCCCAAATCGTGTTGTCTAGATCAAAGACAATAACTTTAGCCTTAGGTTTAATGTGGTTTATTATTATATTATATATGCATTTAGATATCAGTTGGCTTGTTTTTGGACCAAAAGGCATCGAACCATAATAATAAAACCTTGGATCTCTTGCAACTAATAATTCATTTGATACTGGCGCAAATTTTAAATTAGTATATTCATCCTGAAGGCCAATAAGGTAGGAATTTAAATGAGCCTGAATTTCAAATGAACGACTAACACTCGAAAAATCTTTCCTTTCAAAAACACTAACGGGCTCTAAAATAAATAAATCTCTTGAGTTTTGAGAAATTATAGGAACGATATTTTCTATGTAAGAAAGTATCTTTTCTAAGGATTCTTTGAAATTCAGCTCAGAGGTTCCTGTTATTCTCGCTATATCCTCTAACGTAAAGAGCAGAAATGTTACTGGTAACTGGTCCAATGTATTTTTATAAAGAATTGCACTCTCGGCAAAAGAATCGTATTCTCCGAGGTGTATTTGAATATTTTCTAAACCATTTTGACTCAATTCTCTAGATAAGATTTTAGGTAATCCATCAACGTTGTAACTATGTTGTACAGATATATGGTTAAACATTATAAGAAGCTATCTCCATGCAGTGATGACAGCTTGTCCTGATCTGAAATCTTAACAAAATATCCTTTGCCATTTAGTATAAGAGTTGATGAGACCTGTTTTTTTACATGGATAAAACTACCATTCTTAAGTGGCGGCGTTGATGTAGAAGAACGCACATATAACCTTAGGGCGGCATTTCTTAGACAACTAAAAATTAAATAGTTTTTTGCTTTCTCAAGGGCTTTCAGGAACTCAATGCTATTACATGTCGTATCTGCTATCGAGCATGAACGCCATATATGATTAAACCGAGTGGTAATAAGAATACTAAAAATCTTCCCGGAATCATTACTAAATCTGTATAAATCTAATCTAAAAACTCTAATTAGTGAGTCTAAATATTTTAACAAAGTTGTGCAATTCCAGTCGATTTTAGTATCGTAATCTTCTGACAAATTGCAGATACTTCTTAAGTGAATGTGATTTTGGAGATTTTTTCTTATCCTATCACTATAATTCTTTTTGTATAGCTTTGGGATCCAAGTTTTAGTAATTTGAAGTAATATTCTATGTATTTTTGTCCACGATGAAAATACCAGTAAAATAGGTAAATAAATTGGATTCAGTATATATGTATGAAGGTAAACATTAGGTTCCCCTTCAATAAAGCCAATCATCTTGTATATAGAAGTTCCCTCTTTGTTTGCTGTTGTTGCTATAAAGGTATCCTTTTTATTGCAGCAAATTGAAGCAAGAACCTTAAACAAGAGATTTTGTGAGTCTTTATATGCTATCATTCTATGCATAGCATAAATGATTACTTTTCTACCTTTATGTAGATATGACCTTTTAATTAAACTAATTGCGGAAACAGGTATTTTGTTTATTGTCTCAACAATAGATAGGTCAACAATTCCTAGATAATCTTCTTTGCTTAATGAGCACCACAAGGATCTTTTGCTGCCACCTTTTTTCCACAGCGCCAAAGCCATATGTTTATCTTGACTAGCTTTAATCTGATGCTCCATGAAAATCGTTTTATATTTTTACTAGAATTATAGACATTAGTAATGAAGTAGTTGTGAATCTTCAATTGATAATCTATGGTAGCTAACTATAGCTAGATCTAGAACAAGCCCTTTTAGCCATTAGTCATATTCATCATTTGACAAGTACTTATAAGCCATCGCAGAGGATTATTGAAGCAAGTTCTTGGAATCTTCTCAGCATGTAAGACCAAGAAAACCGTCCAAGGGTAGTTTCCGATTTAGACCCATTGTTACTGTGTTTCTACTCCGAGCAGGATCTACCTCCCTCCACCCCCCCCCACACACACTTTCTTTGTAGTTCACCCATTAATAGTCAAGCAAATTCAAAAGCGACTTCTTAGTAAAGACAGCATATTGACAAACTTCTTTTTAGCAGTGATGGTCCTTTTCCTATTTCTCCAAAGGAATTTGATCCCATACATTACGAGATGAAATTCGATACTCGTTTATTTTTTTTAAACTAATTAAAGTCAGAACTCAAAGACGGCTTCTTTCTCAAGCTAGGACTAGAAATTAAAACTGTAGTTGTCTTATGCGACATTTACAGTAAGATTCTTGAAAGTTAATTACCAATGCAGATTCCGAATGTCGAAACAATCTGGTTTGGGTGCATAAAGATATTGAAAATTGGATTGAACTCAACCTTTAACAGACGATTTGAGAATCCTAGCTTTCTTTACCCAGAAGGTATTAAGTCGTTTCGATAAGGTGCTAGTATGATTTAAAGATTTATGGGTATAATTGTTCTAATAGGTTCTCATGGATGTTTCAATTTTCCAAGATGATGGAAACCCTCTATGTTTCACTAATTAGAAATAGTCCTCAGTAGTAATAATGAGCCGAATGTTTCTACCACGGATGGTTGTTCAATGAGATTTGTTATTATCGGTTATGGAAACTGGGGTTCTAGAGCTGCAAAAGCAGCATCAGATTTACTTGATCGTAATCTAATCTTTATCATTTCAGCAACAAATTCCAAAAAAGCACTTTCAGATGGTTTTAATATAATTGAGAGCATCGAAGAATTAAACAATAATGATAAGTGCTATATCACATCAAGCCCAATGAGGCATTTTGAAGATATTAAAGAAATTCGAAAAACTAGCTTTTGTGAATGTCTAGTTGAAAAGCCATTTGTTACCTCATTGGAGAAAATTAAAATCCTCCAGACATCTGGAGATCTAACTAATTGTTACTCAGCACAGGTTCATAGATTCATGAACATTATTCGATTTTTAACAATACAAAAAATAAAGCCTTATAAAATAGTTGTAAAATGGGCAGATATTTCTAGGTCTGATTTAAATCAAAAGATAAGTTATCACTTGGATATTTTGCCACATATCATTGGAATTATTGACGAGGTTATTGGTTCATACCATGAGTATAATAACATTAAGGACGTATTTCATACTGAGGATAATTTTAAATGTCTAATCATTAACAAAGAAATAGAACTTGAAATTAATATTAGTAGAAACTGTAAAGAAAGAAAAAGGATATTTGAATTCTATGGAGAAAAAATTTACTTTGTAAATCTTGACCACCAAACAGTAACTGAGAATAAACGCATTTCCAATAAACAAAAAATAGAAGGAGGTGGCCTAAGACCAATGCTATTCGATTACATTCAGAAAAGAGATGGAACCTGGCAAGATAAAAGAGTAAGTATTAGTAATGCCTATAAATATTTGAAGGCTTGTGATAAAATAAGTTCACTATTAGGGATTGACAATAGACAATTTGTTGACAGTTGAAAATTATTTTTAGCACAATCTTTCATTTTTAAATTACTGAATCGTTGTTTTGGAACGCCTATTAGCTCAATGAAAAATATTGAATATACGTCGCTAAAAAATTCGAAGAAATCTATCAACTTTTTATCCGTATTTACATTAATCCCTAAATATGAATGTGATATTTTTCAATTACATTTAATACTATCCCAAGAATTATCTAATCCTTTATCTCCCTTTAAAAGCACAAACCTGATTTATCACACCCATAATTAATTTGTCGCCATTTGGATCTTTCCATTGCAAATCCCCGTTAAAGCCCCTTCTGCCTATCGCAACATCTTTGAATGTTTTTTCATCACAATTAATATTCATTGTGTAAAGTATATCTTTTGTTATGCTAGCTTTATTTTTTGGGATAAATCTACTATAAACTTCTATAGAGCTATCTTCGTTGTCCTTGATACTTTTTTTGTCCCATAGTTGCCTGCCAAATTGACTTTTAGGAACTTCAACCCACTCGTGTTGTAGAGCATATATCTTTTGAGGGCAAAGAGCAATTAAATAGACTAAAAGTCCAAAATAAATTATTTTGCTCAGAATTACCTTCATTGATTTGAAAAAGTTCCATTGACATCTATACTAGCTATTTATCTTCCGCTTTCATTTGCTTTTCATGAAGTATCAAATGATAGATCATTCAATTATTGTAGGTTATTCATTTACCTCCAAGCTTTATTATTCTGATTTTCTTAATTTGGCGATAGTATTTTGACTCTAGAAAGTAGAGTTCTAGTAATAGCTTTCCCTATCCTCGTTAAATAACTTTGATTAGTCTATTAGACAACGTTAAGATGATTTATTGTTTGAGGAGTATAGATTCATATGTTTTGATTATTCCTGATTAAGCGTCTGCATTTTCAAATTGTTTTGCTAGTTTGAAAGCTTTTCTGATAATTAAATAAGCTCCGTATAATCCAGCGATCAACGGTAGAATTATTAGTGGATTAGGACTGTAGTTTGAATAGTTCTTAACTCCGTCCACGTATTCAACTCCTGAACACTTCATATAGAAAAAACTTGTACAAATTATGCCCCATCCAATGATTGAAAGGATTCCTCCTTTTTTGTCACCTTCATAAAATCTATCTAAACCCCATCCCCATCCAATTACTAGCAAGATTCCTCTTGTTATGGCATTTTTCTCTTGCTTGCTTAGCATTGCTAGTTAAAGGTTAATGTACCTAGTAAACATAACTCGTTTTTTGACTTTGTGTAAATACTTTGCTATGTTTTAATCTTATGTTCTCAAAAGGGTTTTAAGCAACTAAGGACTTGAAGCTGAAAAAGTACCTTTCTCCTCTCATAAGGGACATGTTGAAAATGATTCAGTATGTCGCACCAGTCACTATATTGAAGCTCATGGTCTAATTATAATAAATTCCTTTCCCTATGATCTATATGCAATAATATGGATTAGTAGCAAGCACAAATCTTTCCATAAAAAGCAAATCAATCAACCCTTTCTTATTTATCATTCATGAGTCTTCGCAAAAATATTTTTTTAATTTGTGGAGGTGTCCTAGGAGGGATAATTTTGACTGAGAGTTTCTCATTACTTTTTCTACACTTAGTAAATGTATCGCCAGAAGTAAACGCAATAAATACAAAATCACATAAAGGCTTTCGTTATCATTCTCATAAGCAATTCCGCCTTTCCCAACCATTGCCCTATTTAGGATCAAACTATTTTGATTGGTTTATCAAGGAAGAGTGGTCAGATCAGCACCCAGAATGCTTTAGTGGAATTAGCCATCGAGGTCAAGGCATTTCTTTAACGATGGGAAATACTCCAAATTGTCGTGGGAAGACCATTCTAAATGGTTGGAGAATAACAACTAATGCCCCGAAAGAGTTTAACAAAAGAATATTTATTTATGGAGGATCGACAGCACAGAATTCTGAAGTCCCAAACAATCTTACTATTGCTTCTTATTTGCAGAGAATAGTCAATAATACAGTTCGTGAAAAGATCAAAGTAGAGAATCGAGGTTTTACAACAGTAGTTACCTCTCAACAAAATAATTTCTTGAAACAGGAAAACATTGGGGAGAATGATATTGTAGTTTATTACGATGGAGGTAATAATATTTGGCAAGGTGTCGCGAACGGCAACCCTAAGGGAACAATAATAGGAAGTAATACAAGTCAAAGAAGATTGGTTACATTCAAAAAAAATCTCTCGAATCTCAATACTTACAAGTTTTTAAAGTTAATCAAACCCAAAAAAAATAAACAATGCCTTATTTATAACGAGCCTGATGCTAGACAATTAAATGAAAGGGCAAATCGGTCCTTTGATCAACTTAAGGAAGATTTGATTTATGCAAGAAATTTCACAACTGATAAAAAAGCCTATTTCATTCATCTATTACAACCCCATTTGTTTTCTGTCACTCTGGCTGAACTTACCAATTATGAGAAGAAACTTTCTCAGACAACTCCCTCTGAGATGATACCTTGTTTTACCCAACTTTACATGAGAACCGGCGATTCTGTTTTTCGAAAAAGACACCAAGAACTCAAGTCATTAAATATAACTTCCTATGATATTGGAGGAGTATTTGCTAATAGAGAACTTAACCCTAATTTAGAAAAAGTAGAAGCCAATAAAGAGATCTATTTAGATTTTATGCACGTAAATGAAGTCGGGAATAAGATAATTGCTCATGAAATATTCCGCATTCTAAAAATTAATAAGTTGATTAACTGAACTATATCCTCTTCTTTTCGACAACTATCAGTCCCCAACCTATTTCTAAAAATAATATTCTTTTGTGCTTTTAATCTCTATTGTACATAATGCCTAAAATATTGTATAGATAAGTGGAGCAACAACAGAACTTTGGGTAAATAAAATAAGAGCACCCATTAAAACTATTGTGATAATCAATGGAGCCAACCAGTACTTCTTACGGACTCTTAAGAGTTCCCATATATCTTTTAGCAACTCCAATAATGCTTCCATGGTTTAAAAGATCCGAGTTAAATCAATTTTATGATTCTTTCTGACCTCTCGATAAGAGTACTCATTATTGATTTTTTTTCTTAACGGATCATACCCTAATAATCGCATAGCGAAAGCAATAGGTTGTAGTACGGCAAGAAAAACTATGCCAAGAATTATTCGACTATTAACCCAACCTAGGGCATGCCCTAGTGCCATCCAGCCTTTGTATGGTGTATTCAGTAGGCTTGGTTTTAGTAACCCAAGGATCAATGCGGGAATGCCTATCAATAAAGTCCAAGCCCTAAATGAATGCCCACCAATTGTGGGCAGAATCCATCCTATAAAAATTGGAAATGCCAATCCTATTAAGATGCCAAATTCACGAAGCTTTTTTGTAGAAATAGAATGTTGCATCGTCAATCTAATTCAAATTCTTGTTTCCAGGTTTCATCTCTTTCTATCTTTGGTTGATTATCCTTGAGGAGTATCTGGTTTTGGAGCACTAGTATATCCATCTCTGTTCTCATGAAACAACGATAGGCATCTTGTGGAGTACAAACAATTGGCTCACCCCTTACATTGAATGAAGTGTTTACAATTGTTGGACAACCTGTTTTCCGTTTAAATGCATTAATCAATTGATAGTAACGAGGATTAGTTTTTCTATTCACGGTTTGAACTCTTGCGGAATAGTCAACATGAGTAATTGCTGGAAGTGATGATTTTGGGATGTTTAATTTTTCAATTCCAAAAAGATTATTTTGCTCTTTTGTCATTTCTTTGCAGAGTTCTTTCTTGACAGGGGCAACTAATAACATATAGGGACTTTTTATATTTAGCTCAAATACATTAGCCACCTCCTCTTCCAGGACTGATGGTGCAAAAGGCCGGAAACTCTCTCTATATTTGATCTTCAAATTCATAACACTTTGCATTTTTTGGTTACGTGGATCGCCAATAATTGATCTTCCACCTAACGCCCTAGGTCCAAATTCCATAGCACCATTAAACCAACCAATAACTTTGCCTTCATCTAGGCTTGTAGCAAGTTTGTCAAAAAGCTCTTCATCTTCTAGCTCCTCAAACGTAGCATTGATTTCCTTTAAATAACGAATGATTTCTTCATTCGTAAACTCACAACCAAGATAGGTTCCCTTCATTGAGTCATTTGGATCTATGATTCTTGGTTGTTTCATGTGTTGATACCACCCTATAAGTGCTGCACCTAATGCAGAGCCCGCATCACCACTAGCGGGTTGAATCCAAACGTTCTCAAATACCTTTTCTTGAATTAACTTTCCATTCGCAACACAATTAAGGGCTACTCCACCCGCAAGACATAGATTCTTAATACCAGTTTCTTTTTTTAGAGATCTTGCAAGCTTGAGGACAACTTCTTCTGTCACGACCTGAATTGATGCTGCTAAATCCATATGAAACTGCGACAGATCGCCTTCACTCTTTCTAGGTGGCGATCCAAAAAGTTTATGAAATTTCCGACTTGTCATTCGGAATCCACGATGATATTTAAAGTAACTTATGTCTAGTCTGAATGTGCCATCTTCTTTAATATCAATCAGATTATTCTTTATCTCTTTTACATACTTTGCTTCCCCATAGGGCGCTAGGCCCATTAATTTATATTCGCCAGAATTAACTTTAAATCCGCAGTAATATGTAAATGCTGAGTAGAGAAGCCCTAGAGAATGTGGAAAGCTGATTTCCCAAAGAGGTTTAATTTCGTTATTGCTCCCAATCCAAGCAGAAGCTGTTGCCCATTCTCCTACTCCGTCCATGCAAAGTACAACTGATTCTTCGAAGGGGCTCGGGAAAAAAGCTGCTGCAGCATGTGATTGGTGATGCTCAGAAAAAAGCAATTCTGGCATGATGGGCTCAACCCCATTAACCAATTCTTGTTGTAAGAGTTTACATTTTTTTGTGAGCTCTGACTTTAAAAAGAGTTTTTCTTTTAACCAAACTTGCATTGCTGCAATGAATGAACGTCCTCCTCTTGGCGCAGCCCCTAGATATGTCTCTAATAAACGTTCAAACGTAAGAAGTGGTTTCTCGTAGTAGATAACCGATTTAATATCTCTAAAGTCAATATTCTGAGACGCAAGGCAGTACTGAATTGCATTTTTTGGGAAACCAGAATCGTGTTTCTTTCTAGAAAATCGTTCTTCCTGGACCGCTGAAACAATCTCTCCATCGCGTAGCAAAGCAGCGGCACTATCGTGATAAAAACAGGAAATTCCAAGTATGTGATTAGTCAATTCCAGAAACGATTGTTTGAATTTGGTTCTGAATTACATTTTACTGGATCCTCAAATCTCTTTCTAAATCTTGATATGAGTGTTTAAATTTGTTTTGCTTCCCCTCAGGTCAATATGACCAACCTCGATATTGAGAGATTAGTCCTCATCTCGAAGCTTTCAACTATATAGAACTTTATTCATAAAGATCTAAAGCCTGAAGCACCTTATCTATCTGCCTTGGGAACGCTAATCAGGATGGCAACAATAGTGCTACTTTGCCAATCGCTTATAGCCATAGAAAAAGAATAACAGTAGCTAAGAGTTATTTTTAGGAAAATCTTTATATGTAAATAAAATCCAAAGCTAATAAGTTTGAATATTTTAATCTTATCGTTTAGCTAAGTCTTGCTCCACGACGATTTTAATAGCGGTCACCAAACTTTAAGTTTCAGTATTTAAGCTCGGGCCCACGAAGATGTAAGATTAAAGTTTGAAACTTTCATTACCAATGAAAAGGTTTTTCTTAGGTAGTACAAAATTAAAGACAAAGCATAGAACTATTTCAACTGAAATACCCAATAAGAGGGATATTGAAGACTTGGAGAATTTATTTTCCAATGAAAGCCAATCTATGCATGGACAATATCCCATGATTTGGGATAAAGCATACGATTGTTATGTTCAGGATAGACATGGAAATAAATGGATAGATTTTACTAGTACTATATTTCTAACCAATGCGGGACATGCCAACAAACAAATTATAAAAGCTATTAAAAAAACAGCTAAAAAATCACTTTTACATAGTTATACCTATGCCACTTCAGAGCGCATTAATTATTTGAATTTTTTAATTCAAAATACTCCAGAAGAGTTTGAAAAAGCATTTTTATTGTCAGCGGGTACGGAAGCTACAGAGGCTGCATTGAAACTGATGCGTTTGCATGCTCAATCTAGGAATAAAAAAAGGCCGGGAATTATATGTATAGAGGGTAACTACCACGGAAGAACGATGGGGGCACAATTGATGAACTCTAATGAATCACAGAAGAATTGGATAGGATTTAAAGATCCAAACATTCATTTCCTCCCCTTTCCCTATGAATGGCAACTAGAAGGTATTGACCCAAGAGAATTTATTCAAGATTCTCTAAATAATCTTATCGCTAGAGAAAATTTAAATCCTAAAGAAGACATATGTGGTTTTATGTTAGAAGCATATCAAGGTTGGGGAGCCTGCTTCTATCCGAAAGAGTATGTACAAGTAGTCCGTGAGTTTTGTGACGAACATGATTTGCTTTTATGCTTTGATGAAATGCAAGCAGGCTTTGGCAGAACTGGTAAATTATTTGGTTATCAACATTATGACGTAAAAGCGGATATTCTATGTTGTGGTAAAGGCTCCTCATCAAGTCTTCCATTGTCAATAGTACTTGGGTCGAAGCAAGTGATGGACCTATCCCCCAAAGGTTCTATGAGTTCGACACATTCGGCAAACCCTATTTGCTGTAGCGCAGCTCATGCAAACTTTAAATTTATTTTAGAGAAAGAGTTAATTAAAAACTCAGAAGAGTTAGGTATCATTCTTCATCATGAATTACAGAGAATACAGGCAAATCATTCTAATATTATTAGCCATGTTCAAGGCAAAGGCTTAGTTGCAGCAATAATCTTTAGAGATTCTAATGGTAACAACTTAACTCAATTAGCAACAGATATTTGCTACCATTCATTACGATTAGGGTTGTTATTAGTGAATACAGGACGAGAATCAATAAAGATAGGCCCGCCATTGTGCATTTCAAAGGAGGCATTGTTGGAAGGAATTAAAGTAATTGAAGAAGCAATTATTTCCTGCAGCCAGTAGTATTGATTCGTTTGGTGCTAAAATATTTTATAAACAAATAAATCACTAACAGATGGCAGTTGTTACCACTTTTATCAGACACGTTGGTCTAGTAGTTGAAGATTTAAACGCTTCAAAGGATTTTTGGATTAACTGTGTTGGCTTTGAAATAATGAAAGAAGCATTGGAGACAGGCAGCTTTATGGATAACATGATGGACCTGAACAATGTGGAAGTTCAGACATGTAAGCTCAAGGATAAAAATGGAATGGTGTTAGAACTTTTGCATTTTAATAGTCACCAGCATAAGCCTCAATCTGAAAGAGAAAACTTGATAGTATATCGACACGGCTTTACCCATGTAGCATTGCAAACTTCTAATATAGATTTATTAATTAAGAATTTGCAAAAATATAATTGCAAGCCTTTTAATATGCCAATGACTTCTCCAGATGGAGCTGCACGAGTAGTGTATTCAATAGGGCCAGAGAATATTCTTCTAGAGCTTGTTGAATTACAAGGCTAATACTGAAGAATCGTTTTCCTAAAATGGGTTCGAATTTTAGTCCTCCTAATTCTCTAGACTTTTAATTCTTGCTTCCGCAAACGCAAGGTCTTCAAAGCAGTCAATATCTACAGGGTACCTTTCATTAGTAATGTAAAACTCAGTTTGATCGTGCATTATCCGCTTATATCTAATTAGCGTTTCTATATTGGTGATATAAAAGTTACCGCTAATAAAATAATTTCTACTTTCGTACTCTTGCCTATTGCTCGACACAGCACAAAAATCATTTGGCTTTTCCTCAATATATGACCAATTCCTCATGTCTTGGTTTAATTTGATGCACTCAGATGGATCCTCTCTCATCTTATTAATTGCAACTAATGTTTCCATTCTATTTGATTGAAATCTTTTTATCGCTAACCGCACCTCTTTAAGATTTCTTATGGGATATGTTGGTTGCAACATTACAATTGAATCATATTTCTTTAAGTTAGAGTTTATATAATTAGAAGCGTGGATTAGACAACCAATTATACTAGAATTATCCATAGCTAGATCGTGAGGGCGTCTAATTTTTTTTGCATTGTATATTTCAGCTCGATCTAATATAGCCTCATCATCACTAGATAAGAATGTGTCATGCTTTAGATTTGATGCAAACTCTAATGTATAATCTACTAGAGGCTTTCCGTTTAAACTTATTAGATTTTTACCAGGAATACCTTTAGATCCTCCTCTTGCAGGAACTATAATTGCTATATCTAAATCGATAGTTGAATGAG
This sequence comes from Prochlorococcus sp. MIT 1341, assembly GCF_034092415.1. Classification (NCBI taxonomy): domain Bacteria; kingdom Bacillati; phylum Cyanobacteriota; class Cyanophyceae; order Synechococcales; family Prochlorococcaceae; genus Prochlorococcus; species Prochlorococcus sp. MIT 1341. The sequence goes on along the minus strand of NZ_CP139304.1, from coordinate 677,087 downwards.
ACTTAGAGCTCGACATTTCTTTTTTACCCATTATTAAAAGGAGCTTTTGTGAAGCTTGTTTCTATTTAATTCCACCATTTTTCGGTACCATTCACTGTGGCCATCTTTAACAGAATCCATTATGGCATGAAACGAAAGTCTAACTACAAGAACCCGACCAGCATTTCTGGGGACTTGTTTTGCAAAATGGATACTTGTGGAGTGGTGAATAGTACAATCACCTGCTCCCAATTGAGGGTTAAAGAGGTCTAATTTCTCATAATCTGATTTATTTTTTATAGTTAATGAAAAGCCAGGCTTTTCACTTGCTGAATGCTCCATGGTTGTTGATATTGGAATTTTATAATATATTAGGCCTCCTTTATTTCCATATTGCTCATTTAGTGAAATGTAGAATGTGATTGACTTAGCAGACTTTAGCCCAAAATAAGCATTATCCTGATGAGCCGGTATTTCTGATGCATGTGCATAACGTGAATGTAATTCAAAAGCATTCAGGTATACCTCTTCCCCTAGTAAGTCTGAACTTAATTTAAGTATTTTCGAAGAGATAAACCCCTTAAATAGATTAAAATTATATGTTAGTGGCTTATCAAAATATTTTATATACCTAGCTTTGTTGACTTCTTCAACTACTAAACCTCTTTTATCATTCTTATATTGTTCAATTATCTTTGATTCATTATCCTCAATATGGTCCACAACCTCCTTGCAAAATTGATCGGGAAAAATATTATTTATCTGTATTACTGAGAATTCATTAAATGAATGTCTAAGTTTTTCAGAGTTGGCTGAACCATAACTAAAGACCTGTTCCACGGATGCAAAAACATATACTATATTATAGGCCAGGTTTAGCTTATAAGGCTATTTTGAGTTCATTTAAATATGAAAGATACTTTTGCTATGTCGGCTTGGATTCTATATTCATACGCTATCGAGAATGAATCAAGAATTTAGATTAATTTTCTAATTAAAAATACTTTCAATTTATCCTAAACAAGAGAGCTCTTTTTAGTTAACAAATATTTTTTATTCTGAATTCTTCTTTTCCGATAGGTTAAAAAAAAACGCCTCTAAATTTTACTAATTGGAATAATAAAACTCCAAATTCTTTTTAATAATCACTCTAGGTTAAGAACACTATATAGTTTTTTATATCCTGCTTCATATGAATAATATGCTTCATATATGGAACGAAGGGAGATGTCAAACCTGGGTGGTGGGTAATCATGTATTGTGTTAATAGCTTGTATAAAGTCTGATCCCGAAATGCATTCAAAGATACCTTTGTGATCCGGTAAAGTGTATCCGGTGAAAGCCTCTTTAGTTCCAATAATTGCCTTGCCATACTGAAGTGCTTCGGCTACCTTTGTTTTCATTCCGGATCCATCAAATATTGGTGCTATTACAGCAGATGCTGAATTATACCAGGGAGACAAGGACCTCACCGAGCCAACAAACTTTACGTTCTTATGGTTGGCAAATAAGCCACTATATAGTTCGAAACCATTGCCCACTATATAAAGTGATAGAGGGGCCTTCTCCGAAACATTTTTGATATACCATTCTACACCTTGAATATTCGCATAAAATGGTCCCCCAACAAAAAGCAGATAAGGTTCAATAGGAATTATTTCTTTGTTAACTTCCTCCACGCTTCTAGAATCATCGATAACCAAAGGTACAACTTCAGAAGACTCTTTTTGGTATAGAAATTTAAGTTTCTTTTGGTCATGTGAAGTCAATGTTATTGAAGTATGGCTACACCATATACAAAAGAATTCAGCTATGTAATTTGATAATATTATACCTAAGGCTTTGAGAGTTTTCTTTCTAAGAAATGAACCCCAGAAAAATCGTGATTCTACATTATGGAATAAACTAGTAATATGAACATTAGGACAATAAAGCCGTAGGACAAGTGCTATTAACCCATAATTTGAACCGTCAATAAAAACTAGTTCAATATTATTTTTCTTTACCAAAGTAATTATGGAAAATATTCTCGATGGAGTAAGACCATCTAACATCCCCACAATGGAATAAATATATCTAGCAAAGGCGTTTACTGAATAGGGATATGGACAAAATATTAATAGGCTTTCAGGAAACAATTTATGCAATAAGGACCGATAAGTTTGTGACAGTCTCTCTCGACCACCTATAAAACAGTCACTTAGATCTTTTGTAACTAAAAGGATATTTGTCGACCTTGAAAATTTTTTTTTCATTGACAGTCAAACCTTTTCTTTTGACAAAAGGTCGTAGAAAAGCCCTGAATAACGTGGCAATACAGTATCTGTTGTGAATTTAGTTAGGTGAGATTCTAGAGAAGGTGTTTGAAAAGTATCTTTTTTATATATATTAAGAGCAGATAGTATTGAAATAGCAAGTTCAGGTGGATTGGATACTGGTGCTAGTAGCCCAAATTCCTTAGAAACTAAAATCTCTCTTGGGCCATGAGGACAATCTGTAGAAACCACTGGGCATCCTGAAGCCAGTGATTCAATGATAACATTTTGCAACCCTTCCCAGAGGGATGAACATACAAACAAATCTGCTTTGCATACATAGTCCATAGGATTAGGCTTATAGCCAACAAAGTCAACGAGATGACTAATACATAACTCTTTAGCGAGATCTTTAAGTGAAGATAAATTAGGACCTGATCCTATAATCACCAGTCTTAAATCTTTTTGCGCACTGGCGATTGAAAAAGCATTCAGAAGATCATCATATGCTTTCTGCTTAACAAGACGCCCAACACTAATTATAGTCTTATATCCTTTTGGATTACTATTTTCCAGCCATTTATGATATGAATCTTCCTTGATTGGTTTGATATTGGTTGATGTAAGTACCGGATTGTAAATTGTTTCAATAAAACCACTCTTAAACTTAAATGTCTCATACATTTCTTTTGTAAGGCCCTTTGAAACACTTATCATGCATGTAGCACGTGGAAATAAAAACTTTGCCATAGGCTCAAGGATTAGGCGGTCTTTGTGATTATGTGGCGTGGTTAGCTTCTTGACAAATGAGTTATGTGCGCCTAATACAACTACATGCTTCTGGCGTGTGATAATCTTTCCTAAAATTATTATTATAGACGTCATGTAAAGTGTAGATAAAACTATATCCGGCTTTCTTTTTTTGAGATATAAACTATACTGATATAGTAACGAACGATAGGAATTACAGTTAAATTCAATTACTTTTACATAAGGTAATATTAAAGGAGATAATGTTCCACCCTTCATGCACAATAAATCTACTTCCCAACCAAAATCTGGTAATCCATTTGCCAGCTTTATAACTACTTTTTCTGCGCCACCAACGTCAAGTGTAGGTATAAGAATTGCTAACTTATTCATAGATTGCTAAATCAGATATAGCGAGGCAGATGAAGTAGGTTCTTGGGACCAGGTCCATACATTATGAGAGCGATAGAACAATTCAATCTCTTGATAGAAATCTAGGTTGAGACTGCAATTAGCTATTTCGTTGTGGTAGAATGTTTTATAATATCTTGGAGATGAAGGAACATATGATGACCAATTAGTTTTATAAGTAATATCTGATATTAGAATGGGAGTATTGCAACATCTATGAATAAGCTGAAATAGTAATCTATGATCTAAGTGACCATATTCACCAAAAGGGTTATGGGTGAATATTACATCGTAATCCATTGAAGAAATTGTGGATATTATTTCAACTTCGAATCTCGATAGTGATCCGTCTCGAGTATTTGCCAAATAAAACTCAGATGGATGATCTAAAATGCGACAACCTATACCAAGTCTTTGGCAAATGTCTTGGGTTACAAATTTACGATGTTGACACCAAGACCTTAATTTATTGTTTCGATCCGATGATGCAATTAAGAGGTCTTTTTCAATATTCGACTCCTGGAGTATTGGCCACCCACAAATTAGTTCATCATCACAATGAGAAAATAAAAGCAGTACCTTTTTATTTGATAGGAAATCTATTGCCATTTTATCCTTTCTATTATTTTTTGCTTTAATGCCTTAATAAATTTTTTAAGTCTCCATATTCTATATACATCAGAATGACCTATATGTAGACAAATAGCTTCATTCCATATGTGTTTGCTATTGAGATCTTTTGGTGTACATACACACCACTGTGGTGGTAGAACACAGGGTTGGTACCCTACTCCAAGTATTGATTCCGCCATGTGTACAGGACCTCTCCCTGGATTATTAGTGATACGAAGTAGATATTCCTCTAGAACTAAACGTGCTTTTGAATGTCTAGTACTAAATGCGATAGGACTCATATTATATGCAAGTGAAGTACCTAATGTAATGTCATCTTGAATTCTGTATGTTGAATCTGCACCAATTGTTCCATCAACAAGGAGCATAAGTCTTGGATTAAGTGGTAGTGCGAGCCCAAATACTTTCGCTAGTTCAGCTATAGCAGAAAATTTAGGGGAAACAATCAACATGTCAGCATCCATGCTAATAGCATATTCCTCGTTCGAATTCAGTAACCCATATATACAATAATAGTCGTTAGCTCTCCATCCATAACGTGGACCAGATTTCTTGAAGTGAGGATTAACCTTTACAACCTTTATCGATGGATCAAGCTTGATTACTTGATCTGTATAAAGAGTAACTTTTGCATCAGGGAATATCTTCTTAAATGAATCAAGAGTTGGATTTAGCCGGCTTAATGCTGATAGATCAGCCCCACCTGCATTCAATCGAGATGGGCCAAACTCAGAGAGGATCAATTCTATACTCATGATCAGAAATACCTTCTGCAGTAAATATAGGAATTGCTATACGAAAATCTATATCCATTATCCAAAAGCAGGAATGCTAATTCTTTAGAGCCCGATCTCGTATGCATTGAGTAATTTATGACTATAATACATGGATATACCTTTGATTTAAAAAGATTTATAAGAAAGTGATACTCTTTAAGATCCTTGCCAATAAATAGGACGTCAGAGTTAAGCTTGTTAGCCTTTAAGACTAAGCCAATAGAATCTAAGGGTTGTCTCTTTGTGTCAGATAACTTTTTTTTAATTATATCTCTTTTAAAGAGAGGAGTGTTAGAAGCAGCAATACTAATTGGCCCTAAATAGGAACCTTTAGTTAATTCAGATGATGTCCCTGGCGAGATCACAAATAACTCAATATTGATTTTGGAAAAATCAGTTTGATGAAACATAAGACTATATGCGTTTGGTTTGATATCTGCAATCAAGATAGAAACTGTTTTTTGATCGGTCTCATATAAGAATGAATTAAGGAGAAGAGAGAAGAGATCAAAAGGACTCTTTGAGGAATAAAATGGGTTGTTTCGAATCAACTTATATCCAAAAAAAGAAAGGATCTTGTTAATGTTATTCCGAGCAATCAGTGTTAATTTCATTTTAACTGATTTATATCTGAATTAGGATCAATAGAAGGCATATATTTTTCATAGGAAATATATGTATTTATTGAATTCTTTAAATACTCTAAATGAGTCCTCTCAACTTTTTTACGGAGAACGTCATACATGACAAGTAGAAAGGCAGGTACATGACAAAGTATATAATAGAATCTTGGACAAACTGACCCCCACATAGTAGAAGCCTGTTTGTTGGTTAAATCACCATGGAATGAATACCTGATAAATTTAATTGTCCTTCCAAGGATTTGTAAGAATGTAAGGTATTTAGAATGAAATGGAGTCGTAATTGATAAACAGAATGCATGTCCTCTTGCATACTTTATTTTATTATGAAAGGAAACTGAATCAACAGAATTGTATTCTTTTATGCCAAGTACATCAGTGATAACTAATATATTCTGATTGTAGAATTTTGACCAAAGTGAGGACTCTGGGACTATTAAATCTTCTTCTGGAAACCTATTAGACTTTAAATATGTAGACTTGAAAAACAATAGCATATCTTCTTCAATTAGGTGCTTAAACTCTAGGTCAATCAACTTACACTGAAAGTTAATTCCTTTTGTAATTTGTTTATTCAAGACCGAGCTTTTTGTCTTATATAGGGCAGCCACCCCAATAAAGCTATTCATCGACTCAGGAGGAAGGTTTGACCACTCAGATACTAGATTCTCCAATGCATTAGGAAGTAAAATATCATCAGAATCGCACCAAAGGATGAATTCACCAGTGCAAATGGAGAGAGCACTATTGTCAATCTTTGGTTTTCCTATGTGAAGACTGGAACGCAAATAATAGATAGGAAAGGGAGATGAGGAGGCAATTTTTTGAACCATAATTTCCGTTTCATCATCAGATCCATCATCTCCAACTATCCATTCAAAATTTTTATACGTTTGCTCCTGCAAGCAATTGTAAACCCGACCGATTAAATGGCAACGATTCCATGTAGGAGTTATAATTGATATCTTAGGGCTGTAATTCATAATTAGAGGCTTACAATATATATTTTTTTAAGAAGTTCAAAATCCTTAGCGTGTGGTTTTAAGATGTGTAGGCCAGGAATTAAGATTAATGACCGACTCTCTTTCTATCTTACTATAAATAAGGTTATTGGCTATAGCCTGTCTTAACGCCTTTCCTTTCTCTATTGCCTAAAAGTCCAATATTTTCCCTGCACTTTTGACCTTTCTCACTTAAACTATAACTTATATTTACCCTTCAGGAGAATAATGTATATCGCCTCATGCCCTTTAAGGGTCTCCTTGTTTGGAGGTTCAACCGATAACCCATACTTTATAGAGAAATTTGGATATGGTTCTGTCATTAGCTTTTCCTGTGATCTTAAGACGTATATAACCATTCATGAAGATAAACTAGGTTACAATATTGATGCGGGAAAGTATATTATTAATTACTCCCGTAGAGAAGAAACAAACTCTATTAAAGATATAAGAAATGATCCAGTTCGAGTGGTATTAGAACATTTTAAACCCTCTCCCTTAACTGTTTCAATGACCAGTGATGCCTATTCTCAAGGTAGTGGCTTAGCTTCTTCCTCAGCTTATATTAATTCAATGATCAAATGTTTAACCCTTTTTAACCGTAAGAAATTGACGGATGTAGAGATTTGCAGGCTTTCCTACACTCTAGAATCGAAAATCAACCCGTTTTGTGGTCTTCAGGATCCCTACGGATGTGGGATTGGTGGATTCAAGCGAATAGAGTTTGATAAGGATAAAAGTGTTAAATTTAATTTTTTAAATACCGATCTATTTGATCACTTTGAGCCCCATTTGGTTTTTACTGGAATTACACGCAACTCTTTAGATGTGCTCAAGGATGTTACCAATAACATTGAAAAGGCAAAACCAATCCTAGATACCCTATATTTAGCTTATGATCATTTACTCTTACAGAATTATGACGATTTTCTGCAACTAATTAACCAAACATGGACTCAGAAAAAGCAAACCTGTAGTTCTATTATGGCTAATGAACGATTAAGATCTATAGATCAACAACTTAATGAGAATAGTACTGTCATTTCTCATAAGCTTTGTGGAGCTGGTAATGGAGGCTTTTTTCTTGTATTTTCGCACCCCGGCAAGTTGAGCATTCCACTTCAATCCGTTAAAATCTCTGTAGAAACTAACGGAGTTATTGGTAGTACTTTATGAGTAATCCATTTAGTCAATATGCCACAGCACTTCAAGGAGCTCATATTGAGGAAGAGTTTTATAAGTTTCAAATAGCTTGGAACAAATATTCAAAAATTATCGTACTAGGAAATGGAGGTAGCAACTCGGTAGCATCACATGTATCCCAGGACTATGTAAAATTCCATCATAAAAAGTCTTTAGTCTTCTCTGATCCTTCAATGCTTACATGTCTTATTAATGACTTTGGGATGGCAAAAGCCTATGAAAAATTCCTTGGATATTATGCCGATGATTCTACTTTATGCATTTTAATTAGTTCCGGTGGTGAATCTGAAAATATACTTAATTGCATCAAGTATTGTGAGTCTGGATCTATACCTTATGGAATTCTTACTGGATTTAAATCAGATAACAGAGCCAGGCAAATCTCTCCTAACTCTCTTTGGGATTACCATATAAACAGCACTGATTATGGTATTGTTGAGTGTATTCACCAGATTTTTCTTCACGGAGTAGTATGAGATATTGTTTTGATATAGATGGCACAATATTTGATACCCCGACTGATGCAGAAGGTAGACCTGATTATTTTAATTCTGTTCCTATTCCTATGATGCTACAAGAAGTAAATAAATTATATGATCAAGGGCATTACATCATCTTTTTTACAGCCAGAGGTAGGAGTTCGGGCTTAGATTGGTCTAGACATACCAAGGAACAGCTTGATAAATGGGGATTTAAATATAACGAGCTTTATCCTATGTTTTGTAAGCCAACAGCAGATTTATTTATCGATGATAAGGCAATTAATGTAGATGTATGGAAGAGACAATTACCCTTGGTAAAGGGGATTATTGCGGGAGCTTTTGATTTAATACATCCAGGATATATTCGTATGATGAAATTTGCTAAGTTACACTGTAACCATCTCACTATCGCTTTACATGTTGACCCTTCAACTGAACGACCTAAAAAGCTAGCACCCGTCCACACCACACAAGAACGAATAGAAGTTTTAGAATCAATAAAATATATTGATGAGATTTCTCCCTATACCTCCGAAGAAGAATTCCTTTCTCTTTTGCAAAACTATCAGGTAAGATTTTTAGGAACTGATTACAAAGACGGTTCCTACACCGGAAAAGATCTACCTATAAAAATAATATGGGTAGATAGATCTCATAAATATTCCACTACAGTCCTGAAGCATAAGGTCTTTGCTTCATATAAGGACCATTTCGTAATCTAGACTTGTAGAGAGACTTAATTTTTTACTATAATTTCTAGTGAAGTTATTACTTCTGGTCATTTAAGGCATGATTAAAAGCTTGGTAACTGGTGGAGCAGGTTTTATTGGTTCGCATATTGTGGACAAGCTTTTAAATGCAGGCCACTCAGTAATATGCCTGGATAATGAATTTGCAGATAATGAGATATTTTTCTGGAATGATAAAGCACAAAACATAAAAGGTGATATCCGAGACGCTAATTTGCTCTCCGGGCTGCTTCCGGGTGTTGATTACGTATTTCATTGTGCGGCGGAATCTCGAATTGTTCCAGCAATTAAAAATCCTTTGAATACATTAGATATTAATGTTCTTGGAACAGCAAACTTGCTTCAATGTTCAAGAGAAGCAGGTGTTAAACGAGTTATTTTTTCTTCGACTTCATCGGCATATGGACTTAACCCTGTTCCAAATGTAGAGACTCAGCCTGAAGACTGTTTAAACCCATATTCTGTTTCCAAGGTCTCTGCTGAGAAAATTTGCTCAATGTACTCCAACCTATATGGATTGCAAACTATCATATTTAGATACTTTAATGTTTATGGAGAGAGAGCACCTCGGAAAGGTCAATATTGCCCCGTAATCGGTATTTTTCTTCGGCAAAAAGAAGCAGGGGAATCCCTCACAATCGTTGGAGATGGTAATCAAAGAAGAGATTTTGTTTATGTTGGTGATGTGGCAAATGCCAATTTAATAGCAGCCACCAAGGAAATTTCATCTAACCATTTTGGTCAGGTCTATAATGTTGGCAACGGTTATAATATTTCAATAAACGAAATAGCCAAGTCTATTTCCGATGATTTTATTTATGTTCCTAGCCGAGAAGGAGAGGCTTTTGAGAATTTGGCAGATATTACAAAGTTTAAGTCAACATTTCATTGGGAGCCTCAAATGACAGTTGAGAATTGGATTGCTAAACAGATATAGAACTATACTAGGAATTTTTAACTTTAAGAATTCCAAGAGACCTTTATAAGCTGTTAACTACTTATCAATATTTATCTCTTGATTTAGGGCTTTATACATTAGAATATTCAATGTTGCTTTAACTAAATAAATAATATATTTCATGGATAGCAATAATCTTATGCCAGTTATACAGATCCTATTTGAATTTTTATGATATCTGCTTAATACCTTTAACAGATATAAATAATCACCTGCAATAAAGCAGCTGAATTTTTTGATGCCTCTGAATATTTTCTTAGGCTTTACTAAGGTTAATAACTCTTCCTGATTTTGACTGATATAGTTAAGTCCAACACTAAGTCGCCCCTTGGGAACTAAAGATCCCTTAGAGAAGGTGAAGGATTTTCTGTTAACTCTTAAGTAATAAAGAGGTTCCTTGCAATTAGCAAATTTAACCCCTTCCATCGCCATCTTTGTCCAAAGTGAATAGTCTTCTACAGCTAATTCACCCCCTTCCCCGTATATGAACTCCTGAAGAATCTTGCTTTTAGTTAAGATACTTCCATGGCAAAATGGTACTGAAGTAGCAAGTCTAATCTTGAATTCCTTCTGGCTATAAGGAACATCGAAATGTCTTTTTATGAATGAAGTTTCATTAATAGTATAAAAGGAACACCCACATATGTCGGCTTTTTTAGACTTTAATAAGTTAATTTGTTTTTCGATCCGACTTTTATGGCTTATATCATCTGCATCCATTCTTCCAATATATTTTCCTTTTGCAATTCCTATCCCAAACTTTAATGTTTCAATCAGTCCCTCGTGATCTCGCTTGACTAGCTTAATTCTACTATCATTTTTGGCAATGTTTGTTATTATCTCAACGGAGTTATCATCCGATCCATCATCCACAGCAATAATTTCTAGGTTTTGGTACGACTGGATTAATAGTGAATTTATCGCTTGCTCTATATATCTCGAACCGTTGTAGACGGGTAATACTATCGAAACCAGATCTTTGCTTTTTTCCATGGAAGCGAGTTAATGCTTTTTATTTTAATAGCCTTATTATTTTAACGTAAAAAGAGAATTACCTTTATATTCATTCTCAGGTAACCACTATGCCCTCTTGTAGAGGGTTTTTTTGTCTAATATTTACCTTTTGATCTTATAGCAAACTATTCTATTAGTTTATAAAGATTTTTGTTTGAAAAACTAAAAATATTATTATATGATCCGAAACTTTTTATATATACCCTTCCTTTCCTATTTCCTTATGTGCTGCTTCACTTCTAAAATCTTTCCGATTTGATTAAGGAGATAGGGTGTGATATATATAGAATAAATAGAACCTCAGGACTCAATTAATCTCTCGAGCTCTACTCTTCAAAAAAATATCTAGATGACTGCACAAGATCTCACCAATCTCCCATCAAGAATAGCATTAGTGCATGAGTGGTTTTCAGATAGATCTGTAGGAGGTGCGGAGTCAGTAGTGGAACAGATTGACCTATTGCTTTCTTCACTGGAAAGGCAGCCACAGCTTTTTTCTTTGATTGATGACTTAAGTATTTCTAGAAGATCATGGCTGACTGGACGTAAAGTTAAAACAACCTTTATACAACGCCTCCCTTTTGGAAGATCGCACGTTCAACAATATTTACCGCTTCTTCCATATGCTATTGAACAGTTAGACCTTTCTGATTATTCGCTTGTTATTAGTAGTAGCCATCTTGTTGCTAAAGGAGTTCTAACTTCACCAGATCAAATGCACATAAGTTATGTCCACACTCCAGTGCGGTACGCCTGGGACCAAATGAATTTATATCTAAAGCGATCTGCCTTGTCACGTAATGGACTGGAGCCGATTATTCGTCTTTTACTTCATGATCTCAGAAAATGGGATCAACTTAGTGCCACACGTGTTGACTATCTTCTTTCGAATTCACGTTTCACTGCTCGGCGTATAGCCAAGTTTTGGGGAAGAGAATCTAAAGTTCTTCACCCTCCGGTAGAAGTTGAGAGATTCTTTTGGGATAGAGATAGGAGTGATCACTATCTTTGCTTATGCAGACTTGTCCCCTACAAGCGTGTTGATTTAGTTATTAGGGCTTTCAATCAGTTGCAACTCCCTTTGAATGTTGTAGGAGATGGTCCTGAAAGACGATTCTTAGAGAAAATAGCCGGACCTACTATCAAGATTCTTGGCAAGCAAGATGATTCTCAAGTTCAATCCTTGATGTCAACATGTCGGGCATTTGTTTATGCAGGACTTGAAGATTTTGGCATTGCACCTGTAGAGGCGATGGCTTCTGGGGCTCCTGTTATTGGATTTGGACGAGGCGGGCTGCTTGACACCATTCGATGCGCAACAAGTACTTTGGATGCTCCGACAGGAGTTCTTTTCCCAGAACAAAGTGTGCAATCAATATGTGATGCAGTTAGTTGGTTTGAAGAAGAATGTCTTTGGAAAAGGTTTTCTGCTGAATCTTTGAGAATTTGGGCAGAAAATTTTAGGCCTGAAGCTTTTAGATCTAGACTTGAAAAAATCTTGCTAGAGTTATGGTCAGAGCATCAGACAGCTTGTTCCTTTGCGTCGGCTGGCCCGGCTAGGAAATTTGATTTTCCTTGCAAGTCAGAATCAGAAACTAACTTTACAGAGAGAGGTTAAAAGTTCCTTTGAGGATTTATGTTAGTTTTTTCCAAGAGGTTCTTCACATGAAGTTCTTATGTCTAGCACCTGAGGCTCTTAGACTGCTATCTTAAAGTATTTTGATTTTAATTAAGGGAAAAAAAGTCTTTCTTAGCAGGTCTATTAAAAGATCTGGTGATATTGCTTTCTCAACTTTAGTGCTAACTTTCGGATCCCCTCTTTTTTTGTTAATAGCTTTATTCGTTAGGATTAGTTCACCTGGGCCCGTTTTCTATATTCAACCCCGAGTAGGACGAAACTATAGAAGTTTTGGATGTATTAAATTTCGTACAATGAGAGCTGATGCAGATAAAGCATTGTTAAATGTTTTAGAGAAATCACCATCTTTGAAAAAGGAATTTGAGCGTGACTTTAAACTTCGTGATGACCCACGCATTACACCTATTGGGAGATTTCTAAGGAGATCAAGTCTTGATGAACTCCCGCAATTTATAAATGTACTTAGAGGTGAAATGAGTGTTGTTGGGCCAAGGCCAATTGTAACTGAAGAGTTGGAAAGATATGATGAGGTTATGGATATTGTAGCCTCAGTTAGACCAGGGCTAACAGGCTTATGGCAGGTTAGTGGGCGTAATAATTTAAGTTATACACAGAGAGTTAAACTAGATCTAGAATATGCAAAGAATCGCTCTTTCTTAATGGATTTAGTTATAATCGTTAGAACCTTTGGTGTTCTTTTATTGCCAATGGATAGAGGTGCTTATTGAGAGTTTATTAAGGCATGCAGGTTAAACTTAAAAAGTAAATAGCAAGCCAAGTAATTTCAAGATGGAAAATCATTCTTAGTATTTTTTTTATGCTGCGAATTCCTGCTTGTGGGGAATTTTTTGCTAGCAAAGGTTTTTCTATGTAATTACCTTTATATCGATTTTGACCACCCATTCTTACATCTGCACAATAAGCAAATATTGCTTCTGAGAGGCCTGAATTAGGTGATAGATCTTTGGAGCCTTCTTTTATTGACTTTTTAATCACATAAAAATATTTTCTTAAAGGCTTGGAGACTATTGGGAGAGTGATTACAACAATTCTGCAGGGTAACCAAGTCATTATGTCTTCCAGCCGTGCACCTGCAGTCCCTAACCAAAGCAGCTTCCCTCTTCTATAGCCAACCATGGAATCTATTGTGCTAACTGCTTTGTAAATCCAAACAAAGGAAAGTGGACCTGGAAGCTCTAGTGAAATATGCCAAGAATATAGTCCTATAAACATCCAAAATAGAGGAGCAAAAATTCCATCAACTGCGTTTTCACTTGCCGTTTCAGCGGTTGCGCGAAGAATGTCTTCTTTATTTAGTCCACTTACATCTCTTCCAACAATTTTGCCAAGTCTTTCCCTTGCTGGATTTAAATCGGATATTTCATCAAGTTCTGGTATTTTTTTAAGAACAGCTATTACCCCTTCATATAAGCTTCTTGCTGCTAAACCACTACTTAACCCTACTAAAACTAAAATTTGTCCCAAATAAATTGGAATTATTGATCCTGGAAGGGCTAAACGTTCAATTAGCCAACCACTTATTCCGGAAAATAAAATAAGTGTCGTTGTAAGTAATAAACCTCCAAAGCGAAGCAAATGCTTTTTGTCTTCGGAGAATTTTTCAACATACTCTTGGAGGACTTTAATAAGTGAACCCATTATCACTACAGGATGGGGTGACCATGTTGGATCTCCCACCCATAGGTCAAGAAGAACAGCTGTAGGGATAAGTATTAGAAGTGACTTTTCTGTTATTTCAACCAACTGAACATTGAGCGAAGTCCTTTCCCAACTTTCTCAATAGTTAGCTCAGCATCGCGAGTGCGAAACTTCTTCATCTCAGGTTTGCCAGCATCACATTCCGCTACAAAGTTTTTAGCAAAGGTTCCATTTTGGATGTCAGCAAGAATCTTTTTCATTTCTTCTTTTGTATCCGATGTAATTAACCTTGGCCCGCTTACATAGTCGCCATATTCTGCTGTATTAGAGATTGAATCTCTCATTGCAGTTAGTCCTCCTTTTACCATTAGATCAACAATTAGTTTTACCTCATGGAGACATTCGAAGTAGGCAAGTTCCGGTTGGTAGCCTGCATCAACAAGAGTTTCGAAGCCCGCTTTGACCAGCTCCGACAAACCACCACAAAGGACAACTTGCTCTCCAAATAAATCTGTTTCGGTTTCTTCTTTGAAATTAGTCTCGAGGATCCCAGCTCTAGTTCCCCCTATCCCTTTTGCATATGCCATGGCTAGCGAACGTGCGTTCCCTGATGAGTCTTGTTCAATTGCAAAAAGAGCTGGAACACCCTGCCCGTTTTGGTACTCCCAGCGAACTGTATGTCCAGGTCCCTTTGGGGCAATCATAACTACGTCAACAAAATCAGGGGGCTCAATGAGACCGAATCGAATGTTGAATCCATGGGCAAAACTCAATACATTGCCAGCGGATAAATGTGGGGCTATTTCCTTTAAATAAACATCTTTTTGGAATTCATCCGGTAGTAAAACCATGATCCAATTCGCACGAGCTGATGCCTCGCTCACGCTCAAAACTTCTAGGCCATCTGCGCGAGCTTTATCCGCTGAGCGGCTTCCTTCATAAAGCCCTATAACAACATCTACGCCGCTGTCTTTGAGATTTAGGGCATGTGCGTGTCCTTGGGATCCATACCCAATGATGGCAACGGTCATTCCGTTGAGCAGATTGAGATCGGCATCTGTGTCGTAGTAGAGCTTTGCCATCAGCTATGAATTAAAGAGGTATATAAGGAATGAGCTTACGCAAGCAGGCACATATCAAGGTGGATTTTTTCTTTTAAACCAAATAAATTTGATTTTTCCCAAAAGAGCACTAAGGGTTTTTAATGCTCAAAATCAGAAGGTATAGCTTATTTTTAAGCTTCATTTGGGTGGGAAATGACTCGGTCAATTAGTCCATAATTTTTAGCTTCTTCTGCACTTAGGAAGTAGTCTCGATCAGTATCTTTTTCTATTTTCTCAAAGCTCTGTCCGGTTAAGTTGGCTAATGCCTCATTAAGCATTGCTTTTATCCTTAGGATTTCTCTTGCTTCTATTTCGATATCACTTGCTTGTCTTTGGCTTGTTCCACCAAGAGGCTGATGAATCATGATGCGACTATGAGGCAATGCAACACGCTTCCCTTTTGTCCCTGCTGCTAATAAGAATGCCCCCATCGAAGCAGCAAGACCTACGCAAATTGTTACTACATCACTTTTGACATATTGCATTGTGTCGTAGATGGCCAGTCCTGCACTTACAGAACCACCAGGGGAGTTGATATATAAATAAATTGGTTTGCTGCTGTCCTCTGAGTCCAGATAAAGCATTTGAGCAACCAGGCTATTGGCAACACCATCATTAACTTCTTGACCTAGGAAAAGGATTCTTTCGGCTCCAAGTCTTGTGTATATATCAACCCAACGTTCCATCTGACTGCCAGGTAGGCGGTATGGGACGCTGGGAGTACCGATCGGCATGATGAAGGGGAATATAAAGGGATGTTAGGGACTTTTGGGGCTAGAGATTTGATAAAACATGAGATCCAATTGGTTAGGCCAAAGGAGCTGTTACTGGCAAGTCTTTTCGGCTAGTTAAAACGCGATCTATGAGCCCAAATTCGACTGCTTCATTAGGCGTAAGGTAACTCATCCGATCAGAGTCCGCTGTGAGTTGTTCGACTGTTCTATCGGTGTTTTTTGCAAGAATTTCTAGCATCGTTTTTTTGTTGTGTAGAACTTCTTTTGCACGTATTTGAATATCAGTCGCTTGTCCTTGTGCACCACTGCGAGGTTGATGAAGAACGATTGAGGCATGTGGAAGAGCGGCTCGTTGCCCTTTGGCACCAGCCGAAAGAATTACAGCCGCAGAGCCCATTGCTTGCCCAATACAAATTGTGTGAACAGGAGGTTTTATGTAACTAAGAGTGTCACAAATGGCAAAAGCTTCTGTCTCAAAACCAATGGCATCCCCTGTATACCAGCTTGTGCCAGTTGAATTGATGTAGAAATAGATAGGCTTTTCAGGATTGTCAAATTCCAAAAAAAGCAACTGAGCAATGATCAGCTCAGTTACATCCATGCCAAGTTGGCGCTTGGCATCATCGTCAGAGAATAAAGGCAGCCCCAAATAAACGATTCTCTCCTTCAACAATAGTGAGGGTAGATCCGGGGGGGGTGTGCGCATTACGGCTGAATCGCCGTAATAGGGAGCGGACACCGTCATATCGACAAAACATTGCATGGACTAAGGAGCCTAGCTGGAGTGGGGAGGTCTTTGTTGATTCCTTTGGTTAGATTTTTACGCTTGAGGCTCTTTCCCAAGTCGCCCGAACACTATTCGTCCAGTTGGTGACTGCAATGCACCAGTGATAACAACTTCTAATCTTTGGCCGATCGCATGACTTGCTTTTTCGATGACAACCATTGTTCCATCATCGAGATAGCCAATTCCTTGATTGTTTTCTTTGCCTTCACGGACAACCTTTAGTTTTAGGTGTTCACCTGGTTGAACTTCTGGTTGCAGAGCTATTACAAGCTCACTTAAATTTAAGACTTTTAATTTTTTAACCTGAGCAACTTGCGCTAGATTGTAGTCAGCTGTAATTAGAATTCCCCCTGTATCTGCTGTTAATTTTAGAAGTCGCTCGTCAGTACCTTCCCCTTCATATTTTGTACTATTAATGACTATGCGACGATCATAGGCTTCTCTTAATTCTGTTAGTAATCGTAGCCCTCTTCTTCCTTTTCCTCTCTTTTCATTATTACTAGAATCTGCAAGTTGCTGTAATTCATCAAGAACAGTCTGAGCTACAATTATTTTCCCTTCAACCATTCCAAAGGATATTAGACCTTTAATCCTTCCATCAATAATTACACTAGTGTCTAGAATTTTTGCACTTGCTGGGGTGAGGATTCCTTCCGCGACTAATAGTGCTTCAGTGCTATTTGGGTTGAATAGTCTGAGAAGAGTTCTTCCATGTATGTCAGCCAGGTTATAGCCCAGTACTCCGAAGAAGATGTTGCTGAAAACTGCTGCTAATGGTTTTAGTAAAACAACCTCCCAGGGAAGAGGTAGTAGAAGTATCGGGGCGAGGATAAGGTTCGCAACTAAAAGGCCAAGAATTAGCCCTATAGATCTGCTAACAAGGAGGTCTGTCGGCATTGTGCGGATCTTCCGCATAAACCTTGTGCGAAGTTGTTGGAACAACAACCCTGTAAGCAGGCCGAGAAAGCCGCCAAGTCCTGCCAGGATGTATCTGGGGTTTTCAAATTGTTCTATTTGTTTCCATATATTTTCTGATACAAGACCAACTCCTAGCCAGCTAGTTAAAGCCCCCGAGATTAAAAATAGAACTAGGATTAGTGGATTCACGATTAGATCAATATTTGGTGATTCTCGATTTATTTATCAAGGATGCTTGCCCCAGGCTCTTTTAGAGCGGGTTGATGTCCAAAGAAGGTCTGTTTACACATGAATAATGCCAGCGCTGTTAGGGCCCCTCGTAGTGCATATCTTCACATACCTTTTTGTCATAGGAGGTGTTTCTATTGTGATTTTTCAGTTGTACCGCTTGGTGACCGTGCTGGAGGAGGTGTGGGACCAGGTAGTTCGTCCATTAAGGATTATTTGATACTTTTGCATAAAGAGATATCCATTTGCCCATTAGGGCCACCTTTATCAACGGTTTATATCGGAGGTGGAACACCTTCAATCTTGACTCCTGAACAGGTGAGTTCTCTTTTGGAGCATTTGCAAGAGCATTTTGGAATTCAGATGGGGGCAGAGATTACTTTGGAAATGGACCCTGCCAGCTTTGATGAAGATCTGTTGAGAAATTTCTTAGAGGCTGGAATAAGTCGAGTGAGTCTTGGTTGCCAAAGTTTTAATAATGATTTTTTGGAAAGACTTGGCAGGAGGCATAAGCGACTTGATGCTATAAACGCTTGTAAATGGCTAAATAGTTTTCAAGGAAAGGGAATTCTGGAGAGTTGGAGTATTGATTTGATTCAAAATCTTCCTTGGCAGGATCTTGAGGGATGGAAGAAAGAACTTTCCCAAGCAATAGAGACTGAAGCACCTCATCTATCTATTTACGATCTATCAATAGAGCCAGGTACTGTTTTTGAAAAGAGGAGCCGTAGAGGAGAGTTGGAATTACTTGATCATGATTTAGCTGCTGACAGCATGGAACTGACCAGTGTCATGCTTCGTGAGGCTGGGATCTCTCGTTATGAGGTTTCTAATTATGCCAAGCCAGGACATGCCTCTAGGCATAACCGTGTCTATTGGCATGGTGGAGGTTGGTGGGCTTTTGGTCAGGGGGCGACTAGCTCTCCTTGGGGGAGAAGATTTGCTCGCCCCAGGACAAGAGCCCTATATAAAGATTGGCTTATTAACCAAGAAAAGCAGGGTGTTGATTCATCTTTGTTGAGCTTGAATGCCACTACATTTCCACTCGATGAGAAGTTATTGGTGGGCTTGAGATGTCGCGAAGGAGTTGACATTGAGCAAGCCTTTAAAAATTGGGGTTGGGATAAAGCCCAGCGAAAGAAAAATCTATCTACGTTTTATTCGAAACTAAAAACTGCTTTTGAAAAAGGTTGGCTTCTGAAAATCGGTAATCGAATCAAACTTTCTGAACCGGATGGGATGGCAATTAGTAATCAGATCTTGGTTGAGATTCTGTTGTGGTGGGATTCTCTGCCTGTTGATGCTGTTGTTGAACCCAGGCTTGAAGGGAATCAATAAAAATCTGACGTCCTGGAACCAAGCTTGGACTAAAAGGAGGTTGAGTAGAAGTGAGTCCTAGCAAGTCAGCTGTTACACGAATTTGGCCATCACAGTCTTCTCCAGCACCAATACCAATCACAGGAATTTTTAGTAGAGCTCTTATTCGACTTGCGAGTGCTCCTGGAACATGTTCGATGACTAGAGAGAAGCATCCCGAATCTTGGAGTTGGTTTGCTTGTTTGACTAATCTTTCTTGACTACTGGGGTCAATAGCTTGTTGCTGGTAGCCAGTTTTGTGAACTGATTGGGGAGTGAGGCCGAGATGGCCCATTACGGGAATTCCCATTCTCACTAGACGTTCAATAACTATCAGAACTTCTGGTTCTGCCCCTTCTACTTTTACTGCTGCTGCACACGAGTGCTTAAGAAGTTTTCCCGCTGCTGCCACTGCTTCATCTTGTCCACACTGATAACTTAAAAAAGGCAAGTCACATATCACTAAGGGTTGGTTTTTTAGAGGACTATTGAAACCTCTTCCAACTGCTTTTACATGGTGGAGCATCTCTTCTAATGTGACTGGCAAAGTAGTTGCATGACCTAATACTGTCATTGCTAGCGAGTCACCTACTAGGACTACGTCTGCTCCAGATGCTTCAACGATTGACGAGGAGATACTGTCCCATGCGGTAAGGACAGTAATTGCCCTTCCTTTTTTCTTGAAATCAATTAATTCTCCAGGACGCATGTTTTAAACAGATTTTTAATGATGCATTGCTAGCATTAAGTGGACTCGGGCCCATGCGGCTTCGACGCCCAAACCTGGTCAGGACCGGAAGGTAGCAGCCAAATGGGATGCTCGATGCAGGCGTGGATTCCGGGTCACCTAATTTTAGGGATTAGCTTTCCGCCTCTTTCCTTTGTTGGCGGCGACGTAAGAACTCAGGAATACTTGCACCAGGTTCTCTATTCCCAGATCCTTTGCTTGAGGAGGGAGCTAGTTTGTTTTTTGCTCTTTCGCTCCTGTAAGGCTGATTGCTTTGAAAGCCAGTAGCAATAACTGTTACTTGTATCTCTCCTTCTAGTTTTTCATCCACCACAGCACCCACGATTATGTTGGCTTCTGGGTCAACAACGTCATAGACCACTTCTGAAGCAGAAGTCATGTCTTCGAGAGTCATATCAGTTCCACCACTGATGTTGATCACGCATCCCTTAGCTCCATCGATGCTAGCTGCTTCAAGGAGTGGGCTATTGATAGCAGCTTGAGCTGCTTCAAGAGCTCTTGATCTACCTGAACCCATTCCAATTCCAAGTAAGGCAGTGCCTGCCTCAGTCATTACTGAACGAACGTCGGCAAAATCAACGTTGACAAGACCAGGGCAAGTGATGATGTCACAGATCCCTTTTACGCCCATTCTTAAAACGTCATCAG
Organism: Prochlorococcus sp. MIT 1341; assembly: GCF_034092415.1. Lineage (NCBI taxonomy): Bacteria > Bacillati > Cyanobacteriota > Cyanophyceae > Synechococcales > Prochlorococcaceae > Prochlorococcus > Prochlorococcus sp. MIT 1341. Next base: position 656,415 of record NZ_CP139304.1, on the reverse strand, counting down.
CATTACGGAATGCTTCTTGGAGTGGTGCACCAGAGATCACATCTTTAAGTCTGTCATTTGGAATCACAATCAATGTGTCTACATTTTCAGCTAATCGTGCAATCCCTTCATCTGCTTGACGCATTCGTCTTTTACCCTCAAATCCAAAGGGCTTTGTGACGATTCCAACTGTGAGAGCACCACTTTCTTTTGCTACTTCTGCTACTACTGGGGCAGCCCCTGTACCAGTACCTCCTCCCATTCCAGCAGCAATAAATACCAAGTCTGCCCCTTCAAGGGCTTGTTGGAGTTCTGTCCGTGATTCCTCGGCTGCTTTTTGACCAATATTTGGATTGCCTCCGGCACCTAATCCTCTCGTAAGGCTTTCGCCTAGTTGCACGCGATTTTTTGCAGCAGATTGTAATAACGCCTGTGCATCTGTATTTAGGACCCTATAGGCGACTCCATCAAGGTCACTAATAATCATTCGGTTGACGGCATTGCTGCCGCCACCTCCTACGCCAATGACCTCGATCCGCGCAGATTGACTTGGGCTAATCCCTGCATTCTGCATGGAGTTGGATCTGTTTCCGCTCACCATCTCCATATCAAATAATTTAGTACTGAGGTTTGGAGCAAAGTATCCTCCAGAGACATTCTGTCTAGATTTTCATCATCGTTCCTGCTTTTTAGTAGTTCTGCAACCCTTAGTTATCGAATCCAAGCTTCTTGAAGCAGTTTGAGGATGCTAAAGCCTTTGATAAAACTCATCTGGTAGGCCCGGTAAATTGCAATTCAGGTTTTGAGGGGTCTCTCATGTCAACGATCATTCCGGGTTTGTTGCGAAACTTTGTAGGGAGGTTTCGATTTAGGTGAGCTGTTGCTTTTAACTTTGTAAGTAGTCGCGGGCTATCAAAACCCAGTTCAATTAGACCAAGCTCTTTTGTCTTTAGTGTCATTTCACCATTGGGAGAGATGATGATTTTTTTTAAGGAACTTCCCAGGTGGTTTCTGTGCTTCAAAACTATTGAGAGTCTTTGCTTGTGACTTGGCATCCATCCTTCTATAGAAAGTTGCGTTGCAGGAGGATTGACCTTCCCTAAGAATTTAATTGGAATCCATTCTCCATTTATGTCCACCATGCCTTTTTCTATTGTTTTCCCCTTCCTTCTCATTCCATAAGCAATAGGTTGTTTCTCTGTAATTAAGATTTCTAGACCTGGTGGGATTAAACGTCGGTGGACTATTGCTTTCTTGATTGGTAACACAGTTTTTAGTTTTTTCTCTAAATCATTAGGGCTTAAACTTAAAATTCTTTGTGGCAATTGAAGGCCTGACATATTAATAATAGTCCCTAGGTCTATATTTTTAGTTCCTTTTACTTGAATTTGTTCACTATATATAGGGCTCCATCCGTTCATTATTAGTAACCACAAAATAGAACAAGAAGAGCCTGTGTAAACAAATACGCTCCATAGAACCTTTAGGTTTTTCCTTAGTTCATTTTCCTGCTCTTTGTCTCCTTTAAAGGATTGAGAGTGTTTTATTAATTTCTTTGCACGTCTCACAAGTCGCAGCGCGCATTTGCCATAAGTTGATCCATCCAGCTGCGAGCACGTTCAGCATCTGAAAAGGGTACGTCCATTTCTTGCCCACCACCTATGAGACGAAGTCTGCATCTGCCTTGAGACTCATTAGTTAATGGTGCCTCTCCAGAAGTTAATGCCATTAATTCCACTACCTCTAGTTTTGTGACTTCAAATGACCCTTTCTCTTGAAAATTTCCTGCTTCAAAGCTACTCCAACTAAGTCTTCCTTTTTTTAGTTGAGCTGCGCAAGAACTGTCCAACTTCGCCAACTCTGCTCCTTTAGCCCAATTTCTAAAGAGGTTCTGCCTGCGCCTTTCGATCCAACCAAGCGCGGGTAGAAGCAAGAATGCAAGCAATAAAGGTAACCAGAGCAGACCATGGATCATTTTTGTTCAAAAAGAGGGTTTAGGCGGGTGGAGGGGCGTTTTAGGTTCTTATTCTGTCGCTGTTTCTACCAATTTGCTCACTAGTTCTTCGAGCGTTACACCTGAGGCTTCCCATAGCCTTGGATACATGCTTTGAGATGTAAATCCTGGCAGGGTATTAACTTCATTTAAAAAAAGCTTTTGATTCTTCTCTTCATAGAAGAAGTCCACTCTTGCCAGGCTATTTACTCCAAGGGCATTACAGGCCTCTATCGATAATTTTTGGATTTCGTCTACAAGGGTTTGTTCAATATTTGCTGGAATAATTATTTGACTAGAATTACTTAAATATTTGACCTCATAGTTGTACCATTCGGCTGAATATTTAATTTCTCCAACCATAGAGGCTTTTAGATTATTTTTCCCTAGAACGCCACACTCAAGCTCTTTTGCTTTAATACCTTCTTCAATAACTAATCTGTTGTCGTAATTTGAGGCTTCTATTAGACCTTTTATTAGTTCTTTTTGGTCTTGTACTTTGCTGATCCCAACAGAGGATCCAAGATTTGCTGGTTTCACAAAGTATGGGTAGATAAGTTGTTTCTCTATACGTCTGATTACTTCCATAAGAAGTTCTTGATTATTTAAATCTTTGGCGTTTACTCCTAAATAGTTAACTTGTGGAAGACCTGCTGCAGTGAAGGCTGTTTTCATTGCTAGTTTGTCCATGCCTAGGGCAGAGCCAAGTACATTTGAACCTACATAAGGCTTTTTCATAAGTGTGAAGAGCCCTTGAATAGTTCCGTCTTCACCATTTGGGCCATGAAGAACTGGAAACCAAATATCAATATCACTAGTTTGATTAGGTAGTTGAGTTAATCCAATATCGGAAGGGCTTTTAGGCTTGTGAGGGATTTTTAAGTAGTTTCCGCTAGATAGGATTTCATTGGAGATTGTGTTTTCATGCCAACAACCCTGTTGATCGATATAAACGGGGATTACTTTATATCGATTTGCATTTCGACCACTACGCAATGCTTTTATAACTGTTACTGCAGACTGGATAGATACATCATGTTCTCCACTGGCTCCACCGAACACCACTCCTATAGAAGTGAATGAGGTATGCATAAGTTTAAAAGTAGAGGGGGTGTTTCATTAAAATTATGGGCTTTTATCAATTTTACTGGTCAAAGAGGAGTCCCACTAAGCGAGAACGATCTCACATTGTTTATTAACACATCCACTAGATCGCCAGGGGTATAAGTTGACCCATCAGGACCTTTTGAATCGAAAAATGTGATTCTGTTGGTACGTGTTCTTCCCATTAGCTGATTTGGGTTCTTAGGGTTGAACCCTTCTGCCAAAACCTCTTCTTTTTGGTTTGAATATCTAAGGTTCTTTTGTAATGCAATCTTTTCAACTAGTGAGTTGATTTTCTTAAGACGTTCTATTTTTAATTCTTCTGGAACTTGATTGGACCATTCTGCTGAAGGCGTGTTAGGTCTAGGTGAATATGCTGCGGTATTTATTTGATCAAAACCTATTTCCTCAATTATTGAAAGTGTTTCACGAAATTGTTCATCAGTTTCTCCAGGGAAGGCAACTATTACATCAGAACTGATTGCTGCATTAGGTGTTTTTTCCCTAATCTTTTGAATGATTTTTAGATACTTTTCAATGGAGTAACCCCTTGCCATTTTTTTAAGAATTTCATTGCTTCCACTTTGAAATGGGATATGGAAATGCTCGCAAACCTTTGGAAGGTCAGCACAAGCAGAGATAAGCCTTTCTGTGAAATATCTAGGGTGACTAGTAGCAAAACGAATTCGTTCTATTCCCGGAACATCATGTATGAAACGTAGAAGATCCGTCAATGTATTTTCCCTTCGGCCTTCAGGAGTTATGCCAGGAAGATCTCGACCATAGGCATCAATATTTTGTCCTAATAAGGTTATTTCTTTGTATCCAAGCTTTGCTAGGGTTTCGATTTCTAAGCGGATAGCGTCGGGCCTCCGAGATTGTTCTTTTCCTCTTACTGAAGGTACAACGCAGTAAGTGCAACGTTCATTGCAGCCGTAAATAACATTCACCCATGCGCATACATTGCTGTCTCGGCGAGCTGTGGTTATATCTTCAAGAATGTGGTGATCATTTATTGCAACCACTTGTTGACCATTATTAACCTGCTCAAGAAGCGTCTCTAAACGGTTTGCATGTTGAGGCCCCATTACAAGATCAATTTCAGGCACTCTTCTTAGCAATGCCTCTCCCTCTTGCTGAGCCACACAACCTGCTATTACAAGTGTTATGCGTGGGTCTTTTTGTTTCCTTAGGGCTTGTCTACCAAGATAGCTGTAAACTTTTTGCTCAGCATTATCTCTAATGGTACAGGTGTTATAGAGGACAAGATCAGCTTCAAGCTCTGCATTAGCTTGGGTATATCCAATCGATTCAAGAATTCCAGCCATTCGCTCTGAATCGGCCTTATTCATCTGACAGCCAAAGGTCGTAATCCAATAGCTTCGTCCTTGGCCCATTTCAGCTATAGGCTTGTTAAGGAGTTGAATTGAAGATAAAGCTGTCAAGGTGGGGGCGCATTTAGTTGGGTTTAGGAGACTGGTGAATCACTTCTTAAGTTTGACCATTAAATGAGGTAATTCTATTTCCTCTATGAAAGCTCTTAGATGGATTCTTGTTTGGTTCAGAGGGTTTTCTTTTAAGATTGGATTTGTGGGTTGATTGTTTTAATAGTCAAAGGGCGAGCGAGGGGATTCGAACCCCCGAATAGCGGCGCCACAAGCCGCTGCCTTAACCACTTGGCGACGCCCGCCGCGTCTTTAAGAATTTACCAATTCATGGGGTAAGTGAATCTCAAAAACAAATTTGGTCATAATTGGGACCAGCTCGGAATCTCTTTGTTGGGTTTTGTAGCGATTGCAGGTTGTGCGTCGGCATTGTTTTATACCAACCCTTCTCTGGAAGAATACAGTTCCTATGCTGGAGGAAAATTAGTCAAGATAGGAACCGAAGAATTATGTGACAGGGGTGTGTTCCCCAAGATGTCGAACCTTTTTTTGGAGAATTGTCCAAAGTTAATATCAACACAAAGAGATGCTTTGGGAAATATCACAGCAAAGTTCACAACCAGATGGAATTTTGGCTTGTTTAGTCTCTATACAACAAAAGTGGGAGGAGAGGACTTCCTTGCCTTTTTGGATTTGCCCGAGTACAAAATTAAAACTTTTGGAGTGGCAGGGCAGTTTCTCTCTTGGGGAGTTCACGTTAAAAGGGTGGAATCCAATTAGCAGTGACCTTATATGAATGAATTAGAAGCGTTAGTTCCAAGAAGCCTAATAGTGCTTGATCGGGGGGGGTCCTGTTTAGTAGGGGCAAATTTTGAGGGACTTAGTCATATTCGTTTGGGATGGGATTCAGGTTTTATTAGGACAATTGAGGAGGTGAAAGGGGCCTCCAGTTCACCTGGTCAGTTATTACTTCCAAGATTAATTGAGCCCCATGCACACCTTGATAAGGCTTTCTCTTGGCCTGATTACCATAATTTTTCTGGTCATTATTTTCAGGCCCTTACTGTTAATCATCAAGAACATAAGGTACGGAGTAAGCAGTGTGTTTTGGAGAGATCAGAACGTGCAATAAAGCTTGCAGTTGGGAATGGAATAAGAGCAATTAGAACTCATATTGATAGTTTTGGAGATATTCGGTCCCCATCCTGGGAGGCTTTGGTCGACATTAAAAATCAATGGAAACAAAAAATAGAGATTCAGCTGGTTGCCCTTACCCCTATTGACTTTTGGGGAACGAATAGCGGTAGGCATATGGCAAAAGATATTGCGAAATCTGGTGGATTAATAGGGGGAGTTGTTCCTTCCTCACCGAGAAGGGCTTCTTTAAGAAAAGATTTGAAAAAGATGCTAATCATTGCAGATGAATTGGGATGTGGTGTCGATCTGCATATTGATGAAAGCCATGAAAACCCTGCTTTTGGAGTTAAAAGTTTGTTAAGTGCTCTTGATGATTTGAGAATAACTATTCCAATTACTTGTAGTCATTTGAGTAGTTTGAGTTTGCTACCTCCCTCTTCGTTATTAAGAATCGCTGAACGAATTGCTTTACATGGTGTGAGTGTAGTGGCGATGCCCCTAACAAATTCTTGGTTGTTAGGAGGTAGAAGATGTTCAAACCCTTCGGTTCGTCCAGTCGCCCCAATCTGTGCCCTTCAGAAGGCAGGTGTTTCTGTTGCGGTTGGTGGGGATAATGTTCAAGACCCGTGGTTCCCTGCTGGCAATTTTGATCCCTTAGCCTTGATGGGGTTCTCACTGCCGATTTCGCAGTTAGCACCTTGGGAACGTTTAGGGCTTGCTCCATTTACTACTTCCGCTGCACAAATCATGGGACTTTCTTGGGAAGGATCTTTACAGATAGGAAGTCCTGCTGATTTCGTTCTTTTGGAGGCAGATGGTTGGGCAGCAGCTCTTGCAACTCCTCCCAAACGAAAAGTCATGATTGGTGGAAGTTGGCTTGATTCGATATCCAAAATTTGATGAGACGTTCTTTGTTTTTGCAATTCTCTGATGACAACACCTGAAGTTTTTAATGATTTGTGCGAGGAGCTTTCTACATGCAAGGACATTGACTTGTTGACGGCCTCTTCAGAGATTGAACGTTTTTCTAAAGATGCATATGAATATTCACCTGTTCTTGTTGATTCTTTAAAGGATTGCCGCGCCGAATTGGTTGTACGTCCGCAATCATTAGATGCGGTCAAGATGGTCGCATCTGCTTGTGCCATAAGAAAGGTCCCATTAACGCTAAGGGGTTCTGGAACTGGAAATTATGGGCAATGTGTCCCTTTACGGGGAGGTGTTGTCATGCTTATGGGGGCTTTCTCAAGAGTCGAGAGCTTTGATCAAAAGACGGGAATAGTTAAGGTTCAACCAGGCTGCCTTTTAAGAGATTTAGAGAGATTTCTTGCGATTTATGGCCGTCAATTGCGTTTGGTGCCAAGCACTTGGCGAAGTGCTTCGGTTGGTGGTTTTTTTGCTGGTGGCTCAGGAGGTATAGGTTCAGTGCGGTGGGGCTTCTTGAGAGATCCAGGTCATCTCATTTCTTTGGAAATTATCACTGTTGAACGGATCCCAAAACAATTGCATTTAGATGCCAAGCATGCAGAGGCTCTTAATCATGCATATGGGACAAATGGAATTGTTACGGCACTGAGTTTGTCTACTACACGAGCGGTTTCCTGGCAGGAGGTGAGCATTGATTGTTCTGATTGGCCTGAAGCCGTTGACCTTTTGCTCTGTTGTAGTCGAGCAGCAATTAATTTAAATTTATGCTCTTTAGTAGAAAAAGATATTGTTAAACATCTTCCAAATTGGTATGGGTTGACGTCTGGAAGCCATCGTCTCCTTTTGCTTGTGGAGTCTGATTCTCTCTCTACAGTTGAGCGTCTAGCAAACTCTAAAGAAGCTACTTTTAGGCATTTAGGGTCTGAAAAGGATCAAAAAGGTGCTGGTTTAAAGGAACTTGTTTGGAATCACACTACTCTTCATATGCGAGCTGCAAATTCTGATTGGACATATTTACAGATGCTTTTGCCACAGCCTGAATTGCCCGTTATGCGATCTTTGAAAAAGAGATGGGGGAATGAATTGCTTTGGCATTTAGAAGTTGTTCGACAGCAAGGGAGTCAACGTCTAGCAGCTTTGCCTTTAGTGAAGTGGAGAGGCAAGGAGCATTTAGAGGAGTTGATTGCAAATTGTAAGGAGCTTGGAGCAGTCTTGTTCAACCCTCATGTACTTACTGTTGAGGAAGGTGGGTTAGGACTTGTTGATGGTGATCAAGTTGCTGCTAAAAGGAGATTTGATCCTCATGGTTTGATGAATCCTGGCAAGTTAAAAGGGTGGAGTGGGTAGTTACTTGCGGGTTTTGGATATCGATAGGTCTGAATTTAATTAAAAATTTTGCTATTTACTGTTGTAATAATATTCTGAGAGAATAAGTTCCCTAATAAGTAAAGGGAGCCAGATATAACAGGCGGTGGATTAGGCCATTCCCCTTCAAGTTTTTTTAGACACTCCTCAACTGAATCAGCAGATTTCATTTGCTTTGAAAGCTCTGGGCAAGCATTTTCTAGTTGATGCTTTGTCCAGCTGAGATGGTTTGGTATTGGTAAAATCCAAGCAATGTCATTTTTTGATAATAAGGTTCTAAGCATTTTTGGAGCTTCTTTTTTTGCCTGTATAGCAAGGATCCAAGTGACTCCATTCTCTTGGTTTTGCCAGCTTTTTCTTTCTTCAGATAGTTGTTCCATTGCTTGTGAATTATGGGCACCATCAATAATTAAGGGACACTTTCGCCAATATACTGATTGCAATCTTCCAGGCCAGTTTGCACGTGCAAACCCTTCTTTAATATCTTTTTGATTAATGTCCCATCCAAGAGCTGTTAATGCTTCGAGAGCTCCTTTTGCAACAGCAGCATTCTTGAGTTGGATTTTTCCTGGCAGTCCAATTTTCCAAGACTCTTCTAATGGCTTTACCCATTTTAATTTTGCATTTTTTTCTTTAACCTTTCTTTCGATAATCTTTTTAACCATAGGTTCCTGCTGAGCACTAACTACAAAAGAACCTTCTGTAACAACTGCTATTTTTTCTAGTGCTATGTCTTCTAATGTTTTTCCTAGAAATTCATGGTGATCCATCCCAATTGATCCTAAGGCAATAATTGGCCTGTTCGGATGGGCGGTTGTGGCATCTAAGCGACCTCCTAGGCCAACCTCTAAAACCATGATGTCAACTTTTTGTGAGTAGAAGTAATCAAAGGCAGCTGCTAAGAGGAATTCAAAGGGTGTTAGGTTCTCTTTCCTTGCCAACTTCCTTAGGCCTTTTAAACGAGAAATAAGCTCTAATGATTCAATCATTTCCCCATTTACTCGGATCCTTTCTTCCCAGTTCACTAAATGTGGTGAGGTGGTAATACCTGCTTTTATGCCAGAACTTTTAAGAGCACTTTCAATTAATGTCGCAATACTGCCTTTTCCATTTGTCCCGACAACTTGAATAGCAGGTATTTCAGCACATAGATTTCCCATAGAGCGAATGACTTTTGTCATTCGCTCTATGTTTAGATCTACTCCTCGAGAGCTAAATTCTTCAATTAAACTATTAAATTCATCCTCTAGATTTTCTTTTGAAGAATCACTCATTTGCTTGTAGCAATAAGACTCGATTTCAGTCGAATAAGTATTTTTTTGACTTCGTTAGATGTAATGGTTAACGGAGGAATTATTCGTACTACTTTCCTTCCAGCTGACCCTATAAGTAATCTTTCTTTGATTGCAGCTTTAACAAGTTGTTCTGCTATGAGCGTTGAATCTTCCTGAATTACTAGGCCTTGAAGAAGACCCCACCCCCTAACTTCTTTAAGTTCATGTGGGAACTCATTAATCAGTTGAACAAGACCACTAGTAATTTGCTTACCTCTTGCTTGAACATTAGAAAGTAATTTTCTTTTTTCAATTTCTTTAGCGACTGTTAGCCCTGCCTTGCATGCGAATGGGTTCCCACCAAAGGTGCTGGCATGATCACCAGGAGAAAATAAGTCTGCCTTTTCTTTTACAAGCAATGCTCCAATTGCATGCCCTCCTCCTAATCCTTTGGCAATTGTGAATGCATCTGGCTCCACGCCCAGTTCTTGATATCCCCACCAGTGACCACTTCGTGCCATTCCAATTTGAACTTCGTCAAAAATTAAAAGAACTTTGTATTCATCGCAAAGTTCTCTTAGGCGTTTGAAGAAGATTTTTGTTCCAGGATTTACACCACCTTCTCCCTGAATCGGTTCGATTAATACCGAGGCAACTTTTGGTCCTTCTGCTTCTAGTCGATAAAGCAATCTTTCAATTGATTGAATGTCATTGAATGAGAAGAACTCAAATCCTTTAACAAGGGGCCCAAAACCTTCATGATATTTCGTTTGTCCTGTGGCGCTAAGTGCGGCAAGCGTTCTTCCATGAAAGCTGGATTTAGCGCTAAGGATTATTGGGTTTTCGATATTTCTTATTAGATGCCCATATTTTCTTGAGAGCTTTATGGATGCTTCATTGGCTTCGGCTCCACTATTGCAAAAGAAAACCTTCTGTGCACAACTATTTTTAACGAGCCATTTTGCAAGTTCTTCTTGCTCAGGTATGCGAAAAAGGTTGGATACATGTTGCAGCCGATTTAATTGTTTGGATAGCTCTCGTCGAAGCGCTCTATCGCTATGACCTAGAGAGCATGTCGCTATACCTGCAACTGCATCCAAAAAGCAATTCCCATTGCTATCCCATAACCAACAACCTTTCCCTCTAGTAAAGGCAATGGGCAATCGATTGTAGGTTTCCATTAAAGCAGTGGGAGCGGTGGGACTTGAACCCACATGCCCGAAGGCGCTCGATTTTGAATCGAGTCCGTCTACCAATTCCGGCACGCTCCCATAATCAGATTTTATGTGAGAAGAGAAGTTTTTTCTTCTTTAGTCTTTTCTCTGTATGTGACCCCCAACAGAATTGAGCTTCTTTTCAAGCCCTGAATAACCCCTGTCTAGATGATTTAGCCCGTTTACAGTACTTGTTCCTTTAGCTGCCATGCTTGCTAAAACTATTGCTGCGGTGGAGCGCAGATCTCCTCCGCTAACAGGGGCGGCGCTCAATTGAGGAATGCCCTCAATTACTGCGGTATTTGTTTGTAGGCGTATTGATGCACCCATTCTTTGTAGCTCAGGAACGTGTTGCATTCGGTTTTCGTAGATTTTTTCAGTCACAACACTTGTCCCTTTAGCAGTTGTTAGTAGAGCCATAAATGGGGCTTGCAAGTCAGTAGGGAATCCTGGATAAGGTTGAGTAGTGATGTCTACAGAGTTGATTTCATCGGCAGCAATTGTGATGCTTGTTTCATAAGTCTTTATTTTGCATCCACAATCTCTTAGCTTTTGGATGATTGCTTTTAGGTGTCCAGGAATTACTGAAGATATTCGAAGAGTTGAGCGAGTAATTGCTGCAGCTATTAGAAAAGTCCCTGCTTCTATACGATCAGGAATCGCAGTGTAAGTACAACCATGCAATTGCTTTACACCAGTGATTGTGATTGTAGTTCCGCCTACTCCAGAGATGCGAGCTCCCATAGTATTGAGCATTTCGGCTAAATCTTGAACCTCAGGTTCTTGTGCTGCATTCTCAATTGTTGTTGTTCCTTGGGCTAGAACAGCAGCCATGAGAATCGTCTCGGTTGCACCAACGCTAGGGCAATCCAAAACTATGGATGCACCTTTTAGGCGTTTGTCAATACCAGGAACTGATGCTTTGACAACTCCGTGTTCAACACTGACTATTGCACCAAGAGCTTTTAGGCCTTTTATGTGCTCAGAAACTGGCCGTGCTCCAATTCGACATCCGCCTGGAAGAGGAATTTTTGCTTGCCCTAACCGTCCTAGTAATGGGCCAATGCAAAAAAAGCTTGCTCTTAATCCGTTGACAAGCTCATAGGGAGGGGCTGAATTAAGGATCTGTTTTGCGTGCAATTCAAGTAAATCTGACTTTTGCTCGCAGTTAACTCCCATTGCAAGAAGGATCTCTTGCATACCTCTCACATCGGTAAGGTTGGGAATGTTGTTTAACGTTATTTTCTCCTCAGTAAGCAGAGAGGCGGTCATAAGTACAAGAGCAGAGTTCTTTGCACCTCCGATCTTGACTTCACCTGCGAGTTTAGAACCCCCCAATATTTCCAGGTGTGGCTTTTGAATCTCTCTTGAGATTTGGCCTACAACTGGCATCCTTTAGAAGAAATCAGTAGGGGCTAATTTTGACAACCTTTTCTTCTTAAGTCCATCTTTTCTTGATTTGCTGTCATTTTCCATTTCCACTTTCATATAACCCTTCTACAAGCTTGTGAGGATAAGGCTGAGATGACTAATAGGTTCGGTGTAACTGTGTATGGTGGGCGAAGATTCTTAGCAAGCGCTTAGATCTTTTGCGGATGTGGCGGAATTGGTAGACGCGCTAGTTTCAGGTATTAGTGGCAGAAATGCTGTGGGAGTTCAAGTCTCCCCATCCGCACTATTTAGAATGCTCAAATAATCTTAGAGTTTGACTAATGATTCTTATTAAGATTTCAAATGCTTCGGAATTGGTTTCCTTCAAATTTGGGGGGCTTGTCGAGAAGTTAACGCCAGATGCGATTGACAATTCTGCGGTAGAAGACTTCGTTATTAAAAGAATGGCTCAGGACCTTTCAAAAGAAGGCGTCAAGGGCGAGATCGCTGTTGTTAATGGCTTGGAGGTTACTGAGAAGAAGTTGTTGCTTGGAGAAGATCTAAAAGTGCGTAAGCAACAATCTTTTTGAGGAGTGAGTTATTAGCTCTTTAGATTTGCCATTGATATCAAGTCGTCGGAATCCTCTGGTTAGACGACTAAGGGCTCTTTCCTCCAGGGAAGGTCGTCAGGAGTATGCAATGTTGCTTTTGGAAGGCACACATTTTTTAGTTGAAGTATTGAGGACTCCCTCCATTCCACATGAAGTTGTTTTTACTAGGAAGTGGATCAATAATCATCCTGATGTATTTAAGAAAATCCCTCAAGAAACTCAACTAAGAGAGGTCACTGAAGCCGTCCTTCAAGCTGCTTTATCAACTAATAACCCTGATGGAGTTGCTTCACTTTTCCCCATCGATGCTTTACCTAAAGCCACTTCAAAGGTTGATTTTGTCTTGGCTCTAGATCGATTACAAGACCCAGGGAATATGGGAACTCTTTTTCGAACAGCTTTAGCTGCAGAAGTCGATGTTTTGTGGTTGGCTTTAGGTGCTGATCCACTCAGTCAAAAAACACTTCGATCATCTGCTGGAGCTGTACTTAAACTTCCTTATGAACGAATAGGGGCGTCTGAGGAGTTGGCTCTTAAGGATTTTAAAGATCGATTAGACAACGCTGTAAGTGAAGGTTTCCAGGTGGTTGCAAGTCTTGCTCCGACAATTCAGGAGATATCTATTCCTTATTGGGAACTTGATTGGCTAAAGCCAACAGTATTGGTTTTAGGTAACGAAGGTAAGGGCATTCATCCTAGTATTAAGGCTTGTTGCACCCACTTCATAACCTTGCCCCACAGTGAAAATGTGGACTCTTTGAATGTGGCATCAGCTGCTGTTCCCATGCTGTTGGAGCGACAAAGAGCCAAAATGAGATCTGAAATACAGAAACAGCGGTGAGCGAAGCTACTTTCGACTTTGACTTGATTGTGATAGGGGCAGGTTATGGCGGCTTTGATGCGGCTAAGCATGCAGCTGAACACGGCCTAAATGTTGCGATAGTCGAATCGCGCGAGATGGGAGGAACTTGCGTTAATCGCGGTTGTGTTCCCTCAAAGGCTTTATTAGCAGCCAGCGGGAGGGTAAGGGAGCTGGCTGATTCGGATCATTTGTTGCAGTTCGGAATACATGCTGCTCCTGTTCGATTTGAGAGGCAGAAGATTGCTGATCATGCCAACAAATTGGTTGAGACTATTCGAACAAACTTGACGAAGACTCTTGAAAGAGCTGGTGTGACGATTCTTCGAGGGACCGGACGCCTGGAAGGGCTCCGCAGAGTTGGTCTAAGAGAAGCAAGCGGGGTGGATAAAGTTTTAAGTGCCAAGGACATAATTATTGCAACAGGTTCTGATCCTTTTGTCCCCCCAGGAATTGAAATAGACGGACGTACTGTGTTTACTAGTGATGAGGCTATAAACCTTGAGTGGCTTCCTAGGTGGATAGCAATTATTGGAAGTGGATATATTGGGCTTGAGTTTGCTGATGTTTATACAGCATTGGGGTGTGAAGTAACACTCATCGAGGCTCTTGATCGAATCATGCCTACTTTTGATCCTGATCTCACAAAGATTGCAAAACGTCATTTAATTGACGGCCGTGATATTGATGCACGTGCAGGAGTTTTAGCAAGTAAGGTTTCGCCCGGATGCCCAGTTAATGTTGAGCTTTCAGATATGAAAACGCGTAAGTTTGTTGAGAAATTAGAAGTAGATGCTGTTCTTGTAGCTACAGGGAGGGTGCCTACTACTAATCAACTTAATTTGGAGTCGGTTGGAGTTGAAACAAGCCGAGGCTTTATTCCCATTGATGATCAAATGCGGGTTGTGATTGAGAAGAATTCTGTACCTAACTTGTGGGCTGTTGGTGATGTGACTGGAAAGCTTATGTTGGCACATACTGCAGCAGCCCAAGGTACAATCGCCGTTGAAAATATTCTTGGCAATGCATCTAAAATTGATTATAGAAGTATTCCTGCAGCAACCTTTACTCACCCAGAGATTAGTGCAGTCGGCCTTACCGAGGAAGAGGCAAAAAAACTAGCCTCTGATGAAAGTTTTGAGTTAGGTATTGTTAGAAGTTATTTTAAGGCTAATTCTAAAGCTCTGGCAGAGCTTGATAGTGATGGACTGATGAAGTTGCTATTTCGTAAGGATACTGGAGAAGTTTTAGGAGCACATATTTATGGTTTGCATGCGGCAGACTTAATACAAGAAGTTTCCAATGCAGTTGCTAGGCGACAGAGTGTAGTTCAATTGTCTTCTGAAGTTCATACACACCCTACACTTAGTGAGGTGGTAGAGGTTGCATATAAGCAGGCTGCAAAGAAAATTTGTTTATCCTAGGTTGTTTGACTCTGAATAAAATATAAGGAAAGTTTCTTTCGTAAATCACCTTCTAAGTATTTAAAATGCAGATTCGTCGTCGCCCACCCAATCCAAGTATTAAAGTCTCTAATTTGGAATATGCAATCCCGCATATAGAAGGGAAGCCAAGAAATATCTTAGAAGAAATTGTTTGGGAAAAAGATCGAGAAATTGAAATTGCCCGGAAAAAGGAACCTTTAGACTCGCTTAAATCGAAAATTAATGCTCTTCCTAAGACCCTTGACTTTCGGGAGGCGCTGAAACAAGCACCTGTAATGCCTGCTGTCATTGCAGAGATTAAAAAAGCAAGCCCAAGCAAAGGGGTTATTCGGGAAGATTTTGATCCGGTTTATATTTCAAAAGCCTATCTGGAAGGAGGTGCTAGTTGTTTATCAGTTCTTACGGATAAGACATTTTTTCAAGGAGGGTTTGATGTGCTTAAACGAGTAAGGAAAACCGTCGATATTCCTATACTCTGTAAGGATTTTATCCTTTCTCCCTATCAGCTTTACCAGGCTCGAGTAGCAGGTGCTGATGCAGTTTTATTTATTGCAGCAATACTTTCCGACCAAGATATGCTTTACTTGCGAAAAGTTGCTTATTCTTTAGGTCTCAATATTATTGTTGAGGTACATGATTTGGACGAATTAGAGAGGGTAATTAATTTGGGTCGATTCTCTTTAATAGGAGTTAATAATCGTGATCTTATGACGTTTGAAGTTGATTTAAGGACAACGGAAGAACTTATCAAAAGCCATAAGGTTGATCTGGAGGGACAGGATATTCTTTTAATAAGCGAATCAGGATTGTTTAATAGGAAAGACCTCGAACGCGTTTATTCTGCTGGAGCTAGTGCTGTCCTTGTTGGGGAATCATTGATGCGTCAGTCTGATGTAGCTGTTGCTCTTAAGAAGTTGATTTGTACCTGAGGAGGCAATGTCGATTTGCTAGGTTGTTTCCCATATCTAAGAAGAGAGGCATTTACTGTTTCCCTAATCTCGAAGAACTAATCTGATAAAACTTTTCTATGCTGATCAGTGTCTTAACTGGAATTGTGGCGGGTGCTCTGCATGTTGTGGGCGGTGCAGATCATTTGGTGGCGATGACTCCATCAGCTTTAGAAAACCCTAAAACTGCTTTTAGAAATGGCTTGGCATGGGGTATGGGACATTCTTTAGGAGTTGTTTGCTTAGCATTAATTGCAATTTTAGCTAAGGATTTGGTTCAGATTCAGAGAATGTCTACCCTTGCTGAGTTTAGTGTTGGTATTGCATTGTTGATAATTGGAGCTCTGGCAATTAGGACCTCTTTAGGGCTAGTAATTCATTCTCATAAACATAAACATAAACATAAAAATGCAAATGAATATGGTCATAATCATGACCATATTCATTTGCATTTTCGTGGCAGGAAGAGGCATAAAAGACATACGCATGCTGCTACAGGCTTAGGGCTTTTACATGGTTTAGCAGGTACCTCTCACTTGTTAGCTGTAATACCTGCATTAGCACTACCACCTATTGGAGCAGGTTTTTATATTGCAGCTTACTTATTTGGATCTATTGCCACTATGGGAGCCTTTGTAGGAGTCATTTCTTTTGCGACATTGAAAGTGGGTAGCCGTCTTTTACCTTTAATTTTTGGCTGTGCTGGCGGACTTTCAGTCGCAATGGGGGTTGTTTGGTTGCACAAAACTACTTCTTATATTATCTAAGCTAACAGCTTTTTTTACTTAAATTTAAGGAGAGATTATTTTCTCAACTATCCCAAATAGGTTATTAGGGTGGATAAAACCATATTGTCGACTATCTATACTATTGATATAGTTATCTCCTCGGAGAATAATTCCTTTGTTGTTATATTTGAGTATTCTTTTTACTGTTAACCCTTTAGGGTCTAACGGATCTTTTGCAATAACAATTGTTCCTTCACTTGGGTTAAATTTGACGCCTTTAATTGGTTTGTAAATCACAAAATCCCCCGGACAGATAGTAGGAATCATTGATTCCCCTACAACTCGACAGGAGTGTCTGAAGTTAAAAATTAATAGAAAGAGAGAGCGAAGGCTTACTCCCTCAATTGTTTCTAACTTAACTTGCGGTAATCCAGTTATCTGCACGCCCTTTTGAGTTCCAGAACATATAATGAATCTTCTCAACTGCTTGCATCAGTTCTTCAGCTTTTGCCTGATCTATATTTACTTTACAAGCACTACACAGTTTTGCTGCTTTCCAGAAGGTGTCATGTAGATCAGGGTAAGTCGATAAATGTTCAGGTTTGAAATAGTCAGTCCAGAGTATTAGGAGTTCTTGTTTTGCTTCTTTAGCTTGCTCTTCCTTAATGGCTACATATCTTGAAAATGTATTGTTATAAGTTGCCCAGGCAATAGGGTCACTATTTTGAGGCGGTTCCATTGCTAGAAGCTTTTTAGTCATCGAGAGAACTGCTTCAGCAGCTACCCGAGCAGATGCGGGGTCGTAGACACCGCAGGGCCCATCACAATGAGCTTTAGCCGTTCGTACAGGCAGGATCTTGGTAATTACAGAAAATGCCGAGCGCAACATCTTTGTTTAATTGATAAAAAAATCTTTCACTACACTAGCTAGATAAATTCCTGTTTGGCTATTTCAAGATCCTTTTTAAAGAGTTTGAAGGGGATCAGACTGCATCCAATAATTCCACTTCGAAAATCAGTGTTGCATTTGGAGGAATTACACGTCCAGCTCCACGACTCCCATACCCTAGGTCTGGAGGTATTACCAGCTTACGTTTGCCACCTACCTTCATGCCTTCAACTCCTTCATCCCAACCTTTAATTACTCGACCAGTACCAAGAGGAAAAGTAAAAGGCCCTCTTCCATAACTACTGTCGAACTCTTTTCCATCCTCTAAGGTTCCTCGATAATTGACAGAAACTGTTTGCCCCGCAGTAGCTTCAGTTCCTTCTCCAACCACCAGATCAGTTATTTGAAGACCGCTAGCTGTGACTCGCGTTTCTTTTGTTTCCAAGGGACCTCCAAAACTTGAGATGTCATTCTGATCTTTTTGGGGAGCCATGGCAAAAAGATTTGGGTTTGGATCATCTGGATCGAGTTCAAAGACTGGTTTTACAGTGCTTGGATTAGATTGCACTACCTCAGGCTGAATTTTTGAGATCTCGCTGGTGGATGCATTGATAGGGGTTGGAGCAATGATTTGGCTAGCTATTGCCACCATTAAGCATGAGATGAAGATGGCGGTACTGATAAAGATGTCGCGCACTGAAGTTTGTGGATTATTTCTGAATATTCTTGCAGGAATTTTGCATTTAGACTTTCTTTGTTCAATTTAAACGTTCTGAAGAATTTCTTTAGCCCTATAAATCTCTTGCGATTAGATTTTCATGACCTCCCCTTTTTGCAAGTGATTTGAGGTTTAGCCCAGCTTGAGAAGGGTGGCTCAAAGTCCATTTAATTCAATGTTCAAAGAAGAACAGTCCATTGCCATGTGCCAGGGAGTATTGGGGGGCCTTTTGGCTGGGCTTGCTTTTTTTGGTGGTGGGATCATTTTTATGCCATCAGCATTGGCTCTACTTTGGTCGGCTCGGCGTTCCAGTCGTGCTTCATTCTTTTGGGGTTTTTTTGCTGTTCTTATCAGTCATTATTGGTTGCTATCGCTTCATCCATTGACTTGGGTTGGGATACCTTCTTCTCTTAGTCTTCCGGTCGCGGTTGGGATTTGGCTCTTATGCGGTGTTTTTGGAGGAATTCTTGTTTTTACTTGGGCTTTATTAGGTAGGTTTTTTGAATTAAAGGTTTGTAGGGGTGGTGGCGAGCAGGAGAGTTTTTGGCATGGGTTTGTAATGAGCCTTGTTTGGGGTCTTGCAGAGGTCCAATTAGCGAAAACTCCATTCTTTTGGATAGGGGTTGGTTCGTCTTTGTTGCCGGAAGATCGAATACTTGCAGGGTTAGCGCGTTGGGTTGGTTCTGGAGGTCTTGCAACATTTCAGTTGCTGGCAGGGTGGTTGATTTGGCGTGTTTCTTTGAGATGGAGAAACCGTCTGATTCGAAATTCTCTTTTGAGAATTGGACTTATTGTTTTGTTAGTTGCGCATGGTTTGGGCTGGTTTGCTTTAAGACCTGTTCAGGCAGTCTCTTCAATTTCAGTAGGAGCGTGGCAATCTGCTGTACCGATACGTGAAAAGTTTTCTGAAGAACAAAAGGCTCTTTCTAAAACATCTTTAGACCAAGCTTTAAAGAATGCCAAAGGAAAAGGTGCTTCTGTTTTAGTTACTCCTGAGGGAACTATCTCTTCAGGAGAAAGGCTAATTAACCCCTCGCCCATACCTTTGTTGTCAGGAGGTTTTCGTTGGATAAGAGGTCAGCAAAGAAGTTCCCTTTTGGTATTTCAAGTGGGTGAAATTGCTCCACATCATGCTCTTGATAAGCATCGTTTAGTCCCTTTAGGAGAATGGGTGCCCTTCTCTTCTGCTTTTAGTTTTAGAGGCCTTTCTGCTTTAGGAGGTCTACAACCAGGAGGTCCTTCACGTTTGTTGAATTGGCAGGGGCCTAATGCTGCTTTAGCGATTTGTTATGAGTTAAGTGATGGGCATTTATTAGGCCAGGCTGTCAAAAGTGGTGCTAAATGGTTGCTGACAATTGCAAACCTCGATCCATACCCTATTGCCCTGCATAAGCAATTTATCGCTATTTCACAATTACGAAGTATTGAATCTCGAAGGGAATTAATAAGTGTCGCAAATACAGGACCTTCAATTCTTGTGAGCACATCAGGAGTAGTCAAGCATTTGTTGCCTTCTTTTTCTCAAGGACTTGCAGTAGAGGAGGTACATCTTTACGAGAAACTTACTATTTACACAATTTTTGGTGAGGCCCCTTTAATTCTTTTTTTAATTGTTGGTATCTTCTTTATATTTAATACTCATGATCGATATTAGAGGCTATTTATTCACTCATTATCTTTATAAATCAGTCCTCCACCAAGCACTATGTCTCCTTGATAGAATACTGCTGCTTGGCCAGGTGTAATAGAAAACTGCTCTTCTTGAAAAAGTAATTGACAGCTTTGGGAAATTAAATCAGTTGTCTTGTTTCTTTTCTCATCTATAGGTACCAGTTCTGCTGGAACAGGCTTACTTCTATAGCGAAGCTGGACTTCTACAATTATTGGTTTCTTAGGAGGAGCAATTGAGATCCAATTTATATCTCCCACAGTACATTTTGATTTCCCGGCTTGAGAACGGGGCGCCACAATGATTTCATTTCTTTCTGCGTTGATTTTGATTACATGCAGGGGTTCTTTCCATCCGACCCCAAGTCCTTTTCGCTGACCAATTGTAAAGTGCTGAATGCCTTCATGCTCTCCAATGACTTCTCCAGTTTGAAGAGTTATATTCCCTTTCTTTGAAGGTAGATAATTATCAAGAAATCCCTTCATTGAGCCATGTAATTCAACAAGGCATAAGTCTTGACTTTCTTCTTTATTTGCTGTTCTTAAATTATATCTATTAGCTTCTATTCTTGTATCTTCTTTAGTAAGTTCACCTAGGGGGAAAACTACTTTCCCAAGAATTTCTTGAGAGAGATCGTATAGAAAGTAGCTTTGATCCTTATTTGGATCTAGCCCCCTTAATAGCTGATTTCTGCCTAGGTTTTCCTCAGTTAATACTTCATCTAGATCCGAGTCATTTGCTATGCGAACTCTTGCATAATGTCCTGTAGCAATTTTACCAACCTTAAGTTCTTTTTGAGCCCAATCTAACATTGGCCCAAACTTTACTGAGCGATTACACTTTGAACAAGGTAAGGGCGTGATTCCATTCTTATAGCCTTCTACTAGACCCTTGATGATTTCATTCTCAAAGATCTTTCTTGAGTCGACTAAGTGGTGAGGGATTTTAAGTTGCTCGCATATACCAGCCGCATCTATTAGCCCGTCAGAACAACAAGCTCCTTTACCATTCATTAGCCATAGGGTTAGCCCATCAACTTTCCAGCCTGCTTCTTTTAAAAGGGCTGCACTAAGCGAGCTGTCTACCCCTCCGGATAGACCAACTACTGCACGGTGATTTCCTGGCCATGCTCTCAACTTCTTAAGGGCTTTTTCACCAGCAGAGGTCGCTGATGTGTTTTGATTCATGGTGAATTTACTGAAGACAATCAGTACTAGTAACTATTTTCATGGTTATCCTTTCATAGTGGGAAATTTGATTTATTTGTTGTGATATGGCCTGAGTTTGATGCTGACCATCTATTAGTGACTTCTGAGCAAATGGCCTGTTTGGAAGGAAGTGTCTTGTCTAGTGGCATGCCAACGCCATCTTTAATGGAGAAAGTTGGGCAAGGCATGGTTTCTGAGATAAAGAAACAATTACCTTTGCTTAAGAATGGTATTCAAGTTCTTGTTGGCCCTGGTCATAATGGTGGAGACGGTTTGGTTGTAGCTAGAGAACTGCATTTAGCCGGCTTCAATGTGGATATCTGGTGTCCATTGCCAATAAAAGCTGAATTAACTGCTAAACATCTAGAGCATTGCTCTTGGCTGGGAATTAGGAAATTAAATCGTCCGCCAGATGCTAATTCTGAAGCATTATGGATTGATGCAGTTTTTGGGTTGGGTCAAATTCGACCAGTTCCGGATTTCCTGGGAAATCTTTTTAGATCTAGAGAGCTTCAACGGCCAAATAGGTTGATAAGTTTGGACGTCCCTACAGGTATTTGCTCAGATTCAGGCCAGCCTTTGAGAGAGGGAGCAGCTGTTGCATTTTTAACTCTTACAGTTGGCTTAAAGAAACAAGGCCTTCTTCAAGATGCTGCCCTGAAACATGTCGGCAAACTGAAAAGAGTAGAGATGGGGTTGCCTAATTCTCTTTTAGAGGGGTTGCCAAGATCTCAGCCTCGACTCCTTCTTGAAAGTGATCTGGATAGTGCTCCCTATCCAGAGATAGATCCAGTGGCAATGAAATATCAGAGAGGTAGGGTTTTGGTGATAGCCGGTAGTGAGCAATATAAAGGTGCTGCACATATAGCCCTTAAGGGAGTATTGGCTAGTGGTGTGGGATCCATAAGTGGTTTTTTTCCAGAGAAAATGACTTCTGGCCTGTGGCAAACAGTTCCAGAAATTGTTGTTAAAGGATCTTATGGAGAATCTTCAAAAGACCTATTTGATTTCGCGAAATTACTTTCTGATTGTGACTTCTCTAAGTTTGATGCAATTTTGATAGGGCCAGGCCTAGGAAAAGCAGAACAATGTTTTTCAGCTTGGGATAGACCTCTTCACGGTTTTCAGGGCTTGTTGGTGTTAGATGCTGATGCGATTAATCAAATCTCAGATTTTACCCAGGGAGTGAAGTGGCTTCAGACTCGTCAGGGGCATACTTGGATAACACCTCATCACGGTGAGTTTCAGAATTTATTCCCGAACATTGATGCTTCTGATCATTTCAAGGCTGCTGCTAAAGCAGCAAAATTAACTGGTACAGGAGTTTTGTTGAAAGGTGCTCATAGCCTTGTGGCTTCGCCCTCCGGGCAAATATGGCAACTAGAGGATACTTTTTCTTGGGCGGCACGATGTGGTTTTGGTGATTTACTCGCGGGTTTTGCGGTTGGACTTGGTGCGATTGGTGCTGCTTCAGCAAAAAAAATCGATGAGGAGCTCCTTGCTCTTGCGATGTTTTTACATGCACATGCGGCTAAAAAGTCTAAAAAAGGTTCTTCAGCAGGATGTGTATCTGAATCTCTTGCAAATATCATCAGGACTCTTCAAACCAAAGATGTGGCTTTGAGCACATGAAACTGTCCTAATTAGGACGTTTTTCCTTGAATTGTGTAGTTTTAACAGTATGAATCTGAAGGGTTTTTGAAGCTATTAGCTCTTTTGAAATATTCGTAGGAAAGTCTACTTAATTAAAAAGGGGATACCCAGAGATGGTTTCTTCAGCTTCCAAACCTAAGGATTCAGTTCAGAGGCGAAGTAGTGATCCAGTCAGTTGGTATCTTGCGACTATTGGACGAATTCCTCTTTTAACTCCTGCCGAGGAAATTGAGTTAGGGAATCAAGTGCAGTTGATGATGACCCTGACAGAGGATGATTCAATACCTGATAACAGCCAGAAATTAAGCTCTAAGCAGAAAAGAATGGTTCGAATTGGGCGTCGAGCAAAAGAAAGGATGATGAAAGCAAATCTTAGGTTGGTAGTTAGTGTTGCTAAGAAATATCAAGGTAAAGGCCTCGAGCTCCTTGATCTCATTCAGGAGGGCTCTTTAGGGCTTGAAAGAGCTGTTGAAAAGTTTGACCCTACAAGAGGCTATAAATTCTCAACATATGCTTTTTGGTGGATACGTCAAAGCATGACACGAGCAATTGCTTGTCAGTCTCGAACTATTAGGTTGCCAGTCCATCTAAGTGAAAGGCTTACCACCATAAGAAAAGTAAGTCTTGATTTGGCTCACAAATTAGGAGCGATGCCAAACCGTCAGGAAATCGCAGAAGAAATGGATATGCCTTTAGAGGAACTTGACTCTCTTTTACGGCAAGCACTTACAACTAGCAGTCTTGATGCTCCTGTCAATGGGGATGAGGGCAGAAGCTTTTTAGGTGATCTTATTGCCGACTCGTCTTTGGATGAACCTTTGGAAATTGTTGAACAGCGAATACATCAGGAACAGTTAGGAAGATGGCTGGCCCATCTCAGCGAGCAAGAACAACATGTTTTGAAATTGAGATTTGGTTTAGAGGGCAATGAGAGACATACCCTTGCTGAGATTGGAAGACATTTGTCCGTATCACGAGAAAGAGTTCGTCAGGTTGAATTAAAAGCCTTGCGCAAATTGCGTAATCTCACTAGAAAATTACCTGGTGGCATTTAACTTCTAAGAAAAAGCGTTTTAACTTCTCAAAGTCTCAATCTTTGCAGAATTTTATTGCTCTTCCGCCCATATATATTTTGTTAGATCTTCACTACTAGGTTCAGGAGCATTAAGAGCAAACTCAATTGCGTCAGTTACTTCATTGTCTATTTCTTTTTCGATTGCTCTCAACTCTTCAGAGCTAGCTAAAGATCTTTCAATAAGATCTTTTTCGAGAGTTTTCAATGGATCTCTCTCAGCCCAAAATTGTTTTTCTTCTTGTTGACGGAGCTCATCAGGGTCTGCAAGAGAGTGTCCTCTGAACCTATAAGTAAGGCACTCAAGAAGTGTGGGGCCCTCTCCATCCCTGGCTCTTTTAATTGCTCTTTCTGCAGCGGCTCTAACAGCAAGAACATCCATTCCATTAACCTCCTCTCCTGCCATTCCAAATGAATTAGCTTTTCTCCAAATCTCTGGCTCGCTGGTGGCACGATCATGCGCCATGCCAATTGCCCATTTGTTGTTCTCAACAACAAACAGGATGGGCAACTTCCAAAGTTGCGCCATGTTTAGACACTCGAAAAATTGGCCGTTGTTACAGGTCCCATCTCCAAAGAAAGCTGCTGTAACAGCATCACTATTTTTGTCACCAAGAGCGTCTTTTTTGTATCTGCTCGTAAAGGCTGCCCCAACAGCAACAGGAATACCTTCACCAATAAAAGCGTATCCGCCTAAGAGATGATGCTCTTTTGAAAAAAGATGCATAGACCCTCCACGACCTTTGCTGCAGCCTGTCTCTTTGCCAAATAGCTCGCTCATTACTTCGCGAGCAGGCACTCCAGCACTTAGTGCATGTACATGATCTCTGTAAGTGCTGCAAAACCAATCGTGCTTTTTCTTCATCGCTCCAATTACCCCTGAGCTAACAGCTTCTTGTCCGTTATAAAGATGAACAAAGCCAAACATTTTTCCTCGGTAATACATTTCTGCGCATTTATCTTCAAATCTTCTGCCCAGAGTCATGTCTCTGAAGATTTCAAGGCCGGTTCCTTTGTCAATATCTGCTTGTTCATTTGTGGCAAGCCCTGACAGGCGTTCAGCATGCTCTCCGGCGCCTAAACCCTTGTCTAGAGGCTTGATTGTTGGGCTTTTGGCTTCGTTAGTCATGATAGATTTCCGAGCACTTGATTTAAGACTGTAAGGTCCTGTTGAGTATAAATGGGCAAAACCCCTCTCTCTGTCTAGAGTTTTATCTCAATAGCTTTGACAAGGTTGGAACTCCCGATAGATCATTTCCGATTGCTAGGCGTGAGTCCATCTGCAGAGGCAGAGGCTGTACTCAGAGCTTTGCAGGTTCGTTTAGATCATTCCCCCGAAGAGGCCTTTACTAGAGAGGCCCTTACGCAAAGAGCTGATCTTTTGAGATTATCAGCTGATTTGCTAGCAGATAAAGAACGCCGTGAGGATTATGAGTCTGCGTTGCTTGGTGGAGCATTAGGACTTGAGCTTTCTTCAAATAAAGAGATCGGCGGCCTGATTTTGTTGTTGGAGGCTAATGCTGCCTATGAGGCCTTTAAATTGGCTTCCGATGCATTGCAGCCTCCCCAAGCCCCTGCCTTGGGGAGTAGTAGAGAAGCAGATCTAACTCTTTTAGCATCACTAGCTTGTAGAGCTGCCTCCTTACAAGAGCAAGAAGATAGGCATTATGAGTCTGCTGCAGAGCTTTTGCGCGAAGGTATAAAGCTTTTACAGAGGATGGGAAAGCTGCCCGATCAGCGAAAATTATTTAAGGAAGAGCTAAATGCTCTTTTGCCATATCGAATACTTGATTTAGTGAGTAGGGACCTTGGCGAACAATCCCTTAGGAAAGAGGGCTTGAAGCTTTTAAATGATTTTGTTTTACAAAGAGGAGGTCTTGAGGGAGGGAGAGGATTCAAAGATCAATCTGGGTTAGAACAAGCTGAATTTGAGATTTTCTTTCAGCAAATTCGAGGGTTTCTTACTGCTCAGGAACAAATAGACCTTTATACCCATTGGAAGAAAAAAGGTTCTA
This sequence comes from Prochlorococcus sp. MIT 1341, assembly GCF_034092415.1. NCBI lineage: Bacteria > Bacillati > Cyanobacteriota > Cyanophyceae > Synechococcales > Prochlorococcaceae > Prochlorococcus > Prochlorococcus sp. MIT 1341. The sequence goes on along the minus strand of NZ_CP139304.1, from coordinate 630,852 downwards.
AAGATGCAGAAATCCTTTGTGTATTGTCTCTTGCTGCAGCTGGATTCTCTTGTAGGAAACCAGAACGAGTTTGGGAGGCACGCAAAAATCTTGAGCGTCTGAATCTTGATGGCGTTGATTCTTTGCCTTTGCTTGGCTCTCTTGATCTTTTACTAGCAGATGTTGACTCTGCTAGTAATCGTTTTCTTGCTAGCCCAGATAGTGTTTTGCAGGATTGGTTGAAAAATTACCCTACCGATAAACTTGCAGCATTTTGTGATTATTGTCGGGATTGGCTCAGAAGGGATGTCCTCCCGGGGTATAGGGATGTCAATGCCAACTCTGTTGATTTAGAAGCTTGGTTTGCTGATAGAGATGTGCAGGAGTTTGTTGAGAGATTGGATCGCAAAGGGGTCCGGGGCAAGGCGTTTTCTTTTTTGTCTTCAATAACTCCTGATGTTTTCCCCTCTTCAATTACAGAAGCTGAGGAACAGAGTTTAAAAGAAGTTTCTGAAGACTTAGAGAAAGAAGCCCCTGAAGAGACCGTGAAAAATATCTCCTCAGACTTGTCTGGCAAGGAGACAAATTCATTTCCTGTTTTTAGGGCTATGCAAGGGGGGTTAAAAGAATCCTTTAGGAATCTCTATTTAATGAGGAGAGGAATACGATTAGGGGTGTTCTTTTTAATTGCATTTATGGGCATTTCTGGTGCTTTTGCACTTCTTTCTCAACGATATAGATTTTCGAACTTTCAAATGCAACAATTGCCAAGATCACAGGATGCGAGTAAGGAAAATCTTTTAGAAGAAGACAAAAATGATATTAAATTGCGTGAGAAATCAATTAAGGAAAACCTTGATTTTAAGCTTTTAACTATAGATAAGCCTAACAAGAAGCAACTTCGCACTTTAATTGAATCATGGCTAATAGGCAAATCTTCTATTTTGGCTGGAAATGAAGATATTCTTCTTTCAAGAGTCGCCAGACCCAATCTTGTAAAGAGAGTCAAGGAGCAAAGAAAAAAAGATTTAAAAGCATCTAATAAGCAGGATATTAGAGCTAAAATTATCTCTTTAAAAATTGTAAGTAGGACCTCACGTCGTATTGAGATAGCTACTGTTATTGCTTATACTGATAAAAAATATAATTCTAAAGGAAGAATAATTTCAGAGACTAATATACCCAAACTTAATGTTACTTACATCCTAGGCAAAGATCCAGATGCTTGGCGCATGCAAGCCTACCTTAGCGGTGGTTGATTAAAACTATGGCTAAAGTTAATCTCTAATACTGTTTTATTGAAAATCTACCTTAATTGACTTTATGTTTGATGAACTGTCAGCCCGTTTTGAAGATGCCGTAAAAAGTCTTCGAGGCCAGGCTTCTATAAGTGAAGACAACATTGAGCAAGCGTTGAAGGATGTTAGGCGTGCTCTCCTAGAAGCTGATGTCAGCTTGCCAGTTGCAAAGGAGTTTGTTGATGAGGTTCGTGAAAAGGCCTTTGGTGTTGAGGTCGTTAGAGGTGTTAGTCCTGATCAAAAATTTATTCAAGTTGTTCATGAGCAGTTAGTTGAGGTTATGGGGGGAGACAATGCTCCTCTTGCGATAGCTGATTCTTCTCCAACGGTTGTTCTTATGGCCGGGTTGCAGGGGGCAGGTAAGACGACCGCTACTGCAAAGTTAGGTCTTTATTTGAGGGATCAAGGTAAAAGAACTTTGATGATTGCGGCAGATGTTTACAGGCCAGCTGCAATTGATCAGTTGAAAACCCTTGGGAAGCAGATAAATGTTGAAGTTTTCTCTTTAGGGGCGGATGCCAGTCCGGAGGATATTGCTGCTGCTGGCCTAGCGAAAGCAAGGGAGGAATCAATTGACACAGTCCTTGTTGACACTGCTGGGCGCCTTCAAATTGACGATGAAATGATGGAGGAGATGGTCCGCATTCGTTCTGCTGTCAACCCCGATGAGGTTTTGTTGGTAGTGGATTCGATGATTGGCCAGGAGGCGGCTGATCTAACAAAGGCTTTTCATGAAAAGGTAGGAATTACTGGTGCTGTTTTAACGAAGCTTGATGGCGACTCGAGAGGTGGAGCAGCCCTTTCTATAAGGAAAATCAGTGGAAAGCCAATCAAGTTCATTGGTACTGGAGAAAAGGTTGAGGCTTTGGAGGCTTTTCATCCACAACGGATGGCAAGTCGGATCCTTGGGATGGGAGATGTACTTACTTTGGTTGAGAAAGCACAGAAGGAGGTTGAGATTGCTGATGTTGAGAAGATGCAAAAGAAGCTGGAAGAGGCAACTTTTGACTTTTCTGATTTTTTAAAACAGATGCGCTTAATAAAAAGGATGGGTTCACTAGGTGGCTTAATGAAAATGATTCCTGGAATGAATAAAATTGATGATGGAATGCTTAAGCAAGGAGAAGAGCAGTTCAAGCGGATAGAGGCAATGATTGGTTCTATGACTCCTAAAGAAAGAGTTCAGCCAGAGCTTTTAGCAGCACAACCATCAAGACGGAGGCGAGTTGCCTTGGGGAGTGGATATGCCCCGGCAGATGTTGACAAAGTCCTAGCTGATTTCCAAAAAATGCGGGGGTTTATGCAGCAAATGTCTCGGGGGCAGGGAATGCCAGGAATGCCAGGAATGCCAGGAATGCCTGGAATGCCTGGAGGTATGGGTGAGATGGCAGGTATGCGAGGCATGCCTAACCCTTCCAGAAGTGGTCAAGGGGGACCATTAAAACGACAACGGCCATTGAAGAAAAAGAAGGGTTTTGGTGATTTGTGAACCGCTACCAGCTATTGTGAATCTTGGTACAGGTTCGAAAAACTCTTGTGCCGATTTTCAATATCTAAAATTAAGAACCAAAATGATCAAGCTCCGCCTCAAGCGGTTTGGGAAGAAACGGGAAGCGAGTTTCCGTTTAGTGTCTTGTAACAGCACGTCTAGGAGAGATGGTCGTCCTCTTGAGGAGTTAGGTTTTTATAACCCTCGAACAAAAGAAACCAGGTTAGATACTGAGGCTTTGAGGACTCGTTTAAGCCAAGGAGCTCAGCCAACAGATGCTGTTAGGGCTTTGCTTGAGAAAGGGGGCCTTTTAGAAAAACGAGTTCGCAAAGCTGAGATAGTTGGTAAGGCTAAGCAAGAACTTGCTAGAAAGATGGCTGCAAATCAGGCCTCTAAAGAAAAGGCTTCTAAACCCTCTGATGAAAAAGTTGAACAGGCAGTTGAAGCTTCAGCCGAAGAAACTAAAGAGTCCTGAAGATATCAATGAAGGGAGCTTCCTCTGAAGGTCGCTTCGTAATCGATCTACCCGATTCTGATGCTGCTCTTGCTTTAGCAGGGGTTGGCAATCAGACGCTCCATTCAATAGAAGCTTTGACAGGTGCTTCTTTAGTAATTAGAGGCCTTGAGTTAGTTGTAGCTGGCTTGCCTACACAATTGGAAAAGGCTGTAGGAGTGCTTGAACTGATAAGGCCGTTGTGGCAAGAAGGTCAGATTATTTCTTCTGTTGATCTTCAGGCGGCATTTAAAGCTTTTGACAAGGGCTACAAGGAGGACCATGCATCTTTAAGTGATCATATTTTAGTAAGGAGCAAACGTGGAATTCACCTCAGGCCGAAGACCATTCGTCAGAAGGCTTATATAAAAGCTATGGAGACTCATGATTTGACATTTGGGATTGGTCCTGCGGGTACAGGTAAGACCTTTTTAGCAGCAGTTTTAGCGGTAAGAATGCTTATGGAAAGGAAGGTAGAACGTTTGGTCCTTACTCGCCCTGCAGTTGAGGCGGGTGAAAGATTGGGCTTTTTGCCAGGGGATTTACAACAGAAGGTAGACCCTTATTTACGTCCTTTATACGACTCCTTTCATACTCTTTTGGGAATGGAAAAAACAAATGCCTTATTAGAAAAAGGTGTGATTGAAGTTGCCCCTCTTGCTTACATGCGTGGTAGGACTCTAGAAAATTCTTTTGTGATACTTGATGAGGCGCAGAACACTACTTCCGCTCAAATGAAAATGTTTCTTACTCGACTTGGAGAAAGGTCTCGAATGGTTGTAACAGGAGATATAACCCAGATTGATCTTCCTGGGGGAGTTTTAAGTGGTTTAGTGGAAGCTTGTGATGTACTTGAGAAAACTGATGGGATAGCAATCTCTAGGCTTACGGCAGAGGATGTTGTAAGGCATAGCATTGTGCAAAAAGTTGTTGATGCATATGCTCGAAAGGACTCATAATAGGGAGATCCGCACAAAACAAAACAAGCAGAAAGTAGTTTTTCCTGCCAAAGTGATTAAGTCATGATATCTGGTGAGTTATGCCAGCAAGCAGTAATTTTCAGCAGGCAATCCGAGAGGCACAATCGAGTGCCCTTGTAGGACCAAATGTAGTTAATAAGGCTCTTCCTTATGTAGGAGGGGGCATGATTATGACTGCCGGTGGAGTGATCGGCGGTCTTTCCTTGCAGGTCAGCAACCCTGGGCTTTTTATGCCTCTATTTTGGGTTGCTTTAATTGGAAATCTAATTCTTTTCTTTGTGGCACAGAATGTTGCCATGAAGGCAAATAACAGTACAGCACTTCCTTTGTTAACAGCTTATAGCTTGATTACTGGATTTACTCTTAGCGGAATTGTTGCTATTGCGATTGGATCTGCAGGTATGGGATCTGTTGGTACTGCAGCACTTGCTACTGGAATCACTTTCGCAATTGCCTCCGTAGTTGGAAGGAAGATGAGTGACAGTGTTGGCCAAGCACTATCTGGGGTTGTTGGTCTTGGTTTGATTGGTTTGATAATTGCAATGTTGGTTCAGATAGTTGGAGGGTTTTTTGCTCCAGGGATGTTTGGTGGAAGTGGATTCGAACTTATGATTGCAGGCTTCGGAACTGTTCTTTTTGTGGGAATGTCTTTTGTAGATTTCTACACAATGCCTCGAACCTATAGGGATGATCAGTATCTTGCAGGTGCTTTAGGAATGTATCTCACCTATATCAATTTATTTATATTTATCTTGCGGTTGATGATTGCCCTTCAAGGAGGCGGACGTAGAGATTAAGACTTTTATTTTTAATTAATTGCTTGCAACTGAATAGATACTTAAAGCGATTGCTTCCTTTTGTTCATTATCGTAGTCCCATTTCTCAAGGAATTTATTGTCTTCTTTTTGCCCTTTCCCTTGAGTAGCTTTCAGAATCTTTTCTAATCGAGACTTGACTTCGTTCGGTTCAAGCAATTTAAGTAGTTCTTTGCATCTGGCAGTTACTCTTTCTGACTTGCTTTGTAATTCCTGGTCAAAATTTCTTTGGTGAACTAAAGCCATTGCACTACTCATTGCAAGATTTTTTACTGTTATGTCTACAACTTTCTCTCCAGAGCTACGAAGTTGTATGACAATTGGTTCTGGGAGCCTATCAAGGAGTGGAGAGTCTATTGAAAGAGCTATAGCAAAGAAACCTCTCATGCCATTATGAGTTTCTATTAGTTCAGCAATCCTGTCCGCAAGAACCTCGTCACTTAATTCGCCTACTTCCCAGGCTTTAATCCAGAGGGCTGAAAATTCAATTGCTTGTTGGAAACTGGGTTTAGATTTGGTCATGGCTTATAGGTATTGTTGTTGGCACGCTATTGATATGAGTATTCCATAAGGCTATGGCCTTTTTTCAATCGACTCCTCCAAATCATCGTTCAGGGTTTGTAGCTCTTATTGGTAGGCCTAACGTCGGTAAGTCAACTTTAGTCAATTGCCTTATAGGCGAGAAGGTTGCGATCACATCACCGGTAGCTCAAACAACTAGGAATCGCCTTAAGGCAATACTCACAACTTCTGACTCACAGATAGTATTTGTAGATACTCCTGGCATACATAAACCACATCACTTATTAGGTGAAAGACTCGTTAAGAGTGCACGTTCAACTATTGGCGAAGTCGATCTTATTGTCCTTATGTTTGATGGCTCCGAACTTCCCGGAAAAGGAGATGCATTCATAGTCGATTTACTTAAAAGACAAAAATTGCCAGTGTTGGCTGTTTTGAATAAGTGGGATCTTGTCTCAGAAAAAGAAAGAAGTAATTTTTTTGATTTCTATCAAAGAATCATGTCAGATACCTCATGGCCTATTTACATTTGCAGTGCAGTTCAAGGAGATGGATGTAAAGAAGTGATAAATGCAATCTCAAAGAAACTTCCTATTGGACCACAGCTTTATCCTCCAGATATGATCTCAGATCAGCCAGAAAATCTTTTGCTTGCAGAACTAATAAGAGAACAGGTCTTACTACACACTAGAGAGGAAATCCCGCATAGTGTTGCAGTGAAGATAGAACGGGTTGAAGATATTCGAAGAAAGAATACTAATAAAGGCAAACCAGAACACACAGGTGTTTTGGCAACGGTTTTTGTTGAGCGCAAAAGCCAGAAGGGCATTTTGATAGGAAAGGGGGGTTCGATGTTGAAAGCTATTGGTAAAGCAGCTAGGTTACAGATGCAGAATCTGATTAATGGACCTGTTTATTTGGAATTATTTGTAAAAATAGTTCCAGCTTGGCGAAGCAAGGCTTCTCTTTTGTCAGAGCTTGGTTACAAGGAGGTTTGATAAGGTATTAATTGCTTCCCATCTTTTAGGGTGATTTGAAACTTGCTACTCTTTTTAATTGTAATTTTAGGCTTAGATTTTTTGTATTATTAGTTTTTCAAAGCTTCATTACTTTGACTATGGAGTCTTAAAGGGTATGCAGCCTTATCGAGTTGATGTGATAAGTCTCTTCCCACAAGCTTTTGATATGTTGAGTGGGCTTGGTGTAATAGGAAGGGCTTTTCAATCAAATCTTGTTGAAATCTTCACTCACAATCCCAGGGATTTCTCAAAAGACAGTTATCGAAAGGTAGATGACGAGCCTTATGGTGGGGGAGTAGGCATGGTTCTTAAACCGGAGCCTATCTACAATGCCTTTGAGTCAATCCCATTAAATACACGATCAAGAAAAATTTTGTTAACTCCCCAAGGGAACAAATTAGTTCATGCCGATTTAAAGCGATGGGCCGATAAATATGAACAGTTGATATTGATATGTGGGAATTATGAGGGCTTTGATGAACGGATTAGAGATCTTGCTGACGAAGAGATTTCGATAGGAGACTTTGTTCTTACAGGTGGGGAGATTCCTGCACTGGTAATTATCAATGGTGTAGTGAGATTACTACCTGGAACTGTTGGTTCGCCGGAATCTTTGTTAGATGAAAGTCATAACGCAGGTTTGTTAGATCATCCGCATTACACAAGGCCTGCAGAATTCCGTGGAAAACGTGTTCCTGATGTTTTAAGAAGTGGGGATCATTCTGCAATTTCTAGTTGGAGACAGAATCAGCGGGAAATAAGGACAAAGATTCGTCGCCCGGAACTTTATAGAGCTTGGAAAGAAAGACAAAACTCTGCTTTTATATCGAGAATGGATTTATCAGGTGTAAAACTTTTGGATTTTCGAGTTGGCAACGGTTACGACATTCATCGGTTAGTTGCTGGACGACCATTAATCCTTGGCGGAGTCTTGCTAGAACATCCAGAAGGCTTAGGTTTAGATGGCCACAGTGATGCAGATGTTCTTGTACATGCAGTAATGGATGCTTTGCTTGGAGCACTAGCCCTTGGTGACATTGGAAAGTATTTCCCCCCTGAGGACCCGATGTGGAAGGGGGCTGACAGTTTGGAGCTTTTAGAAAAGGTTGCAGTGCTTATAGATGAAAGAGGTTGGAAGGTAGTGAATATTGATGCGGTTGTTGTTGCAGAGCGGCCAAAACTTAAGCCTCATATTGACTTTATGAGGCTTAATCTTGCTAAAAGACTTGAGTTAGACATTGGTTCGGTTGGGGTAAAGGCAACTACAAATGAACTCCTTGGCGCAGAGGGACGTGAGGAAGGAATTAGTTCACAGGCAGTAGCCTTACTAGCGCGCAAATGAGATTTAGTTCTGCTATGACAAAAATATTGCCTAAGCTTTTAATCTTGTTTTCTCTTTTACTTAGTGTTTTGATGATTGATTTTTTAAACGTTAGTGAGGCATACGCAAGGATGAATGAGGACGTCATTGTTGAGCATTTGCGGCTTAGCGTTCCTTCGGAGAAACGCGAGGCTTGGTTAAAGGCTGAAAAGGATTCTTGGGAGCCATGGTTAGCGAAAAAGCAAGGTTTCCTTGGACGGCAGTTGTTTTGGGATGATCAGAATGAACAAGCAGTTTTACTAATTAGTTGGGCAAGCCGTGAGGAATGGAAATCAATTCCTAAATCAGAGATAGATCAGATACAGGAAGATTTTGAGGCTTTAGCGAAAGATCTCACAAGAGATTTAAAGGGGAACCCTTTCCCCCTACTTTTTGAAGGTGAACTATTGCCTCAGTGACTTATCAAGAAGCAAGGATTGATTTTGAACGTCTTTCTCGATTGGGAATGATTGAGGCTGTTTGGGGGGAACATAAGACCTCTGATCAGATAGTGGCTATTTTGCGCAGTTTTAAAGCTGAAGGACAAGCAGCTCTTGTCACTCGAGTTGATAGAAATAAGGCTGATATTGTTTTAGAAGCAATTGATTTTAGTGGAGTTCAATTTCACTCAGAAGCCCGTTGCTTAACCTTAGGTTCACCGTATGAAAAGAATTCAACATTCGGCGAGGTAATAGTTTTAAGTGGTGGAACTAGTGATTTGCCTGTAGCTGCTGAAGCGGGGTTGGCATTGCGATGGCATGGCATAAAAACAGAGCTTATTTTGGATGTAGGTGTTGCTTACTTACAAAGACTTCTTTCCCAGCTGGAACGATTAAAGGCCGCTAAAGTTTTGATCGCATGTGCTGGCATGGAAGGTTCTTTGCCAACTGTTTTAGCTGGATTAGTAGCTCAGCCTGTAATAGGAGTTCCAATTTCTGTGGGTTATGGAGTTAGTGCTGGAGGAAGAGCCGCTCTTGAAGGAATGCTTTCAAGTTGCTCACCGGGATTAGTTGTGGTGAATATTGATAATGGATATGGTGCAGCAATGGCAGCTTTGCGTATTTTGCAGTTGGAATAGAGACTAAACCTATTTATTTAGCTGGGTTTAGTTTCGCAATATGCTTGAGTTTTTATTTGATTTAATTTCTAGCAACTGCTCTACCCAAAGCATCATTGATTTGGGTAATCGGCCCTGCTCATACCTCGCCATAGCTTCCATTAATACTGGGGTATTAACCCATTGCAAAACTCTTTGTCTCATTCTGTTCCTTTTTTATTGAACGAAACTTGGTGTAATTATTTCCTTTGCGCAAGGGGGAGCTTAGAGATTTAACTTGTTTCGTTGTATTTGTTGCCAAGTCTTGATAGCTCGTTGCTGTGGTTTTGTGATTCAACGTCTAGGAGTCTATTTACAAGTTCAGAAAGATCACGATGAGCTAACTCACCATTTGACTCCCATTTCATGGAGCGAGGTTCAGTAGGCGAGTAATCAGGCAAGGGAAGCTGTAGGTTTATTGTCATGTCAAGATATCTGTGTTGATGCCAAGATTTTGCTCATGTTGCACAATCTTGGCGAAAGATTTCATTAAGATTTTGGGATGAGGTGGCTTTTGTAGGGCTGATCTACTTCATAAATGCTCGAGATTTGGATAAGAAGTCAATAATTCTTCAGACGTAAGTTTGTCTCCGATTCCTTCGGGTTGCCAAATAACCTCAAGTGCAATTAGGTCAGAGGATGGGGTGGATCCAAGGATTTGTAATGCTTCTTTTAATTTTTCGCTTGAATTTTCTGTTTTGATTTCAGTTGAACTTTTGCAAGCGGCCAAAATTGTTACGACTATGAACTCGTTAGTGGCATCTGCCTCACCTGCTAATTCTTCGGGAGAAATTTCTTTATTGAGTTCACCAGAAAAGTTGGAGGTTATTTCTGCACTTAATTTGCTTCTTTCAGTAAGTGATAAACGGTTAAAGGTATTTTCAGCAGAGTTGTAAGGGACTTTTCCAGTTTCTGTATTTGCATAGACCCATAGATGAGGCTGACGAAGAAGAGAAAGGGTTGTGTTTTGAAGAACTCTTTGCAAGCCATCGGGATTATTAGTATCCGCTTGTTCAGCCAGTGTTCGAAGCTCCTGCTGTAAGTTTTTGGCAGTAGCTAAAAGCCCTACTTGCATTTGAATAATTGTCACTGGAGCAGTGACATTTTGGTTCAGAGAGTTTGTTTGATTAATTGACTGATATGAATTGTTTCCGCCCTTAAGCGCATTAATTAAGACTCCCACAATTGCCATGAGAATAAAAAAACCAAAAAGGCCACCGCCTCCGAAGAAAAATGGAAATATAAATGGGAAGCCAATGCCCCCTCCTCGATAACCTCCTCCATATCCCCCTCCATATCCCCCGCGATAACCTCCACCGCCTCTATAGCCTCCTGTTTGTGGCATGGATGGAGCTCGAAAACTTCCTCCACCAATCCGTCCACCTTTAGCTGCGTTACTTGGTTGAGGATAGATGAGTAAAAGAGCAGTTAGAACAATGGGTATTAGAAAGGCTGAGAGAAGACGTTTGATCATTTTTGCTGATTTGAATTCGGATAATCGATGCAATTCCTTTCTCCTAATTACCAAGACTTTAGGAACCGCCTCCAACTATTGTGACGATTTCAATGACGTCGCCTTCTTTTAGCCCCTGACTTTCCCATTGATCAGATCTAAGGATCGATCCATTTAATTCAACCACTACAGTTCGAGGGTCGTGACCTATTCGGTTAATTAAATTGGAAAGGTTTTCTTGTTGAAGCTGAAGGGACTTTGTTTCACCATTTATCTGTAATTTCATTGAAGGGCTTCTAAAAGTTCCAAGGTTGCCCTTGAGGGGTCGTCTGCGGTCATTATCGCAGCGCAAACGGCTATTCGTTTTGCTCCTACAGTAACCAGCTCTTGAATATTAGTGGTATTAATTCCACCAATTGCAAACCAAGGTAGATGAGCTCTTGAAGAGGCTTCCCTTATAACGTCAATCCCTTGACTGTTTAAACCCGGTTTTGTTTGGCTTTTATTAACAGGCCCCACTCCTAGATAATCGCAACCTGCTTCCTCTGCTAATTGAAGTTCTTTAAGAGAGTGCGTGCTAAGTCCTATTAGCTTTTCATTGCCAAGTAATTGTCTTGCAAACTGAATTGGGATGTCATTTTGCCCTAGGTGTACACCATCAGCCCCTACCGCAAGGGCAATGTCAACTCTGTCATTGACTATAAAAAGAGCGTCATGTTTCCGACAAAGCTTTATTAGCCTTCTTGCTTCAGAAAGTTTTGTCAAATCGTCGGCTTCTTTTGTTCGATATTGAACCATTCTTACTCCTGAATTTAGTCCTTTCTCAATAGTCTCTAATAGGTTTTGGCTGGGAGAGGTGATTAAACAAAGCTTGCATTTGGCTAGTTTCTTGTAACGTTTCTCTTTGTCAGAGCAACTAAAGATTTTTAGTTCAACTTCATAAATTCCGTAACGTATATCACTGGCAACTTTTGACAGTAAAGGGTTTGATGTACGAGTGAACTCTTCAAGAACTCTCATTGCTTCTTGCACTCTTGAACAGTTTGCGGCAACTACTTGTAGAGGTGCCAACCTTTTCTCTTGAGATGGGTGAGTAAGTCCTATTCCTGGATCTGACAAAGGCGAACGAGCCTTTTTATAAGAGTCTTGATGATTTAAACCTAGTTGATGACGCCAATCTCTAAGTTTGACAAGAAGCTCTTTATTCTTCAGTCCAAAACGACACCACTCTTCAATAACTCGCAAACCTTCTCTACCTCTATCAAGGTTAGCGTCTATGAGTTGTTCGATACGTTGATCTACAAGTGGTTCCTTAGACATTGATTTCATGCCAGGCTTGGAAAGAACGATCGCTTGGAAGGTTCATGGAGAACAGTGATTCACAGAGCCTCATAAATTTGTTTATTTGGGGAATAGTTTTGATTGGTGGGATTGGAGCGTTCATTGTTTGGGGATTGGGGAATGCATATCCTTCAGCGGGATGAGCAATTCCCGTTTATATCCTTAAATGTCTAAGAGCCACTTCAGCATCTAGGCCAATTTGTGAACTCAAATCTTCCATGCTTTCAAAGCGTTTTTGATCTCTAAGTTTTTTTATAGGTTGAATTGTTAGGTTTTCTCCTAATAAATCTTTTTTTTGGTTTAAGAGGTGAACTTCCACAGCGGATGGTGAGCAAGGGTCAACAGTAGGTTGAGGACCAAGGTTAATAACAGCAGGCAGTGGCTCTTTGGTTTTGTTGATCCATGCAAAGGCCGCATAAACACCAAGACAGGGGAGGAATTTGCGGCCATCAACTTGCAAGTTTGCAGTTGGCCATCCGATTTTGCTGCCTAAACCACGTCCTTGAACAACTCTTCCAGTCAATTTATATGGCCGACCCATAAGACTTTTTGCTCTCTTTAGATTCCCCTCAGCTAGGGCTTTACGTATGCGACTACTACTCATACGACCTTCTTTATCTTTAAGTATTGGCATTACTAAAATTTCAACTCCAGAGGTCTTGCCAAGTTCCCTAAGTGTATTGACGTCCCCTTCCCGATTGTGACCAAAACGGAAGTTGGCACCGACAGCAATACGACGAGCATTGAGAGTCTGTATAAGCATTTCATGGAAGAAATCTTCAGCTCTCACTGAGGCAAGCCCTAGATTAAAAGGTACAAGAATTAATTGCTTGACACCCAGAGGAGATAAAAGAGAAGTTTTTTCGCTAGGTAAGTCCAATCTCAGTCTTGGTTCTGAATAGAGTATTTCTCTGGGGTGAGGCCAGAAACTCACCACACTAGGTATCCCCGGGGCATCATTTACAACGACTTCTATCACTTTTCGATGACCTGCGTGAAGGCCGTCGAAGCTCCCTAACGCAAGGGACGTTGGGGTTTTTGCTTGTTTGGGAGAGCAGAGAGGTATCACTAGTTGCGTGCAGACTCCTGACATTGATGGCAAGTTTGGACGAGTGTCGTTAAATCCTTCATGGCTGACCGATTGGACTTTCAGCTTCTTTCCCGGGGGTTACGCCGAATGGGCTGGATTCGTTTTTGGGTACAGCTAACCCTTGGTGTAGTTGTTGTGGGTGTTTTGATTTTTAATAACATTGGAGGGCGTTTGGCTCGAAATTCTGAACGGGCATTGGGATTGGGACCTGGTTTGTCCCTTACCACTTTGGCGTTCTTTGTACTTCTTTATAGCCTTTGGCAGGGTTGGTTGATAGTTCGTACAGGAAGAGCACTTGATAGTGGGGTAAGGCCTAGCAGGGGAGAAACTAGTCGCTTATTAAAGCGCGGAGTAATTGTTGATTTACTTGGGTTGGTTTTTTCTTCGATTGGTTATCAGTCTTTAGCAGGAAGTCTTTTTGTACAAGCTTCATTACAGGCTCCTGGTTTTTTTGGTTCGCCGATGGGGGGGAATTCAGGGACCAGTCTTGTGGGATATCCCATCACCTCTATAGAAATGCTTTCTGTCTTAAGCAATACGCAAGTTTTATTTGCGCATCTCATAGGATTAATTCTGTCCCTTTGGCTTTTGCAAAGAATTTATCGAACAGGTTGATTCACTGGTTTTATTTCAGGAAGATCTTCGATCAAGCCTCGCCAAAAAAGGTCTGGTTGGATTGGGGTTAAGGAGGGAGCATTTGCTTCTATTTGAGCTACATCACTAGGCCATTTTTTTGGACCATCGCCGGCAGATTCTAAATCTTTCACGAGTTCTCCAGCGAGCCAGAAATATGTGCTTCCTCTAGGGTCTTGACGTTTACAAAATTGTTCCTCATATCGCCTGATTGATAGTCTTGTCCAACTTAGTGGGCCCATTTTCTCAGGATCACAAGGTGGGACATTTAGATTCAGAAGTAAGCTGCTAGGCCATTTGCTTATTAATGCCTTTTCAGCAATCTCTAAGGCGATTCTTGATGCGCCCCTGAAATCTTGCCATTGATAGCATGCGATGCTTACTGCCATTGATGGCAACCCTTCAAGTGTTCCTTCCATAGCGGCTGCGACAGTTCCTGAGCAAAAAATGTCGGTACCGAGATTCGGCCCATGATTTATTCCCGAGAGAACTAGATCAGGTTTTGTTTTAAGAAGTTCGGAAAGTGCAAGCTTTATACAGTCAGCAGGTGTCCCACTACAACTCCAAGAAACAATTCCATCAGGGAAAAACTCATTAGCTTTTTCCACACGGATTGGGTTTTGTAGAGTTAGGCCATGTCCTGTTGCAGATCTTTCTTTATCAGGTGCTACTACTGTGACCTCATGCCCATTGTTGATTGCTGCAGAGGCAAGTGTTCTGATTCCTAAAGAAGATACCCCGTCATCATTGCTTATTAGAATTTTCATCTGCTTAATTGCATAAAGGAGCTGCTTGTTTCTCGGTAGTTTTCTGATGGGTGTTTAAAGTATTTCATCTTGAGATAGTTGTTTTGAAATTCGAAAATTCCCTTACACAACTTACTGACCAGTTGGAGTTATTGGAGGCAGAAGCTGCATTAGAAATCGATGCTGCAAAAGATTCTGTCTCTCTTGAGAAAATAAGAGTAGGTCTTCTGGGGAAGAAAGGTCGTTTGTCAAGTGTTTTAGGAGCAATGGCAAGTCTGTCTAACCAAGAAAGGCCAATAGTGGGACAAAGAGCAAATTTGTTAAAAAAGCATTTGCAAACCTTGCTCTCTGAACGTCTTGAGCTGTTAAAAGCTCAGGCGATGACTGAAAGGCTTGAATCTGAGACGTTAGATGTAACTGCAACTCCTACTGGCATCCCATTTGGGCATAGACACCCTTTAATAACTACAACTGAAAATATTGTTGATTTATTCTGTGGTTTGGGTTATTCAGTTGCTGAAGGACCTGAAATTGAAACAGATGAGTACAACTTTACTGCTTTAAATATTCCTGAAGATCATCCTGCACGTGATATGCAGGATACATTTTATTTGGGTGCAGAAAGATTATTGAGAACACATACTTCCCCTGTGCAGATTAGATATTTGAAAGAGAATCGGCCGCCAGTGCGGATAGTCGCTCCTGGAAGGGTTTACAGGAGAGATGCTGTTGATGCAACACATTCGCCTGTGTTTCATCAGGTTGAAGTTTTAGCAATTGATGAAGGCTTGGACTTTAGTCATTTGAGAGGAACTGTGATGGCATTTCTAACAGCCTTTTTTGGTGATTTGCCTGTTCGCTTTCGTGCAAGTTATTTCCCTTTTACTGAGCCTTCTGCAGAGGTAGATGTTCAATGGCGGGGTAGATGGTTGGAGGTTATGGGTTGCGGAATGGTTGACCCTGCGGTTTTGGAAGGTCTAGGACTTGACCCAGAAAGGTGGAGTGGTTTTGCAGCTGGTCTTGGTGTTGAACGTTTTTGTATGGTTCGTCATGGTATAGATGACATTCGACGTTTTTATACGAGTGATCTTCGATTCTTAGAGCAGTTTTAGGCCTTGTTGAGGAGACCTAGATAAAGTTGAAAATTTTTTGAATTGTTCTGCTCCAAAAGTGAAGACTTTTTATTAATATGGGCTTGTAGTTTATTTAATGCGATCGGTGCCACGAATTGGACTGATCGTAAATGACAGCAAGGAGATAGCCGCAAAGGTTGCTAATACTATTCAGTCAAGATTTGAAAATGCTGGTCATACAGTCATAAGAGCTAGTAGTGCTGGTGGACTTGTTGGTTTTGCAAATCCAGATCAGCATATGCGAATGCTTGGTTACAACGCTTGTGTTCCAAATGGCTTTGACTCGTCAATGGCTTTGGCAATTGTTCTGGGAGGAGACGGAACTGTCCTTTCGGCAGCCAGACAGACTGCACCTTTGCAAGTTCCAATGCTTACCATAAATACAGGTCATCTTGGGTTCTTAGCTGAAGCATATTTGGCTGATTTAGATAATGCTTTAGATCAAGTCCTAGAAATGAATTGGAGTGTTGAGACTCGTTCAAGTTTAGTTGTAAGTGTTTTTAGGGGTGAGCAAAGGCGTTGGGAAGCGCTTTCTCTAAATGAGATGGCTTTACATAGGGAACCTTTGACCAGTATGTGTCATTTTGAAATAGCTATCGGTCGCCACGCTCCGGTGGATATTTCAGCTGATGGTGTAATCCTTTCTACTCCAACTGGATCAACAGCTTATGCATTAAGTGCAGGGGGACCGGTAATAACGCCTGATTGTCCAGTGCTTCAGTTGGCTCCAATTGCGCCCCACTCTTTGGCTTCTAGGGCACTTGTTTTTAGCGATAAGGAACCAGTGACGATTTTTCCTGCGACTCCAGAAAGGTTAATGATGGTAGTTGATGGAAGTGCAGGTTGTTATGTCTGGCCAGAGGACAGAGTTTTGATACGTAGAAGTGATCATCCAGTTAAATTTGTAAGGCTTGCTGATCATGAGTTTTTCCAAGTCTTAAGAAATAAACTTGGCTGGGGGCTCCCTCATGTGGCAAAGCCAGATAAGCAATGAAGCAAAAAAAAATATACTCCGATAGAATTTTTAAATATGTTTTTCTTTCACTTTTTGTCTTTTTAGGTCTTATTCTTAAAGGAGATTGTCATGAGAATCAACAAATAGATCCTCAATATTTGCCTTTTGAGGCAGAATTATGCACTTTAAAGGGAGAATGTATTTACTTAGAGTTAGCAGACACTTTTGAAGAGCAATATATAGGTTTAATGAAACGAAAGGAATTGCTTAAATTAAGAGGCATGTTTTTTCTATTTAATCCTCCAAGACAAGTGAAATTTTGGATGTATAAAACACTTTTTCCTTTGGATATGATTTTTCTTTCTGATGGAAAGGTTGTTGCACTAGAACATGCTGTTCCTGTGTGCTCTTCTTTGCCTTGCGAAACATATGGACCTGAAAGTGTTGTTGATGGCGTTATAGAACTGGCCTCTGGCGAAGCAAAACGCCTAGATATTCGTATAGGTGACTCCCTTGTTATCAATGCAATTCCGAAATTTTTTGAATTTTAAATAAACAAATTAACGGATTTTTCTTACGCCCTTGATTATAAAGATTGGATTAACTGGAGAAAGTCGAGTGCCTTCTGAAAGGGGTAAGCCTCGATAGGATTGATGTTGACTAATTGCAAACGAATATCCTGATTTCTTGAATAGATTCCTGATTTCATTAATTGGTTCTAGTGTAGCTAATGGAATAACTATAATACCTCCTAAAGTTAGTCTTTCTAAAGCTAACTTTAGGAGGTGAATTCGTTTTTCTCCACCGCCTCCTAAAATAATCCTATTTGGATTTGCAAGACTTTCAGGAAGATTGTCTTCTTTTAGGAAAGAGAACGCTTCTTTTTCTATTATTGCTTTTGGTTCAACTTCCAATCTGAGAGCATTTTGTTTAATAATGTCTGCGCCGCCACCACGCCTCTCAACTAATAGGACTTGCAACTTAGGACTAATTCTTAAGGCCTCTAATCCGATACTACCAACTCCTGCGCATAAGTCCCATAACACTCCTTCAGAAGGTAATTGAAGGTCCGCTAAAAGTTGGATTCGGTTTTCTCTTTTTGTCATTAGTCCAGGCCGGTCTTTATGTTGAAGAAAAAGACCATCTTCTAAACCAAATAAGGGAATTTCGCTGAATCCAGCTTCATATGGTTGTGCTTCTTGAAGAAGCACAACCATATGAAGTGGATGAAGAGGGTCTTTGATTTCATTATTTGGTAATAGTTGCCAAACTTTCTCATTGCTATGGCCTAATTGTTCAAAGATCCAAAAAGCATATGAAAGCTCTAACCCTAATCCTTTTAGAATTTCAAGAACCTCTTTTGCACCACCTTTATTAGGGTCAGTAAGTATGGCAAGGGATTCAGGCCTTTGTTGTAATTTTCTTGCTAAAGCTGTTGGGTCTCTCCCATGGAGGCTTATCCAGTCTGTATTTTCCCATGATTTCCCAATCCTTGAGAATGCAAGTTGTAAGGAGCTTGGTGCAGGATGAAAGACAAGTTGTTTAGATGAGAAATTTTCTACTAGTTTTCTTCCAATGCCAAACCATAACGGATCTCCACTTGCTAGTAGAACAGTTGTAGAGGTTTCTTTTTTTAACCACTTGATCAATTCATTAGTTAGTCCAATATCAAAAAGTTCAGGAATAGGTTTTCCTTCTCCGTTTTCCCCCCACCATTTAGGAAATTCCTTTAGTAAGCGCTTAGAAGCCGCAACTCTTTTTGCTGTTAGCACTAAATCTTGCAAATGAATTGCAAGATGTTCCATACCCTCTGCATCGGTTCCTAGTACATATATAGGGTTTCGTCCCGAAGAATCATTCATGTGTTTATTTTCGTCTTTTATGAGGTAGGTTTTTTGATGGAATTTCAAATCGACACAGCTCTAGCCTTGAAAGGGGATTGTCATTAGTGGAAAATCCAGACAAAAATTTTCATCATGCATTAAATAGAAGAAGGCGTATTCATGAGTTGATGATTGCTCTCATACAACAACAAAAGGATTTGGAGTTGATTGATGACGAGGCGCCTTCGGTTAAGCCTGGCAGGCTTAGCCAGTCTTCTGAGGATCCTGCTCGTTGGTTAGATAGAAACCACCGTGTGCTAAAGCGATATCAAGCCCTTGTTCGAACGGCTATTACTATTGATGCTCTTCTTGATGCTGAGCAAGAATAACCTTTTGAAAATCTCCTCTAATCAAAGCTTAGAAATAGCATTGCAGTTCATGACGTATCAAAAAACATCTCATAGCTCTTCTTCAAAAAGACTTCTTTTGTTAAGCAAAGTCGCATTATTTTTTCTGGTTGTATTTTCCAACCTTTTTGTTTATCCCCATTCAGCTCATGCAAAATTGCAAAGTTTTCAAAGTGACGATGGTGTGAAATTGGTCCGTAGTGTAGAAAGTCTTAGAGATCTTGAATCACAAACATGGCAAATGGTGGCATATAGAGATGGCAATTTAGATTCAAAGAGTACTTTGAGAGTTGTTGGATATCCAGGAACACTTCGTCTCGATCACCCTATGGCGCTTAGGGTTCAGGCAGGATTAAGAACTTGGTTTTTGGAAGACATCACGCTGTTAAATGAAAAGCTAGCAAAAGATCCAAGGGAGGCAGCAGCAGAATTCGATCTCACACCTTTGTTGACTGATTTGAATAACAATAGGCCTCTTAGATTGTGTTTAACAAATGTTTTCACCGAATTACCAGTTCCTCCTTACGTAGTTGGTGAATGGCGATCATTAGATAACCCTGCTAAGTCTTGAAAAAAAGAGTGATTTTGTGAAAAGCCCTTGGGAACCATGGATGCAGCGTGCATTGCAATTAGCTGCTTTGGGCCAAAACAGAACAAGCCCTAATCCATTGGTTGGAGCGGTAGTGATTAATGAAAGCGGTTTTCTTGTCGGGGAAGGCTTTCATGCTCGTGCAGGTCTTCCTCATGCTGAGGTCGGAGCGCTTAATCAGGCTGGTGATCAAGCAAAAGGTGGAACCTTGGTCGTTACCTTGGAGCCTTGTTGCCATCAAGGGAGAACACCTCCATGTACTGATTTGGTTTTGTCTTCAGGTCTGAGGAGGGTAGTAGTTGCCTTGCAAGATCCTGATTCACGTGTGTCAGGTGCAGGGTTAGAGCGTCTAAGGGATGGCGGGTTAGAGGTTATTACTGGTGTATTAGAAGATTTAGCTGTTAGTCAGAACAAGGCTTTTATCCATAGAATTCGCACTGGTCTTCCATTGGGAATAATGAAATGGGCTATGAGTTTTGATGGTCGGACCTCTCTTCCTAATGGTGCTAGTAAATGGATTACAAATGAAAAGTCTCGAGATTGGGTGCATTCTCTAAGAGCAAAGGTTGATGCTGTAATTGTTGGAGGCGAAACTGTTAGAAGAGATGACCCTTTATTGACCTCTAGAGGCAAATCAACGCCAGAACCAATACGAGTAGTTTTTAGTAGAAGCCTTGATTTGCCAGAAAATTCAAGAATTTGGGATACTTCGATTTCTAGAACACTTATCGCTTATGGACCAGAGGTTCCCAAGAAGTTGTTATCCAACCTCCCAAAGGGGCCTGGAAAAATTAAGTTGAGATCTTCCGAACCAATTGATTTGCTTCATTCATTGGCTGAAATGGGATGCAATTCTGTTCTTTGGGAATGTGGCCCAAAACTTGCTTCTATTGCAATTAAACAGGGTTGTGTTCAGGAAATTGCAATGATGCTTGCGCCTAAGCTTCTGGGAGGGGTCCCTGCAGGAACTCCTCTTTCTGAGCTTGGCCTTTATTCAGTTGAAGATGCCTTTACTCTAAAAACCATTTCGAAAAAAACTTTTGGACAAGACTTGCTTGTTAGGGCTTTGCTTGAGTGAGGCTGGTTTACCTTCCTTAAAATTGTGAGTCAAATTGGAATTACAGCGCTGTCTTATAGCTTTCTTGTTTAAGTTTTTTTGCTTTGGGATTCTTTGATTCTTTCCCTTTAAAACCTTTTAGTTCACTTCTTTAACGCTTTTTGCCCCCCCCCAATGGCGTTATCGCTTGAGGTGACGTTCGGTTCTTACACCAGTAAATTACAACGTTTTTATTTTCCTCGGCTTAGCTTGGGTGCCGATGATGAATAGGGCAAATGCCGATACGACAAGATGACAACAGGCCAAATCGTCGCTTTGGCATTATTAACTTGATTTTGATTGGTTTTGGACTCTTGTTGCTTTTAAGCAGCCTTGTACCAAACCCAAGCAACCAGGTACCACGTGTGCCTTATTCATTGTTTATCAATCAGGTTAATGATGGTGGGGTCAAGAGGGCATATATAACCCAGGAGCAAATTCGCTATGAATTATCGGATCCGCAGGATGGAAGTCCATCTGTTCTTGCTACAACCCCGATTTTCGATATGGACTTGCCTCAAAGGCTTGAAAGTAAAGGGGTTGAATTTGCTGCAGCTCCACCTAAGAAACCAAATATTTTTACCACAGTCCTAAGTTGGGTGGTTCCACCTCTGATATTTATTCTTGTTCTTCAGTTCTTCGCGCGTAGAAGCATGGGAGGGGGAGGCGCACAAGGTGCCTTGAGTTTTACTAAGAGCAAAGCAAAGGTTTATGTTCCTGACGAAGAGTCGAGAGTTACTTTCGATGATGTGGCAGGTGTTGATGAAGCAAAAGATGAGTTAACAGAGATTGTTGACTTTTTAAAAACACCTGAGAGATATACAGATATCGGAGCAAGAATTCCTAAGGGCGTTTTGTTGGTTGGCCCTCCAGGAACTGGTAAGACACTTCTTTCCAAGGCAGTTGCAGGTGAGGCGAGTGTTCCCTTTTTTATCATCTCAGGCTCAGAGTTTGTTGAGTTGTTTGTTGGGGCAGGTGCAGCAAGAGTTAGAGACTTGTTTGAACAAGCTAAGAAAAAGGCACCCTGCATTATTTTTATTGATGAACTGGATGCTATTGGTAAGAGTCGTTCGGGTTCCATGGGTGTAGTTGGGGGTAATGACGAAAGAGAGCAAACTCTCAACCAATTACTAACCGAAATGGATGGGTTCTCTGCTACGGATAAGCCAGTAATTGTTCTTGCTGCCACTAATCAACCTGAGGTTCTCGATGCAGCTTTATTGCGACCAGGACGTTTTGATAGACAAGTACTTGTTGACAGACCAGATCTTTCTGGAAGAAAAACAATTTTAGATATATATGTGAAGAAGGTGAAGCTTGCTGATGGAGTAGATCTTGATCGTATAGCTCAAGCTACAAGTGGTTTTGCAGGAGCCGATTTGGCCAATATGGTTAATGAATCAGCCTTGTTGGCCGCACGAGGTAAGCGTAAGAAAGTAGAACAGAAGGACTTAAATGAAGCGATTGAAAGGGTTGTTGCTGGGCTCGAGAAGAAAAGCCGAGTACTGCAAGAAGATGAAAAGAAGGTTGTTGCTTATCACGAGGTGGGTCACGCAATAGTGGGGCATTTGATGCCTGGAGGAAGCAAGGTCGCAAAAATTTCTATTGTTCCTAGAGGTATGAGTGCGCTTGGATATACCTTGCAATTGCCAACAGAGGAGCGTTTCCTTAATTCCAAGCAAGATTTGCAAGGACAGATCGCGACTTTGTTAGGCGGGAGATCTGCTGAGGAGATTGTTTTCGGAAAAATCACCACAGGAGCTGCAAATGATTTGCAACGAGCAACTGATTTAGCTGAACAAATGGTTGGGACCTATGGGATGAGTGAGATCTTGGGCCCTTTGGCTTATGACAAACAAGGTGGGGGGCAGTTCCTTGGAGGCGGAAATAATCCAAGGAGAGTAGTTAGTGATGCAACTGCGCAAGCCATTGATAAGGAGGTAAGGAGTTTGGTTGATGATGGACATGACAATGCGTTGAAGATACTCAGAAATAATCTTTCATTGCTGGAAAATATTGCCCAGAAAATTCTTGAGAAGGAAGTTATAGAGGGAGATGAACTTAAAGAGATGCTTGATGCTAGTAACCTTCCCACAGGTCTTGTTTCTCATTAAGGGTTTTATCGATCAGGGGTTTTAATATCGATTGAAACTTCCTTTATAACGCAAACTCATCATATGGCTGACCGTAATCAAGGGGTTGCTGCAGTACTTTCCTCTCTCAAGGGAAAAGACTTTTTGTCTTCTGGTGACTTAAGTGCTCTTCAAATATCTGCATTACTTGAGTTGGCAATGCAGCTCAAAAATGCTGAAAGAAGAATTGACCTAGGTAATCGTGTTCTTGGTCTCATTTTTACTAAGGCTTCTACAAGGACAAGAGTAAGTTTTCAAGTTGCAATGGCTCGCTTGGGAGGACAAACAGTAGATTTAAATCCACAGGTTACCCAACTGGGGAGAGGAGAGCCTCTTAAAGACACGGCAAGAGTTTTGAGCCGCTTTTGTGACGTACTTGCGGTGAGAACTTTTGAACAAAAGGAATTAATTGATTACGCCCACTGGGCTTCAATACCTGTTCTGAATGCATTGACTGATATAGAACACCCTTGCCAGGCTTTGGCAGACTTCTTGACCGTTAAAGAAACCTTTGGTGAAGTAGAGGGTAAAACTCTTTGTTATATAGGTGATGGGAATAATGTCGCTCATTCTTTGATGATTTGTGGTTCTTTATTAGGTGTAAATATTCGAGTTGCTTCCCCAAAAGGGTTTGAACCACTTTCAGAAATGATGAACAAAGCTCTTGAGCTTTCTCAGGCTAAAGCAAAAATTGAGATCTTTAATAATCCACTTGAGGCTATACGAGGAGCAGAGGCTGTTTATACAGATGTTTGGGCTTCGATGGGTCAAGAAGAAGAGCAATCTGTTCGAGCAAAAGCTTTTGAGGGTTTTTGCCTTGACGAGGAGCTTTTTTCAAAGGCTGATTCAAATGCAATCGTTTTGCACTGTTTACCAGCCCATCGTGGGGAGGAAATTAGTTCTGGCCTTTTTGAATCAGTATCCAGTCGAATTTTTGATCAAGCTGAAAATCGATTGCATGTTCAGCAGGCTCTTTTAGCTGCTGTCCTAGGAGGACTTTGAGTATTGCCAATATTAAATACAGTAGGTACAAATGTATTGACGTACATGTGCACTCCTCGTGACATCTCAAGAAGAAGAGTTGCTGACGCCAGCTCAGAAAGAGCTTTATGACTGGTTAGCTGATTTTATTAGTACTCATCAACACAGCCCCTCAATTAGGCAAATGATGCAAGGGATGGGCTTACGCTCGCCAGCCCCAATTCAAAGTCGGCTAAGACATCTTCAGCAAAAAGGTTGGATTACATGGCAGGAAGGTCAGGCAAGGACTCTTCAGTTGCTTGGAGAAATAACAAGCGGAGTGAATTGTGGAATACCAGTACTTGGCGCAGTTGCTGCAGGCGGATTAGTAGAAACCTTCGATGATGTTCAGGATCGACTTGATCTGACATCAGTACTAGATAAAAAGGGTGTATTTGCGTTAAATGTAAATGGGGATTCTATGGTAGACGCGCATATTGCTGATGGAGATGTGGTCCTTATGGAGCCTGTTCAGGAGCCATCTCGCTTGAGAAATGGCACAGTTGTTAGTGCTCTGGTTTTGGGAAGCGGAACTACCTTGAAGTATTTTTATAGGAGTGGATCCTTGGTGAAATTGGAAGCGGCTAATGCAGCATATGAACCTATCGAATTAAATGCTGATCAAGTTCAAATACAAGGAAAACTGATTGCTGTTTGGAGACATGTTTGACCTTTAGGGCTAGAATTTCTATAGGAACAATTCTCTAAAAACTTCAGAAGGAAAGAATATTTTTTATTTTCGTGTGAAACTTATTTCCTTAGAAAAAATTAAATATTTGATTAAAATCAGAGCTTGAAAGAATTTTAGATTTTTATAGTTCTTTGATTAATTAATGCTATTTATAGCAGCCAAATTAAAATTTTTTAATAGTTCGCAATCTTTTAACCTCTAATTCACAAGCAAACCCTAATTTATTTTTTAGAAAAATTCTTGACATATGCTTTTGTTTCTCTAATTACCACTTCAATTGACTTTCTAAAAGTAAAAAATATAGAGGTGAGTAATTCGTAAACAAATGGTATTGTCGATGAATTAAATTCATTGTCCTTACCTGCTATTCCTATTCCAATAATTGAATGCATTTGCTGGCCTCTGTAACTGGAATTGAAATTATATTTTGTTTTCACTCCATATATTCCAGATTTATTCATAAGCCGAGAAAGGCTTTTCCTGCTGAAATGTGTTACATGATAATGCATGCCAAACTTCTTTCCAAATAATGCTAATAGATTATTATGTCTTTCGTCAGGAACTTCAATGAGAACCAAGCAATTTTTATCTGCAAAATCCAATGCTTGTTTGATTTCTTTTAAAGGTTCATGCGTATGTTCTAATATATGGGAAAAAATGATAAGCTGTACTTTTTTATCAATTTGGTCTAAACTTACTATTCCTTTGTTATTTGCTTGCCAATCCGAATGGTCGTATATATAAGTATTAACTTCTTGATAGAGCATAGATTTTATAAGGTTAGCAAAGATAGAACTTACATAGCCATCGCCTCCACCCCAATCAAGAATTGAGAAATTATCGTAAGTTAAATGGTATCTTAAAGATAGCTGATAAAACATATTCATATAATCCTTGAAACGATTCAGTTCCTTAGAAGAACCTGAAAAAATAGTCTTGCCTTTTCCTATATTAGGATTAAATTTACCGTAGATTTTTCCCGGATGGTAAATTTCATATTGTTTTTTTCGCTCGATATAGCCTGTTTCCTGATCATAAAGTCTAGAGGTATCAAATTTTGGTGTGAGAAAGCTATGAAAACAGCTTAGACAAAATCTTAACTCTACAGTTGCTCTATCTAAATTCGAGAGGTTAAATGTACTGTCACTAATCCAGTCAAACTTTTTGCTACTATTAAATACCTGAGTTCGGGATATTTTAATGGTCGAATTTCCGCAAATCGAACAGGATGTATCTTGGTCATTTAACACTTGATTGTCCACTATAGTGATTCTTGTGAATTTTCATTATTAGGTATTTAATCACAAACATAGGTTATGGGTGCAAAGGGGATAAGCACCGCTGACCCCTAAAGACTGACCAAAGCTCATACAAAGCATAAATACGGTATTTGCACCTCCCTGCAAAGCTATTTTGAGAAAACAAAAATTTTAGTCCCTTATTTATAAGGAAAATATTTTCTCGCTGCTTTTGTTGGTGCTTCCTATTTGATGCTGCTTGATTTCGACTGATGAAGGAAGTCATTTTTATATGCACAGGGTTGTTAACTGCGAGTTCCAACAAGGCTTCTACAAACCTTCAAATTGCTCTTTAGGCCTTTAGCACCCCTATGGAGATTTTGCAAGAGGTATTTCTGCATAATGCATCATTAATTTTGACTGTTCCTCGGTCATGGCCTTGCTTCAAGGGTTCTAAAACTCGATTGTTGTCTGCCTTGAATTACGAGGTGCTTCTCTCCTTTGTTGGCCTTAGAACTCAAGAACTGCTTCAACTAAATTGCTTCAGCTGTCAAAGTATCGATTCGCTGTCTTTTGATATTGCGCTAATAGAACTTCTTTGCATGTGGCAAAGAGAGGTTTGTTGACTCCATCAATCTTTTTGGTTCTGCTGTTGCAGTGATAATCTTAATTTGAGTTCTTGAAGTCGATTCATAGGGCAAGAAGGGTGTAATTCTTGTGTTCTTCATTCCGAGATCATCTTGGTATCGCTAAGTGACCCGAGTTTTTGCCCCCTTTTCTCTCAATGTCTCGTGAAGACCATCCTCCTCCCTTCTTGAGTTTGATCGTCTTTGGCATTACTTTGTGCCATTCGTTCCAAGAACCCATGCGGTGACTAGCAATCCATTGCGTATGTTGTTGCGCATAATCGCTATATCAGCCACTATCAAGCACTATCAAGCAAATCACTTCTTTCTTTGCTTTCCCTGATAATCCTTGATGTCACTGTATTATTTAATTCACGGGGCCATAGCTCAGCTGGTAGAGCACCTGCATGGCATGCAGGGGGTCAGCGGTTCGAGTCCGCTTGGCTCCATTGAAATTTTCGATCTGGACAAAGGATCCCTCGCGAAACGAGAAAAATAGTTGAGTTATATGCCTTAAGAACTTATGATTATTTGATTTTTTGTGGTGCTTTTCCTGGAAGTTAACTATTTTAAGGATAGATGGTAAAGAGGTCCTATTGGTTCAGGAGTAATCTTTTGTTCAGGCAACTAACGGTATTTGAAGTTCATTTTTGATTGGGCGCCAAAATTTACCGGGCAAAAAATAATGAGAGAACTGAACTCTATGCAAACTTGATAAATACCAAGAGAGAAGCTTTTTCATAAAGATATTTCTAAATTTCTTATGAGTTTATATTTTTATGTTTTGTCATCATCCTTCTGCAAAAATTACTTTTCTTGGTTTTTACTACTAGAAATTCAGTAAATTCGCAGAAAAGTTAAGAAAATCTGCTTTCAAACATCTCCGTTAATCTATTTGTTGCTATTAATTTAATTAGAGTTACCAGTTGAACCATGTCTAAAAAACAACTAGAGAATTTATTTACCAAGGCTGAATCCGATAAAGGACTTCAGCGTCAAATAGCTGATTGTGGAGTAAATAATAGTTGTATCGTTGCTCTAGGCAGGAAGCATGGGCATAAGTTTTCTCCTGCGACTGTTAGCCATTGGCAAAGAGAACACGCTTAGGTAATTCAACCCTCTAAACAAGAGAGGTATTAATACTTAGAGGTAGACGTGCTCTAAGTATTAATAATAATGAGTAGAAGTGCCTATGTATAGCTTATTGAGATGGTGATTAGGAGAAGATTGCGATTCGCGCCTTTTCATCCAGGCAAATAACATGGGCTTTAGGGTTTATTTTTCTCATATAATCAAAAAAGTGCCCGATTAATTTCGGCACAGCTGCTTTCCTGTCTTATTGTTTTTGAGTAACCCGTTAGTTCGAACTGTTTCGATTAGCTGCTATATCAAAAAAATCATCTTGATTTCAAATTTTAAAGGTTGAATGTTGTTTACGCTGTTCAAGTGTCTATCTATTGCTAGACATTGCAAAAGTTGAGAACCAGTGCATAATAAATCAGCAAGAAGATCAAACAATGCCCAATATCAGGCTTTATAAAAGGCTGTCTGACTTTAGGAGGTTCAGGGAGGCTCTTCATCCAATAATGAGAAATCTCATGCATGAGGCAAAATGTACTGTTGACAAAAATCCCTCAAGCTCTGAATTATATCTATGGAGTAGAAGCCATTATAGTTAAGTTTTTATGTCTTTGTAACAAAGTAACTCTAATTCAATCCCTAGAAAATCAGTCCGAAATACTGTCTGTTTTCGAATCTTCTTCAAGACTCTCTTTAGAAAATACTTCTCCATAAAGTGAATATGCTCCACCTAGAGCAAGAAGGCCTACTAAGCAGAAGACAATTGTTTCTGCAGAATCACCACTCACATAAGCTCCTGATCGTATTAATCCAATATTTATTATCATCCCTAGGCCTAGTGAAGCAATTATCCAGGCCGTAGCGTAACTTATTCCAAAAAAGATCTTTTTCATTGGAATCACTTCTGTGATAGGGCTATTTGGGAGAGTTATTGATATATCTAATAATACCCACATAATTCTTTTTTCTGCGAAACCTCTTCAAAAGTTATCCTGAATACTTTAAGCAACTTCATTGTTTAGCGTAGATAAGGCTGTGCTAGTAAATCACTCGGTGTTGAAATTTATGATTGCTTCATGATTGAGTAGAGAATTGAACCTTCTTGTTAGCTTTTTATAAGGATCTGATATCTATTTTGACTATGATTTTTACTTAGGGCTAGCCTCTTAAAAGGTTCAGACATGCTCAAGAAATGATTAATTGCCACAAGACGAACTCAACAGAAGATGGATATTGATCTTTTTCTGCTTTTCTCTTAAGTCATGTGAACATGAGGGGTTCATCAAATAATGCTTGAGATTCAACCTACTGCAAATACAAGCATTGGGTTGGCCTTTGTCTTGCTAATTCTTTTGGGTTTTTTATTAGGCCTTGGAAGGAGGCTTGAACCTGCTATTCGTCTAGAGCAAATTGGTATACCAATTGCTCTTGTTGCAGGTCTTTGTGGATTAATCCTTGGTCCATATGGATTTCTTCCTGTTTTACCCCAAGGCGTCACAGATATATGGACTGAATTGCCTTCACCTCTTTTGACACTTGTTTTTGGAACTTTGTTAATAGGCCGACCACTGCCAAAGGGAAAGGGATTAGTTCAGCCTGTAGCTTCGCAAGCTCTTCTTGGCTTACTTCTTGGATTTGGTCAATATCTCGTTGGTGGGCTAGTTGTGATCTTTTTTTTAATTCCATTTCAAGGTGTCGACCCTTTGATGGGGTGTCTTATCGAAGTTGGCTTCGAGGGAGGGCATGGTGCTGCTGCTGTCATGGGTGATAGTTTTCAAAAGCTGGGGTTTTTAGCAGGAAAGGATCTTGGTCTTGCAATGGCAACAGTTGGCTTACTTGCTTCAACGATTATCGGGAGTCTTTTAGTTGTGCTTGGAAGGTTGAAGGGTTGGGGTGTGAATCGACTAGAAACTCTTCCAGCGACATCTTCATTGCTTGAAGAAAGCGACGTAATAAATCTTTCTCACCGATTTCGCCAATTAGCTGTAAATCTCGCACTCCCAGGCTTAGCAGTTGGATTTGCCGTTTTGATGTTGAATTTATTAAGGTCCTTATCTCCTTTTTTTGGTGATATTTATGAGCAAGTTTGGACTACTTTCCCTGTTTTCCCCCTTGCTTTACTTGGTTCGCTTTTGGTGCGTTTTGCTCTAGAAAGGTTGGAACAAACTGAGATTGTGTCGCATGTTGTTCAACGTGAGATTGGAACGTTATGTACTGACCTGTTAATTATTACGGCTATGGCAAGTATTAACTTGCCAATTTTAATCGCTGATTGGGTCCCTATAACTGCTTTGTCATTAGCGGGATTGATTTGGAATCTGACTGTGATGCTTTTTTTCTCAAAATTGATATTTAATATTGAATGGTTTGAGCGATCTCTAACCGAATTTGGAAATGCAACAGGCGTTGCAGCAAGTGGCCTTCTTTTATTAAGACTTGCAGATCCAAGAAGTAATACTAATGCCCTACCTGTTTTTTCCATCAAGCAATTATTTGTCCAGCCACTTCTGTCTGGAGGTGTCATAACTGTACTTGCTCCTATTGGGATAATTAATTTTGGTTTAATGGGCTGGACAGAAATATCAGGGGTGATTACGTTTCTTTTTTTTATAATTGCGATCCTCATTCGGCAATGAAGTTGATTAAGCTTTGATAATTGAAATTATCTAATTTCCTAATAAAATTTCTAGGAGAACCGATGAGTCCCATACACCCTTTATTATGAAACTATGTTTTCCTTTGTAGAACTTGATGGACTACACTCGCAAAAGAGAAGTTTCCAAGCAATTGAGGGAAAAATGGTTTAAGAGCCATTTGCTAGATAGAGAGATTGAGTTGAGAGAGCTATATGAGATGCCCCAACATGAACTGGATTTGCTAATGGCTGAAACTGCTGAGCTTAGAAGTGATTCTGGTAACAGAGAGAGGAACCTAGGTAAATTTTGTACAGCAGGTTATTTCTTAGAATTGGCAAGAATAATTGATAAAAGAAGAGATGAATAGCTTAAAACCTAATACTTTTATTTAAGGTTATTCGTTAAAGGAAGCTAAATCAGCTAATAGATTTTCTCCATGTACATAGGTTAGGAGGTTTCTACCTAGACTTTTTTATCCTTATTGGTGAAGTTAATTTGATTATGTTGATTTTCATCAATAGTGGCTTTTATATGAGTAAAGAGTTTGTTTCATGTACTTTCTATTTTTGGCCAGGTGATAGCTATGTTTTTTGATGATGATGTTGTTGAGTACCTCGGGAAACTTATGGGTTTATGAGTTTTTGACCAAGGTTTTTGTTTAAGCATTAATATTTCAAATAGATTACTTCTCGTGAATTTATTCAACCATTCACGTATTGGTTCCATTTCATGGTTTTCATTTATCCATTTTGAGTCGGTATGCATATATTGCCGAACAAATGGCCATATTCCCCAATCAGCAAGACTTTCATTGTTACCAACAAGCCAGTTACTGCTTGGTGAACTTTTACCTTTTAAGCGAAGGTTCCATTCATAAAGAATTCTCCTTGCAGATTCTTTATGACAATCAGGGTCTTCACCTGGATATCGGCAAGCATATTTAAATTTGTCGAGATGCAGCTTGAATACGTCATCATTTTGCTTTAAGAGCTGATTGATTATTTCTCTACTTTTCTTATCATTTTCTCTAATTATATTTAGCTGGTCTGAATCTTTTTTCAGTGACCAAGTCATTATTTCAAGACTTTCATCGATAACTTCTTGATCTTTAG